>JANNDT010000462.1:0-10924 GCA_031387905.1 Deltaproteobacteria bacterium
CCCCCCCCTGGCCCCGCCCCCGCCCGGCCCCTCGGCCCGCCCCGCCCCCGCCAACTCATACCAAACGGGGTCTCCCCCTTTTTGTAACCACTACGCGGCGGAAAGCGCCAGAACGCGTGTCGCCCGCGTCGCGCGGGCGTCCGCGCGTGTGCGGTTGCGTGTACGCGCCAGCGCCTCTACCGCGCCGGCGCGAGCAGCGCGCGCGCGTTGTCGCGCATCACGAGGCGCACTTCGTCCGCGTCATAGCCCTTCAGGTCGTGGAGGAAGTCGGTCGGCACCGCGAGGCCCTCGGCGTGCGGCCAGTCCGAGCCGAACAGCACGTGGTCCGCGCCGATCGCGCGCTTCAGCGCCTCGAGGTCGTCCTCGTAGTAGGGCGACACCGAGACGTGGCGCTGGATCTGCTCGACCGGATCGTGCTTGAAGCGAAACGGCAGCTGGCCGTACGCCTTCTTCAGCTTCTTCAGCAGCGGCGCGACCCAATCGCTGCCGCTCTCGATCGTCGCAATCCGCAGGCGCGGGAAGCGCTCGAACAGCCCGTGGCAAGCGTGCGCCGCGAGCGTGTCGAGCACCGGCGAGGGCGAGAGGCAGAGGCGCAGCGCGTCGTAGTCGAACGCCTTGAACTCGCCGCCGACGCCCCACTCGTCCGCGAACTTGTTGTAGCCCGCGTCGCCGGAGTGGTACGCGACCGCAATGCCCGCCTCTGCGACGCGCGCCCAGAACGCATCGAACAGCGCGTCGGCCGGCGACTTGCTGCCGCTCGGGTGCGCAACTGGCCCCGCGCGCATGCACACGATGCGCGCGCCGCGCGACAGCACCCATTCGAGCTGTTCGACTGCGCCCGCGACATCGACCAGCGTGAAGTACGGCGCCGCGAACACGCGATTCTCGAACGCGAAGCCCCAGTCTTCGTCCAGCCAGCGGTTGAACGCGCGGAAGGCCGCGGCGCACGCCTCGGGGTCGTGCGTCAAACTCTCTTCCATGCCGACGCCGAGCGTCGGGAACAAGAAGCAGCCGTCGAGGCCCTGCGCGTCGAGCGAGGCGAGCTTCGCCGTGCGATCGCGGTAGGCGGGCGCGATCGGGTCGAGCTCCCCGAACAGCGCGCGCATGTCGCGGCCGTGCGGGTTGCGGCCGCGGAAGTACTGGTCGAGCACGCCCGGCTTCGCGACCGGGTCGAACGTCGGGTTCGGGATGAACTTGTTCACCTTTCCCGCCACCAGGAAGCGCTTCCGGCCCTCGACCACGGCCCACTGCATGCACCGCGAGCGGAAGCGCGGTTCGATGTGGCGCGTGAAGGCGTCCTCGGCCTCGTAGTAGTGGTGGTCTGCATCGAAGGCGCGGAAGGCGAGCGAGCTCATTGCGGGTCTCCTCGGGTCCGGGCGAAGGAAAAAACGTCCCGGCCCTGCCAAAGGTGAACTATTCGCTTGATGCGTTCAATGAATTCCTGATAGAGAAGATTCAGGAGTGCATTCCCCTCGATGCTCGTCAGCCCCTCCCAGCCCCTGACGCGACCCTCGCGCAGCGAACGCAGCGGCGAGCGCCGCGCGCGAATCCTCGAGGCCGCGCGGGCGTGCTTCGGCGAGGCGGGCTTCGCGCGCGCCACGGTCGAGACGATCGCCGCGCGCGCCGGCGTCTCGAACGGGCTGCTCTACCAGTTCTTCCGCGGCAAGGAGCACCTTTTCGGGGTGGTACTTCAGGAGATCATCTCGGACTGGGTTCGCGCACTCGCGCCGCGAAGCGACGCCGAGGAATCCGCCGCTGACACCCTCGCCGGCATGTTCCGCCGCTCGGTCGAGTTTTGTCGCAGTCACCCTCTCCTGCCGGCCTTCATCCGCGAGGACGGCGCGCTTCAGCTCTCGCGCATCCAGTCAGCAGCGAGCGACCGCGTGCAACCCCACCGCGACCTCGTCGCGAGCCTGCTCGAGCGGGGCATCGCGGCGGGCGAGTTCAAGGCCGACCTCGACGTTGCCTCCGCGGCCGATGTGATCTGCCAGCTTCAGTCGCACTACTCGACCCGAGCCTATCGCCGGGATCCGTTGTACCCCGATTCGCCCGCGCTGATCGAAGCCACCGTTCGCTTTGCGCTCGACGCGGTGCGGCGATGACGCCGGCTCAGATGCGAGCCGTGGAAATGCGCCACGCAGCGCGCGCGCGCTGCCACCAACATTCCGCCAGCGCGCGAAAGAAAGCGCTGGAACTTGGGAGTCGGCGAGTAGAAGATGCGCGGTCGCAGTTGCGGTTGAAGGGCTCGGTTGCGCTTTGCGCGCGCGCCACCGAGCCGCCGCAGCGCCCGCCGCGACAGCAGCGCCCGATGTCACTTCGCCTGCGTGGCAGCAGGCGATCAACGCCGCCACCGGCTCGGCCCGGGGCGGACAACACGAGGTGGATCCTGTGAAGCTCGAAGACAAAGCCCCGATCGATGCCGACCTCCCGGGCGAGGGCCGTCCCAAGCTCGCTGGCGGGCTCAGCGCGGAAGAGCTGGATGTCGTTCGCGACCGTCGCCCGCTCGAGTCGTACTTCCAAGAGATCGGCGGCACGCGAACGCTGAAGCGTGAGGAGGAAGTCGTCCTCGCCAAGGAACTCGAGGCGTCCACCGCCGCGCTGCGGAATGCGCTGTATGCGATCCCGGCGTCGGCCCGCCATGTGATCGACCGCTGGGACGGCCTGCGCGCCCTTTCGCACACCGGCGCGAAGCTCTCCGAATCTGCGGGTGACGAGGAGACCAGCGAGATCGCGGCGCGCGTCGAACGAGCGATCAACCGCCTGCGCAAGCACGTCCGGCGGCGCGAGGCGGCCTGGGAAGGCGTGCAGAAAATGTCGCCGGAACTCGACCGGCACGACCGCGCGGTTTCGCGCGAACTGCACGGCGCGCAGCTCTCGCTCGCGCTGCTGACGGAGCTGCGCGAGCTGAGCCGCCAGCTCGCCAAGGACCTGCGCAGGGCGCGCCCGAAGTCGAAGCGCCTCGAGGAACTCGAGGGCACGGCTGGGCTCGGGCGCGATCAGCTGCTGACTTATCACGAAATCGTCGAGCGCTCGCAGGAGCGCATGACCGCGGTGAAGAACCGCTTCATCGAGCACAACCTCAAGCTCGTCGTCGCGATCGCGAAGGACTACCGCAACCTCGGCCTCTCGTTCCCGGATCTGATTCAGGAAGGCAACCTCGGCCTAATTCGTGCCGTCGAGAAGTTCGATCACCGCCGTGGCTTCAAGTTCTCCACCTACGCCGTGTGGTGGATTCGTCAGGCCCTCGTGCGCGCGATTCAGAACCACTCGCGCACGATCCGGCTGCCCTCGCACGTGCACGATCGGCTGCAGCGCAGCCAGCGCGTGAAGGCGGAGCTCACGGGCAAACTCGGCCGCGAGCCCACGCCCGCGGAACTCGCGCCGGCGCTCGGCGTCGACGCCGAATCGCTGGAAGCGCTCGACCGCCTCTCGCGCGAGGCGATCTCGCTCGAATCGGGCGTCGCGGGCACCGAGAAGCGGCTCGAAGATTTCGTCGCGGACGCCACCATCAGCCAGCCCGATGGCGGCATCGACGACGACCGCATGCGCCGCGGCGTCGGCCACCTAATCGGTGGCCTCACCGAGCGCGAGCAGCTGATCCTGCGCCTCCGCTATGGCCTCGTCGGCGAAGAAGAGCACACGCTCGAGCAGATCGGGCAGTCGCTCGGCCTCTCGCGCGAACGCGTGCGGCAACTCGAGGCGCGCGCGCTGAAGAAGCTCCGCGACACGATGCCAGCGCAAAGGCTGTATCCGATTCTCGAGCCTTAGGGATCGCCGCTCGGTTTCCCGAGCATGCGCCGCGCAGTCGAAAGATTGCGCGGCGCGTTTGCGTTTCGGGCTCAGCGCAGCGCGAGATACGCGAGGAACGCCGCGCCCGCGGCCCAGCAGTAATACGCGAAAACGTGGAAGCGCTGGCTCGCGATCACGCGGCGCAGCACAGCCAGCGCCGCGAGGCCCGAGAGCGCGGCGACTGCGGCGCCGAGCAGCATCGGCGTCGCCGCGGAGGTGGCGCCGGCCGCGAGCAACTCCGGCAGATCGAGCACCGCGGCGCCGACGATCGCGATGATGCCGAGCAGGAACGAGAACTCCGCCGCCGCGAGCGGCGCGACGCCGAGCGCGAGCGCCAGCGCGATCGTGCTGCCGCTGCGCGAGACGCCGGGCAGGATCGCGAGCGCCTGCGCGCAGCCGATCGCGAGCGCCTGCCCGAAGCTCGGTGTGAGCGCTAGTGCGCGCGGCAGCGTGCGCTGGGTCGTAATCAGGAACGTGCCGGTGACGAGCAGGCCTGCGCCCGCCATCCACGACGTTTCGAACGCGGCCTCGACGCGGTCCTTGAGGAAGAGGCCCACGCCAACCGCCGGCAGCGTCGCGAGCGCGAGCTTCCCGATGTGCGCGAGCGCAGCGGCATCGTGCGTGAATAGCCCGCGGATCAGGCCGAGGACGCGCTCGCGGAAGAAGAACAAGAGCGCGAGCAGCGAGCCGATGTGCACCGCGATCACGAACGAGAGCCCGCCCTCTTCTTTCCCGACACCGAGCAGCGTCTCGAAGATCACGAGGTGGCCGTCGCTCGAGATCGGCAGGAACTCGCTGATGCCTTGAACGAGGCCTAGGAACGCGGCCGTGAGAAGGTCCATCGCGCGAACTCAATAGCGAAATGCGGGGGAATCGAGGAGCGCGTTCCTGCCTTATTTACTTCGCTCGGCTCCGAAGACTTCGCCTCGCTGCGCGCTTCGCTTGCGGCCTCGCGCCCTGCCGCGAGGCGCCTCGTCATCGAGAAAGTAAATGCGTCGAGCGAGTTGCGTGACGCGCCGCAGAGAACGCGGGAGCGAACTCGATGACGAATTTCCTTGCTTTGGGGCGCGAGGTCGCAAGCGGAGCGCGCAGCGAGCCGCAGGCGAGCGAAGTAAACAAGGAGAAAACGCGCACCTCGATAGCGGGTGCTGGCCTACCCTGTCTCGCATGATTATCGCCTGCCTCGACCTGGAAGGCGTGCTCGTTCCAGAGATCTGGATTCAGTTCTCCGAGCGCACGGGCATCCCTGAGCTTCGCCGCACCACGCGCGACGAGCCTGATTACGACAAGCTGATGAAGTGGCGCATCGCGTTGCTCGCCGAGAGAGGCTTCAAGCTGCACGACATCCAGCAAGTGATCGCAGGCATGGCGCCGCTGCCCGGCGCGCGCGAGATGCTCGACTGGCTGCGCGCGCGCATGCAGGTGGTGATCCTCAGCGACACATTCAACCAGTTCGCGGCGCCGCTGATGCGGCAACTCGGTTGGCCGACTCTGTTTTGCCACGACCTGATTACGGACGCGGCGGGCCGCATCACGAGCTACCGGCTGCGCCAAGTCGATTCGAAGCGCCAAGCCGTGCTGGCGCTGCGCGGCCTCGGCTTCCAGACGATCGCGGCGGGCGATTCTTATAACGACACTGCGATGCTCGCTGAGGCCGACCACGGAATCCTGTTCCGGCCGCCCGAGAATGTGATCCGCGAGTTCCCGCAATTTCCGGTGACTCAGAACTATGAAGAACTGCGCGCCGCGTTCGAGCGCGCTGAGGAGAAGTCGAAGTGAGCAAGCTGAGTGTGCGTGCGATGGTCATGGGGCTTTCGGTGTTCTCGCTCATGGCCTTCAGTGCCTGCGGTGGCGACGAAGCGAAGCCGGCTGCGACGCCCGCGCCGGCGGAGGAACCCGCGCCGACCCCGACCCCCGAACCGGCACCGGCTCTCGAGCCCGCGCCCGCCGAGGCGGCCGCCGCAGAGACTGCGAGCGCCGGCACTCCCTTCGCGTGCATCGCGGGCGATGCCGCAGCGGGAAAGACCAAGTACGTCCAGTTCTGCTCGAGCTGCCACGGTCTCGCCGGAGCGGGTGACGGCCCCGCGTCCGCAGGTCTCAACCCGAAACCCGCGCACCACAACGACGGCGCCTACATGAACGCGCTCAGCAACGAGCATCTCGTCAAAGTGATTACGAGCGGCGGCCCGGCGGTCGGCAAGTCGATTGGCATGGCGCCGTGGGGGCCGGTGCTCGGCCAGCAGGGCGTGCTCGATGTCGCCGCGTTCGTGCGTACGCTCGCAACGCCCGCTTACGCGTGTCCGTGAATCTCTGTGAGGCGAACACAGCGGGTGATTGATGGAATGGGAGCCGATCACCGAGCGTGAGTTCTGCGAGCTTGTTGCGGCGCAGCTCGCAATGTGTCCAGCGGACCTGCGGGAGTTCTTCGCTCGCGTGAAGATCCCGCTGGCAAAATGGCGGCAGTCGCCATGGGCCGATCTGGGCCTCGGCTTTTGGGCCGCTGCCGTCGTCGAGAATCGTGTGCTCTGGTTCAATGACATCGAGGACGGCTTCAACGTGTCGCGCTTCGAGGAACGTGGCGTGATTCCGAACGACGAGTATTGGTGCAATCACGACGAACTGCGTGTGGCGCTCCGAATCGCGCGTGACGGCGGCGGAATGAAAGCCGGCCCACCGGAACCGTTGTCCTAACGCGAGACCGAGTCCCCCGCCGCTCCGCAATCGCGCACGCGATCCACTTTGAACATGCGCTTCCCCGCCGGCTGGTAGGTGACCACGAGCGCGCGGCGCGGGGCATCGCTCGTGTTCGGCTCGGAGCCGTGCACGCTGTGCGGGCTGAAGAACACCGCGCTGCCGGCGGGCAGCACGGCAGGCACCGCCGCGCTCGCGTCGAACGCGCTCGGGTGCGTGAAGAGCGGGCCCAAGCGCCCCTCGCCAGCGCGACCCGGCAAGATGCCGCGCGTGTGGCTGCCGCGGATCACGCGAAAGCAGCCGTTCGCTTCGTTCGCGTCATCGAGCGTAATCATCACGTTCGGCAGCTGATCGAGGTGCGCGCAGAAGTGCGCCCAATAAGGCGAGTCCTGGTGCCACGAAAAGCGCGAGCCTTCGCGCGGGCGTTTCAAGTTGAGCTTGTCGGTGAACAGCGCGATGCCCTCCGTGCCGATTAGGTCGCGCATCGGCGCCACCAAGCGCACTTCGTCGATGAGCGCGCAGAAGCGTGGATGCAGCGCGTGAAACGGCTCGATCACGCGCAGCGTGCGCGCGCCCGGCCCGTGCTCGAGCTGCACGGTCGCCTCGACGCCGCCGACGAGCGCCTCGGCGTACTCGTTGCCGTCGATCTCGTATCGCGACGCAGCAGGCAGCGCGGCCTCGGCACGGCGCACGATCTCCTCTGCCGCTTCGCGCATCGCGAGCACTTCCGCGGGCGCAAAGATCGCGGCGCGCATTACGAAGCCATCGCGCGCATAAGCCTCGCGTTCGGCTGCGCTGAGTTCGTGCGCCACGAAGAACTCCTCGGGATGCGGGCGGGCGCGGCAGTCTCCGCGACAGCAGGACGTGCCGCCAGCTGAAGCTCGCACGAGCAACGCGGGCTCGATGTGCGCCGCGCGCGGCGAGCAGCAGGCCAGCGAGCACTACGCCGGCACGGGTTTTACCGAAGTTTCACAGGCCGCCCGCTGCGCGGGTCGAAGCACAGCTTAGGCTTCGCAGCACTTCAGAAGGAACCGATTCAAATGCAAGCAGTGACGGAAGCAATCACGGAAGCAACCACGGGCATTCCGCGCGGCAAGAGCGCGCAGAAGCAGACGTTCTCTCAGGCGGACGGCTGGCTGACGCGCACGAAGCTGGTCTCGCGCTCGATCTATTGGGGCGTTCATGCTTCCTGCTTGCTCGCATTCTGGGTCGGCGCACCTGCGGCGGCCGTCGCGCTGTGCGCCGCCACCTACGCGATCCGCGTCTTCGGCATCACTGGCGCCTATCACCGCTACTTCGCGCACAAGGCCTACAAGACGAGCCGCGCGTTTCAGTTCGTGCTCGCCTGGATCGCCTGCTCGGCCACCCAGAAGGGCCCGCTCTGGTGGGCCGGCACGCATCGCCGCCACCACCGCTACTCGGACCTGCCCGGCGATCCGCACTCGCCGAAGGAGGGGCTTTATTACGCGCACCAGGGCTGGGTCTTCGACTCGCGCTGGGAAGGCACTCCCGTCGAGGGCATTCGCGATTTCGCGGCGTTCCCCGAGCTGCGCTGGCTGAACACCTACCACTGGGTGCCGCCGCTCTCGCTGGCGATCGCTTGCTATTTGATCGGCGGCTTCCCCGGCTTGCTCTGGGGCTTCGCCATCTCGACCACGCTGCTCTGGCATGGCACGTACTCGATCAACTCGCTCGCCCACGTCTGGGGCACGCGCCGCTACGAGACGGGCGACACCAGCCGCAACAACCTGCTGCTCGCACTGATCACGTTCGGCGAGGGCTGGCACAACAACCACCACTACTACATGGCGTCCGCGCGCAACGGCTTCTTCTGGTACGAGATCGACATCACCTACTACATCCTGCGCGTGTTGCAGGCGGTCGGGCTGGTGTGGGACCTCAAGCTTCCGACGCAGGAGATCCTCGCAGGCGGGCTGCGCAAGGCGGCGTAGGCGGGCGTCGAGCCGAGGCTTCGCTTTGGCAGCGGACGACGCAGAGGCCGATCTCGGCTTTACGTACTCGCGGCGAATGAACGGCGATGTCGTCATCTCGCGCAGCGGCCGTGTCGTCACGACGCTTCGCGGCGCGCCGGCCACGGCTTTCGCTGCCGAAGTCGAGGCCGCGAGCGATGCGGACGCCCAGCAACTCATGGCGCGCCTGACCGGGAACTACAAGCGCGGCAACGAGCGCGTCGCACGGCGACACCCGCGCAACCGCGAATAGCGTCCTCGCGTCGGTCTCCCGCTCAGGCGGCGCCCATCCCCCGCCAGAACGCGGCGCAGTCCACGACGCTCGCGGTCTCTCGCGCGCGCTCGGCGGCGAAGCCCAACAAGTGGCCCTCGAGCGCGCTCTGGCCCGTGGAGCGCAGCCGCGCGAGGTCGCCGCTAGCGAGCACCTCGGTGAAGTGATCGAGCAGGCCGTCGTCGCCGCCAAAGTGATCGAGCGGCGAGCCGATCGTCTGATGACGCTCGAGCGCGAACGAGCCGACGCGCGACACCTCGATCACGCCTTCGTGCAGTACGCCGCGCAGCTCGCCGCGCGTGCCCGTGATGCGCACGGTGCGCCGCTCTTCGTTCGCGAAGCCGTGCAGCCCGAAGCTCGCGGTGACGCCGCTCGCGAACTCGACCGCCACGCTCTGATGATCGAGCACGTCGTTGTCGCAGCGGTAGATGCAGCGCCCGTAGCGGCCCGTGCGCAGCGCTTGCATGCGCGCCTCGCGCGCGGGGTCGAGCGAGACATCGCTCCACGGCCAGTGGCGCGCGAGTATGTCATCGGGCCCGGCATAGAAGCGCACCGCGTCGTGCGGGCACTCGGCCTGAATCGGGCAGCCGTCCGTGCAGCGCTCCGGCACCGCCGCGGACGCGCCGCTCGCGCAATAATGACTGAGCCCGCCGCTCGAGCTGACGCGCGCCGGCCGCTCGCCCACGAGCCAGTGCAGCAGGTCGAGATCATGGCACGATTTCGCCAGCAGGATTGGCGCCGCCTCGCGCGTGTTACGGAACTTCCCGCGCACGTAGGAGTGCACCATGTGCCAGGCCGCGATGTGCTCGCGCAGATCGAGGTGCACGAGTCTCCCGACCGCGCCCGTCGCCACGAGCTCGGCCACCTTCACGTAGAACGGGATGAAGCGCATCGGGTGGCAGATCTGCAGCACGCGCTCCGCAGCCTCGGCCGCGCGCACCACGCGCACGCAGTCCGCGGCTTCGAGCGCGATCGGTTTTTCGAGTAGCACGTGGAAGCCGCGCTCGAGCGCCGCGAGCGCGGGCGCGACGTGCAGCGCATCGGAGGTCGCGACGATCACCGCGTCGGCCGGGGGCGCTGCTGCGAGCAGCGTCTCCCAACTCGCGTGCACCGCGGCCGGCGCGAGCGCGTGGAGCGCCGCCACTTCCGCGCGGCGCTGCGCATTCGGCTCCGCGACCCCAACGATGCGCAGGCGAGACGGTTGCTTCGCGGCGTAGCGCGAGTACGTGTCGCGCCCGCGCAGCCCGGCCCCAATCAGAATCGCGTTCACCGGCATCGCTTCCTCCCGCGCGCCGCCCATATACTGCGCCGCATGCCGGACGACCAGCGCGACGCGGACCTCGACGCCCTCACCAAGGCTCTCAGGATCGGCAGTTATACGCGGCACATTTTCCTGTGCACCCACGGCGACTGCGCTCCCGGCGAGCAAGCCCAGGAATCGTGGAGCTTCTTGAAGAAGCGCCTGCGACAACTCGGCCTCGCTGACGCGGAGGGCGGCGTCTACCGCACGCAGGCCAACTGTCTGCGCATCTGCAAACACGGCCCCGTCGCGGTCGTGTATCCCGATGGCGTTTGGTACCGCGGCTGCACGCCCGAAGTCCTCGAACGCATCATCCAAGAGCACGTGATCGGCGGCGAACCTGTCAAGGAGTTCGCCTTCGCAGCGAATCCGCTCGCGGCGCGCGCGTGAGAAGTGCGCTGCTGCGCGGCCGCGAGCACGCGACGCTCGGCGTGTACGGGGCGATCGCGGAGGCGAACGTCGCGATCGCGATCTCACGCGGCGGCTTCGCGAAGCAGTACGGCTACATCGACCCGAACGAGGATGCGGCGATGTTCGCGTGGGGCGAACGCGGCGTGCTGCTCGCGGTGGCGGACGGGCACTCGGGCTTCGAGGCGGCGGAAGTCGCCGTCGAACACTTGCTCGAGAATCCCGCGCCGAACTGGACCGAGGCGAGCGGGCCACCGAACGCGGATGCGTGGCAACGCCACGCGCTCGCAGCGCTCTCAGACGCCGCGGTGCAGATTCTCGGCGAGCGCCGCGAGGGCAGCCGCTCTCGCACGACGCTCACGCTCGCGCTCGCCGTGCCGAGCACCGATCAGTGTTATTACGCCGCAATCGGCGATAGCCACCTGTTTGCGGCCTACGCCGGCGAAGCGCGCGAGGTGGCGCCCGCGGGACGCGGCGGCGCGTTCCTCGGCGACC
>JANNDT010000466.1:0-24727 GCA_031387905.1 Deltaproteobacteria bacterium
CGAAGCGAGCGGCAAGCTCGGGTTGCTCGGCAAGCTCGCCGTGCGCGCGGGCCGGCTCACAGGCATTACGGACGACCCCGGCAAGCTGCGCGAGGCCTCGCGCGTCTACATGCCCGTGGGCAAGCGCGTCGTCGTGATCGGCGGCGGGCTCGTCGGCGCGGAGCTCGCGGAGTTCCTGTGCGAGCGCGGGCGCGAAGTCGTCGTACTCGAGGCAGGCCCGACGCTCGCGAAGGAGATGGCGCACCCGCGCCGCTGGCGCGCGCTGCACGAGCTGCGCGCCCACGGCGTGCGGCTTGTTACGAACGCGCGCGTCACCGAGATTGGCGAGAAGACGGTGCGCTTCGAGATTGTCGCGAAGGAAGGCGTCGCCCCGCAGCGCGACGAGGCCGCGGCCGACACCGTAATACTCGCGACGGGCTTAGCGCCGAACCCCGAGGCCGCGCGAAAGCTGCGCGAAGCGGGCGTGCCTGTGATCGAGATCGGCGATGCGACTGGCGTCGGATACATCGAAGGCGCGATTCATGCGGGGTTCAGGGCGGGATTGGAAGCGTGAGTCTCTTCGCCGCGCCTGTGAACTCGTTCACAGCGACGCGGTTGGGGTGGGTGCAGGATCCTTTCGAGCCGACCCACGAAAGGATCCAGCGTGCCGCGCTTTTTGACGGACCACTTCACGCTCGAAGAAATGCTCTTCTCACAGACTGCTGAGCGGCTCGGCATTCCCAACAAGCCGAGCGCGGCGGAGGTCGGGAACCTCGTGAAACTCTGCGAGCAGGTACTCGAGCCGTTGCGAGTCGGGCTCGAGCTACCGCTGGTCGTGTCCTCGGGGTTTCGGTCCCCACCGCTCAACCGCTCGATCGGCGGCGCAGCGGACAGCCAACATCAGTTTGGGCAAGCGGCCGACATCACCTGTCCGCCGATTTCGGTGAAGGTGCTGTTCAAGGACATCATCAACCGGCGCCTGCCGTTCGATCAGCTGATCTATGAAGGCGGTCGCAAATCGCAATGGGTTCACGTCTCGTACGCGTCGGCCGCCACGAACCGCGGCGAGATTCTGATCGCGACGTTCCCAGCGAACGGCTCCGCCATCTACCGAAAGGTCAGCAAGGCTGCGGCGCTCGCGTTCTGAAAACTCAGCCCACCTGCTTCGCCAGCCACGCATAGATCTTCGCGCTCGCTGCGCGCGCCATCGCGAGTGGGAACATCGTGAAGCCGTGCACGCACTCGGGGTAGATCGCGAGTTCGCTCGCGTTGCCTGCGGCGCGCCAGCGGGCGTGCATGAAGAGCGAGTCGTCGTAGAGGTAGTCGCTCGTGCCCACGCTGAACAGCGCAGGCGGGAGACCTGTTAGGTCGGCGTAGAGCGGCGAGATGTCGGGGTGCTTGCGGTCGTCGCCGAAAATCTTGGGCAGGTAGAGATCGCGAAAACTCTGGACGCCGCCGCGGCGCTGCGAGGGCGTGCCCGAGACGTCGTAGACGCCGAACACCAAGTTCGCGGCAACGAAGCGCGACGCGCTCTGGTGGCGGTCGCGCAGGCGCACGAGCGTGGTGGCGGCGAGGTTCGCGCCGGCGGAGCCGCCGCCGATCGCGAGGCGATCCGTGCCGAACTCGCGCTTGGCGTTCGCGAGTAACCAGAGCGCGGCGGTCTCGCAGTCATCAGGGCCGGCTGGGTAGGCGTGTTCCGGCGCGAGCCGGTAATCGACGCTCACGACGGCGCATCTCGCGCGGCGCGCGATCTCGGCGTTGTCGCGGTCGTCCATCTCGGGCGACCCCATGAAGAAGCCGCCGCCGTGGACGTCGTAATAAACGGCGCGCACTTCGTCGGGCACGAACGTGCGCAGACGAATCGGGCCGCGCGGGCCGGGAATGCTGCGCTCCGCAAAGCCGGGCAGCGTGGACGGTTTGAAGATTCCGCCCATCACCTGTGAGAGATCGCGCGCGCGCTCGAGCGCGGCCGGCGTCCAGCGCATGCGCGCGTCTTCGCGCGGCAGCTTGGCGTTGAAGGCGCGCAGCTCGGGGAGGTGCGCATCGAGCGCGGGGTCGTAGAGCGATTCGAGCAGCATCGCGGTTCGCCTTTCGGAGTGACTATGCGGTCGCAGGCTGCGCGCGGCGCCAGAGCGCGAGCACAGCGACCCCCATCGTGAACTCGAGCGCGAGCGCCATCAGCGTATACGAGGCGAACTCGCCGCTGATGGCGGCGGCGGCGAGGCGCGTGATGCCGAGGCCTGCGCTCACCGCGCCGAGGGCGACGAGTGTGTGCGGCGCGAGCGCGGGGCGCAGCGCGCCCGCGAGTGCGAGCAAGCCGACCGCGATCTGCAGCCCGCCGTACATCGCGCGCAGTTCGATCGCGCCAGTCGCGCTCGTGGCGACGACACCAGCGGCTTCGGCGAGCACGGCTGGGTCGAGCAGGCACCGCACTCCGTACGGCAACCAAAGCACGGCTGAGATCCCAAGAAAGATCCGTACTGCGAGCATCAGGCACCTCCGCGCGCAGTATGCACCGCGCGAAAGCCCGTGCGCGCTGGCGGCGCGCGCGCGGCCCTGAGAACATGGGCACGATGCGAAGCCTCGCCGCCGCG
Organism: Deltaproteobacteria bacterium; assembly: GCA_031387905.1. Taxonomy (GTDB): domain Bacteria; phylum Myxococcota_A; class UBA9160; order UBA9160; family UBA6930; genus VGRF01. Next base: position 2,574 of record JANNDT010000466.1, read on the forward strand.
CTCGTGCTGCTCGCCGCCGCTTCGGCTGCGGCCGAGCCGCCGGTCGTGTTCGTGCAGGACGTGTGGCCGATCTTCGCGCGCGACTGCATCTCGTGTCACAGCGTGAAGCAGCGCTACGCGAACCTGCAGCTCGATTCGCCTGCCCGCATTCTGCAAGGCGGTGACATCGGCCTCGCGGTAGTGCCGGGGCAGCCTGACAAGAGCGAGCTGATGCGGCGCCTCACGCTGCCTGCGGATTCGCCCGATCGCATGCCGCGAGAGCGGAGACCGCTCACTCCCGCGGAACTCGCGCGCATTCAGCGCTGGATCGCCGAGGGCGCGAAGTTCGGCGAATGGGTGGGGATGGGCGTGCCCGCGGTGAAATCCGGAGGCGCGCTATGAGCGGTGAGTCGACGAGTGTTACGCGGCGCGTTCTGCTCGGCGGCGCGCTTGCCAGCGCGAGCGCCGCTGCGCTCGGTGCGCGTGCGGAGGCGAACGAAATGGCGACAGCAAGCGAAGCGCGCAGCGAGGCGAAGCCGAGCGAAGTTCAACAAAGCCGGATCGTGCTCGCGAAGCCGATCTCGCTCGCGGATCTGCCCACGCCCGCGCTGCTGATCGACGAGGCCGCGCTCGAACGCAATCTGCACAAAATGGCGGCGCACGCGGCCAACAAAAAGATCGGTCTGCGCCCGCACGTGAAGACGCACAAGTGCCCGCTGCTCGCGAAGCAGCAGCTCGCGCTCGGCGCGCTCGGCGTGTGCGCGGCGAAGGTGAGCGAAGCAGAGGTGATGGTGGACGCGGGCGTTGGCAACGTGCTGATCACGTCGCCGCTCGCGAGCCAGGACAAGTTCGAGCGCGTGGTTGCGCTCGCGAAGCGCGCGCCGGGCGTGCAGGTCGTGGTCGACGCCGCGAGCGCCGTGCGCGCGTTCGACGCTGCCGCAGCTGCCGCTGGCATGACACTGGGTGTGTTGATCGACATCGACACCGGCACGCGCCGCACCGGCATTGCGCCGGGCGAGCCCGCGCTCGCACTCGCGCGCGAGATCGCCCGAGCGAAACACCTGCGCTTCGACGGCCTCCAGGCCTACTCGGGCCACGTGATGCACATCGTCGGCCGCGAAGAGCGCAAGAAGAAGTCGCTCGAATCGCTCGCGGGCGCGCTGGACACGAGAGCGCTGCTCGAACGCAGCGGCATCGCGGTGAAGTCGCTCACCGGCGGCGGCACCGGCACCTACGACATCGACTGCGACGTACCGGGCATGACCGACCTGCAAGTCGGCTCTTACCTGTTCATGGACGTGCAGTACCGCATGGTCGGCGACGCCGACGGCGAATTGTTCGACACGTTCGAGCCCTCGCTCACCGTACTCGCGACGGCGATCAGCCAGCCCGTGCCGCAACTGATTACGATCGACGCGGGCTTCAAGGCCTTCGCGCACGAGCCCGAGGCGAAGCCGCAGTTCAAGGATCGCGCGGGGCTCACCTATTTCTATGGCGGCGACGAGCACGGAATCTGCGCGTTCACGGGCGAGGCGCGCACGCTCGCGCTCGGCGAGAAAGCCGAGCTGATCGTCTCGCACTGCGACCCGACGGTAAATTTGTACGACGTCTATCACGTGGTGCGCGATGGGATGGTGCGCGAGCTGTGGCCGATACCCGCGCGAGGCAAGTCTCAGTGATCGGCCGCCGGGCCTTGTTACGCGGCGCGGCAGGAGCGGCCGCTGCTGCGACGCTCGGCGGCGGGCTCGCCTCGCGCGCGTTCGCAGCGGGCGCGAGACCGCCCGAGTGGTCGAACTGGTCGGGCTCGGTGCGCTTCACGCCCGCGGAGAAGACCGCGCCCGCGACGCTCGCCGAAGTGCGCGCCGCGGTGAAGCGCGCGGCCGCCGCGGGGCGCAGCGTGCGCGCGATCGGCAGCGGACACAGCTTCGTGCCGCTCTGCGAGACGAATGGCCTCCAGCTCGTGACGAGCCGGCTGCGCGGCATCGAGTCCGTCGATGCGAAGAAGCGCGAGGCGTGGATCCTCGGCGGCAGCAAGCTCTACCAGATCGGCGAGCCATTACGGAAAGCCGGGCTCTCGCTCTCGACCATGCCCGACATCGATCGCCAAGCGCTGGCGGGCTCGCTCGCCACCGGCACCCACGGCACCGGCCTTGGCATCGGCAGCTTGTCCTCGTACGTGAGCGGCCTGCGCCTCGTGCTCGCGAGCGGCGAGCTGCTCGAATGCAGCCCTGATGAGTCGCCAGATGTCTTTCGCGCAGCGCAAGTCTCGCTCGGCGCGCTCGGCGTGATCACGCACGTGCGGCTCAAGCTCGAGCCTGCGTTCCGTTTGCGCGAGCGCATCTGGACGACGGGTTTCGAGGCCTGCATGGGGCAACTCGATTCGCACATCGCCTCGAATCGTCACTTCGAGTTCTTCTGGTTCCCCGACCCGGCCGCGTTTGTGCGTACGCCCACGTCGCCGCCGAGAGACGTGTGTTCGATGAAGACGCTGAACCCGACCAGCGACGCGCACGACTTCGAGCGCTGGGACGATCCGGATAAAACGCGCGGCGAACGCGTCGGCCCGAGCCACGCGATCTTCGCGACGCCGCGCGATGTCGCTTTCAACGAGATCGAGTTCGCGGTGCCGGCGGAGCAGGGGCCGGACTGCGTGCGCGAGCTGCGCCAGCTGATGCTCACCAAGCACAAGGACGCGCTCTGGCCGCTCGAGTACCGCACCGTGAAGCCCGACGACGCGTTTCTCTCGCCCGAGCATGGCCGCGCCACCGTCACGATCTCCGCGCACCAGCCCGCCGAGCGCCCGTATCGCCCCTACTTCGACGACGTCGAGTCGGTTTTCCGTAATCACTCGGGCCGCCCGCACTGGGGCAAGTTGCATCAGTCGAACGCTGCCCAGCTCGCGAAGCTCTACCCGAAGTTCGAGGCATTCCTGCGCGTGCGCGCGCGACTCGATCCGAGAGGCGTGTTCCTGAATCCGTTCCTCCGGCGCGTGCTCGGCGCTTAGGGCGCGGAGCCATCGAGCCGCACGAAGGCGAGCTCCGGCCGCTCAGCGGGCGGCGCCGCGTGCCACTCCGCCCACGCGTCGTATTTCGCCGCGAACGCTGCGAAGGCCGCCGCGCGCTCGGCTTCGTCGGTCACGAGCGCGGCACGGCGCTCGTAGAGCTTGCCCAAGATGCGAATGCGCACGTGCGGGTCGCGCACGATGTTGCGGTTCCAAGCGCGCCCAGCGGGGAAGCCGCCGTCGCCCGGCGCGTAGACCGATGGCACGTAGAGATTCGCGCCGGTGCTCGCGCACACGACCGTCACCGAGTGCGGCAAAAACCACGGCGCGCGGGTCTCGAGCTCCACGAGTTCGTCGGCGTCGGAGAAACTCCAATCACTCACGGCTTCACGCACCACTTCGCCGCGCAGCCCGAGGCCCGGCCGGCGGTCGCTCGGTTCGAGCGTGCCCGCGAAGTGCGCGGCTGCGAGCGCAGCGCCGAGCACGCCCAGAATCACAATGAGAACTCTTCCTGCGCGCATCGGGCTTTCTCCTTCGCGCCACACCATACTGCCGCGCTGCGCTGGAGATGCGATGAAAGCCGATGAACTGCGCGCGCTCACGGACCGGCGCGAGATCGAAGAGCTGCTCCACCGCTACGCGTGGATGGTCGACCGGCGCGAGTGGCAGCGGATGGACGACGTGGTTGCGCCCTCCCGGCGGGCTACGTGATTCCGCAATGAGCGCCGCCACTCCGCCGGTGCGCGGCATCCACTTCGGCACACGGCTCGCGTACGGGTTCGGCGCCATCGCGTTCGGCGTGAAAGACAACGGCTTCAAGTACCTGCTGCTGTTTTATTACGACCAAGTGCTCGGCCTGCCGGTGCTGATGACCGGGCTCGCGATCATGATCGCGTTCGTGATCGACTCGATCTGGGATCCGACCGTCGGATATTTCTCCGACCACCTGAGAACTCGCTGGGGGCGCCGCCATCCGCTCATGTACGGCGCAGCGGTCCCGGTCGCGGCTTCGTACTTCCTGCTCTGGAACCCGCCAGCGGGGCTCCATGACTGGGGCCTGTTCAGCTGGCTGTTGTGCGTCTCGATCGGCGTGCGCGCGATGATCACGCTCTACGAGACGCCCTCGACCGCGCTGGTCGCCGAACTCACGGACGATTACGACGCGCGCACGGGGCTGCTCTCGCTCCGGTATTTTTTCGGCTGGTTCGGCGGCCTCTCGGTTGCGGTGCTCGCCTACAACGTGCTGTTGCCCGCAGGTGGCGGAGCGCTCGCTGCGCCCGGTTACCGCACTTACGGCGTAGTCGGCTCGCTCGTCATGTTCGGCGCGATCCTCGCGTCCTCGCTCGGCACGCACCGCGAGATCCCGCGGCTGCGCCAGCCGCCCGCGCATGCGAGCGGCGGTGTGCGCGGCGCGTTCCGCGAAGTGCGCGAATCCCTCGCGAGCCCGTCATTGCTCGCGCTGCTCGCGGGCGCAATTTTCTACTCGATGGCTGCGGGGCTCTCGGCCGCGCTCAGCATCTACCTCGGCACCTACTTCTGGGGCCTAACATCCCAGCAGATCGGCTTCCTCAACCTGCCGTACTTCGGCTCCGCCGCGATCGCGCTCTTCCTCGCGCCCGCGCTCTCGCGCCGCTTCGGCAAGAAGCGCGCGGCGATCGGCGCCTCGATCGCGATGATCGCGATCGCGCCGCTCGCGATCGCCCTGCGCTTCGCGGGCTGGTTCCCAGCGAACGGCACGCGAGCGCTCTTCTACACGCTGATGCTGCTGTTCACGCTCGAGGTGATCGTCGCGATCTGCTCGGCGGCGCTCGTCTCGGCGATGGTCGCGGACGTGGTGGAAGAGAGCGAGCTCAGCACGGGACGCCGCTCGGAGGGCGTGTTCTTCGCGGCGCGCAGTCTCATTGATAAATCAGTCTCGGGCTTCGGCATCATGCTCTCGGCGCTGCTGATCGCCTGGATCGGGCGCCCGGGCGAAGGCGACCCCGCGCAGCGCGCCGAGATGATCGAGCGCCTCGGCGCCGGCTACGCGATCGGCGCGGTGGTGCTCTACTCGACCGCGATCGCTTGTTACGCGCGCTACCGCATCAGCCGCTCGGGGCACGCGGAGAACTTGCAGAAGCTCGCCGCGCGGAGCGCGGTCGTTTCGAACTCGTAGTTCTCAGGGAGAAACACACATGCAGCAATTCACAGGCCGCGTCGCGGTCGTCACCGGTGGCGCCAGCGGGATCGGGCGCGGGATGGCGGAGGCGTTCGCGGCGCAGGGCATGAAGCTCGTGATCGCGGACGTCGAGGAGGCCGCGCTCGCGCGCACGGTCGCCGAGCTGAAGTCGAGCGGCGCAGACGCCGTCGGCGTGCGCTGCGACGTTGCGAGCCCGGCCTCGGTGGCAGAGTGCGCCGAGCGCGCGCTCGCGGCGTTCGGGGCCGTGCACGTGCTCTGTAACAACGCTGGCGTCGCGGGCGCCGCCAACGTCGGCGCGCTCTGGGAGCTTCCTCTGGCCGACTGGGAGTGGGTGTTGGGCGTGAACACCTGGGGCGTGATCCACGGCATGCGCGCGTTCATGCCGATCCTCGCGCTGCAACCCGAGGCGCACGTGGTGAACACCGCGTCGCTCGCTGGCACGATGGTGAGCGGCGGTATCTACGGCGTCTCGAAACACGCCTGCGTTGCGATCTCGGAGGCGCTCTACCGCGAGTGTCAGCTGCGCGCGCCGCACGTCGGAGTCTCGGTGCTGTGCCCGGGATGGGTGAACACGCGCATCCTCGAGTCGGAGCGCAATCGCCCGGAGGCGCCGCGGCCGACGCCGGAGGCGGCCCCATCGAGCGAGTTTGGCGCCGCGCGCGCAGTAATCGAGGGGCTGCTCAAGGCGGGGCTCCCGCCGCGCAAAGTCGGCGAGATCGTGGTCGAGGCGATTCGCGCGAATCGCTTCTACGTGTTCACGCACCCGCACTGGAACTACATGATGAAGGCGCGCTTCGACGCGATCCTGAACGATCAGCCGCCCGCGGTCGTCGCGCCGCCAGCGGGCGAGAGCTGGGCGAATCCGCAGCCCGAGTGAGACTCAACTCGCGAGGCGCCCCGGCTCGCGGCCGGTGGCGTGCTGGTACCACGCGGTCAACGCGAGCCCGATCAGCGCGCCGGTGTTCGCGAGGCTCATGTCCTTCTGCGCATCCCACTCGTCGCCTTGGGTGCCCAGGTAAGCGGTACCGAGTTCGGGCGAAACCAGGCGCGCCGTCCAGCTCTCGACGATTTCGTAGCCGCCCGCGAGCGCGAGCACGACCAGCCACGGCGCCGCCCACGCCCAGCGGCCGTGCAGATGCAGCACGCGGCGCGCGAGTTCGTGCAGCGGGTACGCCATCAGCACGCCGAAGCTGAAGTGCACGATGCGGTCGTAGTGATTACGGGGGAGCTCGAGCGCGGCTTTCAGCCAGTCGCCAAAGGCGGACTCCGCGTAGGTGTAGTGTGCGCCGTAGGTGTGGAGCGCCAGGAACAGCGTGATTAGGGCGTAAGAGAAATTCGAGAACACGAAGCGGTGATGCGTGGCGGCGAGCACCGCGATGAACACGAACGCCAGCAGCATCTCGAGCCACCAGTCGCGCGGATACTTGGGCGCGATGGCGCTCCACACGAACACGAGCCCGTAGCAGGCGGCCAGCGCCTGCGTGAAGCGGTTCTCCGCGAACGGGTGGCCGATGCGCGGGTCGTGAGCGCGTTCGCTCATCGCGGTGAGCTGCGGGCCGGCGCTAACGCCGTCGCGCTGCTTTCTTCGTGGCGGGTCTCGCCGAGCGCTTTGCCTTCGCCTTCGGTCTGGCAGCCGCCGCGCGCGCTGCGGGCTTTCGCAACTGCGCGGTCGCGCGAATCTCGACGAGGCAGCCCGGGAAGGCCAGCTCCGTAATCCCAATCGCGGTCCACGCCGGATACGGCGCGGGCAGCACGCTGTCCTTCACGCGCATGAAGGCGCCGAGGTGCTGCGTCAGGCCGACGTGAAAGGTGGTGATCTCGAGGACGTCGCTGAAATCGAGGCCCGCTTCAGCGAGCACCGCCCTAACACCCTCGAAAGCGGCGGCGAACTGCGCGGCAGGGTCGGCAATGGCGCGGCCGTCGGGCCCGACGCCGAGTTGCCCCGAACAGATCAGCAGATCGCTCGAGCGCGCCGCCGCTGCGAAGTGGAAGTTGTCGTAGTGCCCCTTCATCGAGGCGGGATTCACGAGCGCGGATTGCTTCACGGCGCATTCCTTCCGAGTTGTGTCGCGACTCTACATCGCGGATCACCGGTCGAGTGATGACGCTGAACGGCGCGCCTCAGGCCGCGCTCGGCAGCGGGGGCACGCCGGGGCCGAGCTGGAAGATCTCGATCGTCTCGTTCGCGGGGCCGTGCACGAACGCGAAGCCGCGCACCGCGGGCAGCACGAAGCCGCCGAGGCCGCTAGCGGCGAGGCGCGCCACGATGCCTTCGACGTCGCGGCCCACCAGGCGGTAGTGGTTCGCGGCGGGATAGTGCTTTCCATAATCACTGAACGGCAGACGCGGCGTCTCGGCGCTCACCTCGATGTCCATGCGGCCGTGGATGCCGTCGAGCCCGTAGCGCTGCACGCCCGGCGCGCGCGCCTCGCGCGGCGAAACCCCGACGCGCAGCACTTCCTCGTAGAAGCGCCGCGCCGCGGGCCAATCTTGCGCGCTGTAGTGCAGCACCGCGAACGGGCGCTCGCGCGTCAGCACGAAGTGCTGGCCGTCGCGGCCCGTGAAGCGCAGGCCCTTTTCGTGCGCGTCTTCGGTGGGTGCGCTGAAGCGCGCGGCCGGGTCGGCGGCCTGCATCGCTGTGTAGGCGGCGCGCGGATCGGCGGCTTGCAGGCCGATTGCGAGGTCACCCTGGAGCGGGCGCGCGCTCGGCCGCGGCGTCGTGAACGCAGGGTCGAGCTCGATCAGGTCGATCTGCTGCCCCGTCTCGAGGTTCTCGATGTAGTGCGTCTCGTAGTGATCGCCGAGCACCGCTGCGGTGAGCTGCCCGATCGGGTCGCCGGGCTGGTTGCGATAGACGAGCGGCTCGGGCGCGCCCGGCTGCGTCGACGTGAAGCCGACCGCTCGCAGCGACGCCTTCAGCGCCGCGAGGTTGGTGGTGGAGATGCCGTGGTGCTCCTGAACGAGATGAAACACGCGCGGGCTCCTCGCAGAAGGTTCGACTGGGGACGTTGCTTGACGAGATTCTCTCACGCTGGCCAGCGGCGAGGAAGGGCACCGCGGTTTTCGTCAAGGAACGTCCCCAGTCGAGGTAGGCTGCGGGGTATGCGCACACCTGCGATTCCGCATTACGGGACCACGCTGTGGGAGGCGCTGCCTCCGGCGGGCGCCCTGCAGGCGGAGGTGCCGCTCACGGGCATGCTCGGCGACACGGAGCGCTTCTTGCGCCTGGCCGGTTTCGAGTTGTTGCTGCGCAACCTCTATCCCGGTGTCGGGCGGCAGTTCATCTACCGGCGCGGGCAGAGCGGCGACGCCGACTATCTCGAGAAGGACTGCTTCACCTCGTACAGCGCGCAGATCCCGCCGGCGCTCGCGACGCCGCGCGTCGGCGAGACGATCTTTCGCTTCCCGCACCGCGACCCGCGCGCGCTGTATCGCGCGTGGCGCGACGCTGGCCTCGCATCGCCGCTGCTCGGCGCGGGCGCGGAGACCGCGTTTCTCGCGGGCGATACCGCTGCGCTGCTCGTGCGCGGCCCCGATGCACAGCGCTACGAGCTCACCGAATCCGCGCCGAGCCGCAGCGAGAACCACGCGGTGTTCGTGTGGACGGATCCCGCGGAACTCGCCGCAACACTCGATGCTTACGCGAAGCAGTTCGCGATCGAGCCGGCCGCGCCGCCCGCTACTTATCACGGAATCGCGACGCTTCACCGCCTCGTGCGCCGCGAGCCCGGCGTGACGATCGGCCTGCTGACACCGCTGCCCGGCGCAGCCATCGCTCCGCGCTGGCGCGACGACATCTTCCAAGAAGTCGGCTACTCGCACTTCCGGCTCGGCTCTCCCAATAAGCCGCTCGTGATCGAGAGCAACGAGCAGGCCTACCCGGCGACTGGCGACGTCTCGTACGTGATGTTCCGCGAGTCGTACCTGGAGCTCGTGCAGATCTGAGGCACGGAGATCGAACGCACGTGGACCTAATCGATGCCATGCGCACCACCTTCGCGGCGCGCGAGTTCACCGACGCGCCGGTGCCCGACGACGCGCTGCAGCGCATGCTCGACGACGCGCGCTTCGCGCCGAGCGGCGGCAATCGCCAAGGCTGGCGCGTGATCGTCGTGCGCGAGGAGCGCACCAAGCGCGCGCTCGCGGAACTCGCGATCCCGACGATGCGCCGTTACGTCGCGCAAGTCGGCGCGGGCGAGAGCCCGTGGAACACGATTCACCCGACGCGTCTCGCGCAGGCGCAGATCGATGCGGCGCCCGTTCCCGCGCGACTGCTCGATGCGCTCGCGAAAGCGCCCGTGTTGCTCGTGGTGTGTGTGGACCTCTCGGTGCTCGCCTCGTTCGACAGCCAGCTCGATCGGGTTGGCGTCATCAGCGGCGCGTCGATCTACCCATTCGTGTGGAACCTGTTGCTCGCGGCGAACGCCGAGGGGCTGGCGGGCACGCTCACCACGTTCTGCACGGGCGCCGAGCCGCTCGCGCAGGAATTGCTCGGCATCCCGAAGCAGTTCGCACTCGCGGCGGTGCTGCCGATCGGCGTGCCGGCGAAGCGGCTCACGCAATTGAAGCGCAAGCCCGCGCGCGAGTTCGCAACGCGCGAGCGCTTCGATGGCCCCGCGCTCGCGCCGCAGCTCGATGCCGCCGTGCTCGCCGCGCTGGCACGCGACCGCGTCATCGACATCACCACGCGCGGACGCAAGAGCGGGCAGCCGCGCCGCACCGAGATCTGGTACTGGCGCGTGGGCGGGCGCTTCTACTTAACAAGCGCGCCGGGCGGCGTGCGCCAGTGGCAGCGCAACCTGCTCGCCGAGCCGCGCTTCACCGTTCATCTGAAGCAAACGCTTCAGCGCGATCTGCCGGCTTTCGGGCGCAACATCGCCGGCGCGGCAGAGCGCCGCCGCGTACTCACGCGCATCCTCGCGCTGATCGACGGCAGCGCCCCGGACGAATGGGTGCCGCGCGTTCCCGAAGCCGCGCGCGCGGGCATGCGGGCGAACCTCGCACGCATCGCGGCCGACCGCGGCGCGCAACTCCCGCTCTGGGAGGCCGACAGCCCGCTCGTCGAGGTTCGCTTCTCGTAATTGCGTAATACGAAGCCCCATTTGGGGGCACTCACCCGTACACGGCGTGGAGGCACGACATGCTGAACATCGACGATGTCGCGCATCTCTGTAGGCGCGCCGGTTTCGGCGCGAGCGACGCGGAGGTCCGCTTCCTCGCGGCCGAGCACGCAACACTCGCGAGCCTGGTCGATGCGCTGCTCGCGGATGCGCGGCTCGCCGCGGCGCCGGTTTACGCGACACCGCCGCCGGACGTGTCGCCGCCCAGCTGCGTCGGCGTCGAGCCGTATTTCGAGACGCAGGCGCTCGGGCGCTGGGTGCTCGATCGCATGGCGCAGTCGCGCTTCGTGCTCTCGTTCGTGACGACGAACGGCGTGCGCAAGAAGAAGAAGCGCAAGAAGCTGCTCAAGCAGCGCGCGGCAGAGGAGGCCGCGAACCGCCACCAACCCCACCCGCTGCGCGAGAAGATGACGCTGTTCTGGCACGGCCTGCTGGTCTCGTCGCTCGACAAGGACCTGGTCTACTGCCACCACTCGACGCTGCGCAAGCAGAACTTGTTATTCCGCGATCGAGCGCTCGGCGACTTCGGCGCTTTGCTGAGCGCGACCAGCATCGACCCCGCGATGCTCTACTACCTCGACAACTGGATCAGCACCGCGAGCAACCCAAACGAGAATTACGGGCGCGAGCTGCTCGAGTTGTTCAGCCTCGGTGTCGGCAACTATGCGCACGACGATGTGATCGCCGCGTCGCGCGCAGGCACCGGCTACACGATCCTGCCGGCGACCGGCGTCGACCCCATCTTCTACGGGCCCGCGCACGATTACGGCGACAAGACGTTCTTCGCACGCACCGGCAACTGGGATCTGGTGGGCAACGCGGGCGGGCAGGGCACGCTCGATCTCGTGGAGCACCTCGTCACGGCGGGCGGCGCGGGCGCGATCGCGGCGCGCACGCTCGCGAGATTGCTCTGGCAGTTTTTCGCGCACTTCACGCCGAGCGCCGCGCTGGTTGACGAACTCGCGGCCGCGGCCCTTGCGAGCGGCCGCGTCAACGTGCGCGATGCGCTGCGCGCCGTCTTCACGCACGCGGAGTTTTACGCCAGCGCGACGCGCACCGGGAAAGTGCGAAACCCAGTCGAGTTCGTGGTCGGATTGTTACGGGCGCTCGCGCTGCCCGCGCCCTACGACGCGGCGCAGCGTCTCGACGTCGTGCAGTACCTAATGAGCGACATGGGCATCCAGCTGTTCCACCAGCCGAACGTGTTCGGCTGGTGGCGGCGCCCGGAGACGCGCTGGGTGCACGTGCCAGGCTTCCAGGCGAAACAGCTCACGGCCGGATATCTCGCGGTCGTCGCCACCCAGAACGCGGCGCACGCGCTCCGAAGCTGGGTGCGCGGCACGCCCGAGAGCGCGCTCGACGCGATGTTCGGCGCGCTCGGCGCTCCGCAAGCCGCGGCTTCTCAGGTGCGCGCGCGCGGTGTGCAGCTGATGAACGACCTGCGCGCCGCGGGCGCCGACGAGACGACGCTCGCGATTCGCGTGTTCCAGTTCGCCGCGGCCTCGCCGCCGGCGCAGATGGCGTGAGCGGCGTTCCGCCGCGCGCAGCGAGCCCGAGAGCGAGCGAAGTCGAACAACCAGGAGAAGAGCGCGCATGCTGAACCGCGAACTCACGCGACGCCGCTTCCTGCAAGCCCTCGGCGCGAGCGGCGCCGCCGGCGCTCTCGCGGGCCTGCTGCCCGAGCAACTGCTCGCGCTCGCGCGGCCGCTGCCCGCGGGCGAACCCATCCTCGTCTCGCTGTATCTCGGCGGCGGGCTCGACGCCGCGCATCTGCTCGTGCCCACCGGCGCGAACGATTATGGCCACTACGTCGACCAGCGCGGCGCGCTCGCGGTGAGCCTCGCGAGCACCTTACCGCTCACCGCCGACGCGAGCCTGAATGCCGTGATGCCGCGCCTCCACGCGCGCGCGCAAGCCGGCGAGGTCGCGTTCGTGCGCGGCGTCGACTTGTTGGGTGCGAACGGCTTCGACCCGCTCAGCCATTTCGATAAGACCGACTACGTGATGTCGGGCCGCAGCAGCCCGGGCGGCCCCTCAGGTGTGTGGGCGCGCTGGGCGGACACGCAGCCGGACAACCCGCTGCTGCTCTCGACCGTCTCGTTCGGCGTGCCGCGCATGTTCGCTGGCGGCGTGAAGGCGCAGGCCACCAGCTTGCCCGCGAGCCTCGACTACGCGCTCGGCGCCGGCAGTACGCAGGACGAGCGCCTGCTCGCCGCGGCGCTCAGTGACGTAGCGGGCTTCTACAGCGCGAATCCTGCGGCGCTCGAGGCCCGCGCGGCGCAGACCGGGAAGTTCGCGATCGAGGTCGCGAGCGACCTCTCGAGCGTCTACCCCGGGGTGCAGCCGGGCGAGAGCTCGCTAGGGCGCAACCTCAACGTGATCGCCTCGCTCGTAAACGCGAACCTCACGGGCACGCGCGTCTACGCCACCGTGCTCGGCGGCTTCGATACGCACGAAAACCAGCGCTACGACCTCGAGCAAAAGCTGCTGCCCGACCTCGACGCGTCGCTCGAAGCGTTCTTCGGCTCGCTCGCAGATCCGCAGCAAGTGGTCGTGATGGTGTGGACCGAGTTCGGCCGGCGGCCACAGGCCAACGTTTCTGGCACCGACCACGGCGCCGCGAACGACGTGATCGTGATCGGCCCCCGCGTCGCGGGCGGCGTCTATGGCAGGCAGCCGTCGTTCGACCCGCTACAGCTCGACGTAAACCGGAACCTGCGCGGCTCGACGGCCTTCGAGTCGGTGTACGCCGAACTGATCGACGCGTTCCTCGGCGGCGATTCGCGCACAGTTCTGGGCGGCGCCTTCGCGCCAGTCGGCTTCTTGCGCTGAAGCTGCGCGCTGGCCCACGCCTCGCAACAGAACGCGCAAGCGCAATTGCGCTCGGCGAAAATGCGAGCGCGTGAGACTCGAAGTCACGCCAAACAAGTTCTTGTTTCCAGAACCTTGCGGGCGTAGGGTGGGCGCCCCAATCGGCGGCCCGCTCGCGTGGAGCGAAGCCCTCGCCACTCGAGGAGAAGAACATGTTGTTGGGTTCCAAGCACTTGGTCGTCGGCGCGTTTGCGGCGGCGTTGTTTGCTGCCGCGGCGCAGGCAGATGTCTACATCGTTCGGCTCGCTGATCCGCCGGCCGCGGACTACGCAGGCGGAGTCGCCGGGCTGGCTGCCACGAAACCGGCCGCGGGCCAGAAGCTCGACCCGGCCCAGAGCAGCGTGCGCCAATACGTGTCCTACTTGCTGGGGAAGCAAGGCGCTGCGCTGCAGAGCGCCGGCGGTGGCACGCGTCTCTATAACTACTCGTACGCCTTCAACGGCTTCGCGGCGGATCTCAGCCCGGCGACCGCGCAGAAGCTGCGGGGCACGCCCGGTGTGCTCTCGGTTTCGAAGGACGAGAAGCGCCAGCTCGACACCTCCACGACGCCGGACTTCCTCGGCCTGCGCACTGGCCTCTGGCAGCAGCTCGGCGGCCAAGAAGGCGCTGGCGAGGGAATTGTCGTCGGCATGCTGGACTCGGGCCTGTGGCCTGAGAACGCGAGCTTCAGCGACCGCGACAAGAAGGGAAAGCGCACCTACAGCCAGCTCCCGGATTCGAGCTTCCACGGCAAGTGCCAGGTCGGCGCGCAATGGACCGCAGCCAACTGCAACCGGAAGATCGTCGGCGCTCGTTATTACAACGCGGGTTTCGGCGGCGCCGAAGGCATTCGCCAGCAGCTCCCCTACGAAATTCTGTCGGCGCGCGACGTCGACGGCCACGGCAGCCACACCTCGAGCACCGCGGCAGGCAACGGCCGCGTCACCGCGACAGCGCCGAACGGCGACGCGCTCGGCGTGATCAGCGGCATGGCGCCGCGCGCGCGCATCGCCATGTACAAGGTGTGCTGGGGCATCGCGCCGGACGGCGGCTGCTTCAGCTCCGACAGTGTGGCCGCGATCGATCAGGCCGTCGCCGACGGCGTGGACGTGATCAACTTCTCGATCAGCGGCACCAGCACGAACTTCCTCGACCCGGTCGAGGTCGCATTCCTGTTCGCTGCGGACGCGGGCGTGTTCGTCGCGAACTCGGCCGGCAACAGCGGCCCGGTCGCCTCGACGGTCGCGCATCCGAGCCCCTGGCTCATGACGGTGGCGGCGGGCACGCACGATCGCTTCTACCAATCCTCGACCACGCTCGGTAATGGCACCACCTATCAGGGCACTTCGCTCGGCGTCGGCGTCAGCACGAAGCCCCTCGTGCTCTCGAGCGCGGCGGGGCTCTCGGGCGCCAATGCGACCGAGGTTCGGCGCTGCTACCCGGGAACGCTCGATCCCGCCGTCGTCACCGGCACGATCGTCGTGTGCGATCGCGGAGTGATCGCGCGGACGGACAAGAGCCTTGCCGTGCAGCTGGCCGGCGGTGTGGGCATGATCCTCGTCAACACCTCGCCCAATTCGCTGAACGCCGACCTGCACTCCGTGCCCACGCTGCACGTCGATCACATCATCGGCGCGGCGATCAAGACGTACGCGGCGATTCCTGGCGGCACGGCCTCGATCGCCCCGGGCGTCGGCGTGACGGGCGTAGAGGCGCCGAACGTGGCGTCGTTCTCGTCGCGAGGCCCGCTGCTCGCGTCCGGCGATCTCTTGAAGCCCGACATCATGGGCCCCGGCGTCGATGTGCTCGCTGCGTATTCGCCGTTCAACTTCGGCAAATACAACTTCCTGTCGGGCACCTCGATGTCGAGCCCGCACCTCGCGGGCATCGGCGCGCTGATGAAGCAGCGCCACCCGAGCTGGTCGCCGGCGATGATCAAGTCGGCCCTAATGACCACGGCTTCGCAGTCGACGAACCTCGGGAACCCGATTCCCGGCGGCGCGTTCGACTACGGCGCGGGTCAGGTGGTGCCGACTGCGGCCGCGGACCCCGGCCTCGTCTACGACGCCGGCTTCCTGGACTGGGTCGGCTTCCTTTGCGGCACCGGTCAGTTTGTGAACAGCGCGTGCGCCTTCATCGGGATCGACCCGAGCGATCTGAACTACCCGTCGATCTCAGTCGGCGATCTCGCAGGGCTCCAGACCGTGACCCGTACCGTGACGAACGTGGGCCCGGCCGGCACTTACAACGCGAGCGTTCAGGCGCCCGCGGGCGTGAACGTGACGGTGAACCCGCCCTCGCTCGCGCTTGCGGCCGGCGACAGCGCCACCTACGAGGTGGCGTTCGAGAGCACGGCGGCCGCGGTGATCGGCCAATTCGCTGAAGGCTCGCTCACGTGGAGCGACGGCGTCCGCAACGTGCGGAGCCCGATCGTGGTGCGCCCGCTCGCGTTGGCGGCCCCGGGAGAGGTCCGCTCGACAGGCGGGCCCGTGAGCATCCCGGTGACGTTCGGGTACACGGGCGCCTACGGCGCGACCGCACGCGGTCTCGCCCTGGCAGGCGAGGAAGCGGGCAACGTCGTCGACGACCCGGCGAACGACATCAACACCGCGCTCAACACCGGGGTTGGCATCACGGTCCACGTGGTAACGGTCCCGGCGGGCACGACCCACGCGCGGTTCTCGCTGTTCAATGCGTTCGTGGACGGCAACGACGACCTCGATCTGTACGTGTTCAACCCGTCGGGTGCGCAGGTGGGCGGTAGCGGCAACGGCGGCTCGGACGAGGAGGTGAACCTCGTGAACCCGGCGGCGGGCGACTACTTCGTGGTCGTCCACGGCTGGCAGACCGACGGCCCCGACTCGAACTACACGCTGTTCGAGTACCTCGTCGATGGCGCGGACGCCGGCAACATGGCGATCGTGGCGCCCGCTAGCGCGACGATTGGCGCGACCAGCAGCGTCGATGCCTCGTTCAGTGGCCTCACGCCCGGCAAGAAGTACCTCGGCGCGGTGGATCACAACGACGGCACGAACGTGGTGGCCTCGACCCTCGTTCGCGTCGACCCGTGATCTGATGCGCCGGGCGGGCACAGCGCCCGCCCGGCGCAGCTCTCTTCGCGAGTGAGCGCCTTCTCGTGAACTCGTCCGAAGGCGAGCGAAGTCAACGCGGTAGCATGCGCGCCTTTCCGAAGGAGGCGTCACGTGGCGGATCTCGAAACCTTTCGTTCCGAAGTGCGCAGCTGGCTCGAAGCGAATTGTCCGCCCGAGATGCGCAAGCCGCTGCGTCTCGGCGACGAACTCGTGTGGGGCGGCCGGCGCGAGAAGTTCAGCGCGCCCGATTCGAAGCTCTGGCTCGAGCGCGTCGCCGGCAAAGGCTGGACGACGCCGACGTGGCCCAAGGAATGCGGCGGAGCAGGCCTCGGGGGCGCCGAGGCGCGCGTGCTCAGCAGCGAGATGCGCGCATTCGGCTGCCGGCCCGCGCTCGTCTCGTTCGGCATCACGATGCTCGGCCCGGTGGTGTTGCAGTACGGCACCGACGCGCAGAAGCGCCAGTTCCTGCCGCCGATCGCGCGCGGCGAGATTCGCTGGTGCCAGGGCTACAGCGAGCCAGGCGCGGGTTCCGACCTCGCGAGCCTTCAGTGCGCAGCCGTTCGCGACGGCGACCACTACGTCGTGAACGGCCAGAAGATCTGGACCAGCGAGGCGCACCTCTCGGATTGGATCTTCTGCCTCGTTCGCACCAAGAAGGACGGACCCAAGCACGACGGCATCAGCTTCATCCTGATCGACATGGACCAGCCGGGCGTGACGGCGACGCCGATCGTCCTAATCAGTGGCGCGTCGGCGTTCTGTCAGACGTTCTTCGACAATGTGCGCGTGCCGGCCGCGAACCGGATCGGCGAAGAGAACGCGGGCTGGACGATCGCGAAGCGCCTGCTCCAGCACGAGCGCGAGATGCTCTCGGAGCCGGGCGGCGGCTCCGTCGGCTCGAAGGCGAAGAAGCGCACGCTCGCCGAATGGGCGCGCGAAAGCCTCGGCGCCAGTGAGGGCGCGCTGCCCGACGCGGAGCTGCGCGAGCGCATCGCGCGCGTCGAGATGGATCAGCTCGCGTACAACGCTTCGCTGCGTCGCAGCGCGGATGCCGCGAAGGCGGGCCGCGGACCAGGCCCCGAGACGTCCATGTTCAAGCTCGTGCTCTCGGAGCTCAACAAGCGGCGCGCCGACGTGCGCGTGCGCATCGCCGGCGTGCAAGGCCTCGGCTGGATTGGCGAAGGTTTCGAGCAGGCCGACCTCGAAGCCACGCGGCTCTGGCTCGGCTCGAAAGCGGAGTCGATTGCGGGCGGCACCAGCGAAGTGCAGCGAAACATCATCGCCAAGCGCGTGCTTGGCCTTCCGGATTGATTGGGGCACACCAGATGGCGACCACGTTGATTCTCAATGAAGACCAAGAGTTGTTGCGCGACACGGCGCGAGAGTTCGTGCAGTCGAAGAGCCCCGTCAAAGAAATGCGGCGGCTGCGCGATGCGCGCGACGCCGATGGATTTTCGCGCGCGCTCTGGAAGGAGGCGGCGGAGCTTGGCTGGGCGGGCATTCCGTTCGCGGAGGAGTACGGCGGCGCGGGCATGGGCTACGCGGAACTCGGCGTCGTGCTCGAAGAGCTCGGCCGCACGCTCGCACCGACGCCGATCCTGAGCACCGTCGTGCTCGCCGGCAGCGCCGTGCAGCTCGCCGGCAGCGCGGCGCAGCGCGAGGCGATCTTGCGCGGTATTTGCGATGGCTCGCGCATTCTCGCGCTCGCGCACCAGGAGACACCGCGCTTCAGCGCGTACCGCTGCGCGACGCGCGCGGAGAAAACGGCGAGCGGTTGGCGCATCACGGGCAAGAAGCTGTTCGTGCTCGACGGCGCTGCGGCCGACACGCTCGTGGTCGTCGCGCGCGTCTCCGGCGGCGAGAGCGACCGCGACGGGCTCGGCTTGTTCCTGGTGAGCGCGACACAGAAAGGCGTCGCGGTCGCGCGCACCACATTGATCGACGGCCGCAACGCCGCGCAGTTGGCGTTCGATGGCGTAGAGCTGAACGCGGACGCTGCACTCGGCGCAGCGGGCGCCGCCGCGGACGTGCTCGATCAAGTTTTCGATCGCGGCGCCGCGGCGCTCGCCTCGGAGATGATGGGCGGAATCCAGGAGGCCTACGACCGCACGCTCGCGTACCTGAAGACGCGCGATCAGTTCGGCGTGAAAATCGGCACGTTCCAGGCGCTGAAGCACCGCGCAGCAGACTGGTTCTGCGAAGTCGAGCTGACGCGCGGAATCGTGCTCGACGCGCTGCGCGCGATCGACGCCGGCTCGCGCGACGCCGCGAAGCTGGTGGCGGTCGCGAAGGCGCGCGCCTCCGACGTGTTCATGCAAACGGGCGAAGAAGGCGTGCAGATGCACGGCGGCATCGGCATGACCGACGAAGAAGACATCGGCCTGTTCCTGAAGCGCGCCCGCGCCAGCGAGCAAACTCTCGGCGACGGCAGCTACCACCGCGACAGGTTCGCGCGGCTGAGCGGCTACTGAAGAACAGCGCCCGTGCGCCTAACCCGCCGCGCCTTGCTCGCGAGCGCCGCGAGTGCGGCCGCAGCCGCCGCGCTGCCGAAGAGGAGCCGCGCAACGATGCAGTCCGCACCGAACCGCTGGGACACGATCGTGGTCGGCGCCGGCGTGTTCGGCGCATGGACTGCGTGGCACTTGCAGCAGTCCGGCGAGCGCGTGCTGCTGCTCGACGCTCATGGCCCCGCTCACGCGCGCGCGTCGTCAGGCGGCGAGTCGCGCATGACGCGCGGTAGTTATGGCCCCGACCAGGTCTACACGCGCATGGCGCACGCGTCGCTCGAACGTTGGAAGTGGCTCTCGGAGCGCTCGGGCCTCCCGGTCTTTCACAACGTTGGCGTGCTGTTCTTCTTCGGGAAGCGCGAGCCCTACGTCGACGAGACGCTCGCCGTGCACGCCAAGCTCGGGCTTCCGACGCGAGTCATCGAGCGAGCGGAACTCGCGCGCCTCTACCCGCAAGCGAACTGGGCTGACGTTGCGCTCGGACTCTTCGAACCCGAATTCGGCGCGCTGATGGCGCGGCGCGCGGTGCAAACACTCGTCCAGGAGTTCACGCGCGCGGGCGGCGAGCTGCGCGTTGCGGCTGTTCGGCCACCCGCGCCGACGGGAGCCGCGCTCAGCGAGATCGAGCTTTCCTCCGGCGAGCGCCTCAGCGCGGATCGCTTCGTGTTCGCCTGCGGCGCCTGGCTCCCGAAGCTCTTCCCCGCCGAACTCGGCGGCCGCATCTTTCCCACGCGCCAAGAGGTCTTCTTCTTCACGCCGCCGCCGGGCGACGACCGCTTTCTTCCCAACAAGCTGCCCGGCTGGGCTGACTTCAACGCGGGCGACATCTATTACGGCTTCCCCGATCTCGAAAGCCGCGGCTTCAAGATCGCCCACGACCAGCACGGCCCGGCGATCGACCCCGATTCGGGCGACCGCATCGCCAGCGCAGAGGGCCTCGCTGACGTGCGCGGCTACCTCGCGCGCCGCTTCCCCGCGCTCGCGGAGCGCCCGCTCGCCGAAGCGCGCGTATGCCAATACGAGAACAGCGCGAACGGCGACTTGCTGATCGACCGCCACCCGACGGCGCACAACATCTGGCTAGTAGGGGCCGGCTCCGGCCACGGTTTCAAGCACGGCCCCGAGGTCGGGCGCATGGCCACAGAGTTGGTGCTCTCGAACAGCGCGGCGAGCGAGCCGCGCTTCAGCCTCGCGACCAAAGCGCTGCAACAGAAGCGGAGCGTCCATTAATGCCTGCACTCAGCGAGCCCGAACGCGACGCCTTCCTGCGCGAGCCGGGCCTGCTCATGCGCTTCGCCACCGTGAAGCCCGACGGCGCGCCTTACGCCACCGCGATCTGGTACGCGTTCGAGGACGGCGCGCTCTGGTTCACGCCGCGCAAAGAATCTGTCTGGCGCGGGCATTTGTTACGCGACCCGCGCATCGCGATCGTGATCGACGAGCAGGCGCTGCCGTACCGCAAAGTCGTCGTCGAGGGCCGCGCGCGACTCGCCTTCGATCTGGGCCGGGACGCCGAGTGGCGCGAGCGCTACCGGCGCATCGCGATGCGGTACATCCCGGCAGAAGGCGCCGACCACTACATCAGCGAGACGCTCGACCAGACGCGCGCGCTCTTCACGCTGCCGCTCGCGAGCTCGCGCGTGCGCAGCTGGCGCATGCCGGTGGGCGAGGAGCCGTACGAGGGCATCTGGCACCACCGCTATTACGCCGACGGGAGCAAGCTCGCCGGGGAGTGACGCGACGCCGTGTGCGCCGGCTCAGCGCGCCTTCGCGCCGCCGTGGATGCCGCCGCCCACGACAACCGCGGTGTCCACCCACTCGCGCGCCGCGGTGCGAAGTGTGCCCGTGCGGGCGATCTCGCGGATCACGCTTGCAGCGCGCTCCTCGGACGCGACAAAGCGGATGCGCAGCGCGTCGAGCTCGATGGCGCATTCCAGGAGGCCTTCCGCGCCGAGCACGGTCCCGAAGGCCGCGCCAAGTTGCGCGACATCTGCCAGTTCGAGCGTGTGAACCATCATGCAGGGGCTCCACGCCGGTTCGGGCGCGCTGCCAGTATCGGCGGGCGCGGCGATTCTGTCGGTGTGCTTCGTCACGAGCGCCAGCCCGTCGCGGTAGCATGCGCGCACTTTCAGGAGAACTGCCGATGCCGATGAACGTCCAGTCAATTCCGAGCGTCAGCGACCGCATCAACCAGATCCGCCTCAGCACCGCGAAGATCGTCAACGAGGACATCCTCCCGAACGAGAACGAGCTGTGGCGCGGCTACGGCGCGCATGCGCCCGAGGAGCAGCGCAAGCGCTCGAAGGAGCTGCGCGAGCACGTGAAGGCGAACGTCAAGCAGGCGGGCCTGTGGGCGCCGCACCTGCCCGAGCAGTACGGCGGCTGCGGGCTTGGCTTCCTCGAGCACGCCTACATGAACGAGGTGCTCGCCTACTGCGTCGGCGCCTCGTCACTCTTTGGTGTCGTTGCGCCGAACTCGGGCAACCAGAAAATTCTCGCGCAGTACGGCACCAAAGAGCAGATCGAGAAGTGGCTGATTCCGCTCACCGAAGGAAAGCTGGAATCCGGCTTCTCGATGACCGAGCCCGACTCTCCCGGTTCCGACCCGCGCTCGATCAAGACCACCGCGCGCCGCGAGGGCAACGACTGGGTGATCAACGGCCATAAGTGGTTCACCTCGAACGGCAAGCGCGCGGACTTCTTCATCGTGATGTGCCGCACCGAGGACCCGACCGGCGAGAGCGACCGCAACGGCAAGATGACGCAGATCATCGTGCCCACGAAAACGCCCGGGCTCGAGATCGTACGCGGCGTGCCCGTGTGGGGCCGCGACAGCGACCACTGCGAGGTGCTCTACAAGAACGTGCGCGTGCCGCTCGCGAACCAGCTCGGCAAGACGGGCTCGGGGCACCGCGCTGCGCAAGACCGCCTCGGCGCAGGGCGCGTCTATCACTGCATGAACTCGGTCGGGCAGATGTGGCGCGCCTTCGATCTCACGGTGCAGCGCGCCGCCACGCGCGAAGTTCACGGCGGCAAGCTGGCGACGAAGCAGTTCATCCAGGGCTTCATCGCGGACTCGTACATCGACCTCCAAGCCGCGCGCCTAATGACCATCCACTGCGCCGAGCGCATGGACAGCGGCCTCGATTCGCGCACGGACATCTCGGCGATCAAGATCTTCGTGCCCGAGGCGTATCACCGCGTCGTCGACCGCGCGATCCAGGTGTGGGGCGCGGCGGGCGTCTCCGGGGATCTGCCGCTCGCCGGCATGTATCAGGGCGCACGCACGCTGCGCATCGCCGACGGCCCCGACGAAGTGCACAAGATCCTGATCGCGAAGAACGTGCTCTCACGCTACGCCGAAGGCGAAGGCTGGGACTTCGGCAACTAACCCGAAAAGGCAATCCGGGGACGTTGTTGCCTTTT
>JANNDT010000487.1:0-21344 GCA_031387905.1 Deltaproteobacteria bacterium
TCGCGTCTCCTCCACGCCGCTCTTGCCGAGCGCGCGGTTCAGCTCCGCCGTGCGGCGGCTCGTCTCGACGAGCGCTGCCTCCGCCGCAAGCTCGGTTTCGTACCACTCGCGCTCCGCTTCGAGCGCGTCCGCAAATTCGGCGCGGCCCGCGCTGAGCGCGGCCTGCGTCGTCTCGGCTTGGTCGCGCGCGGCGGGCAGCATCTGATCGCGAATGATCGCGAGCGCGTGCTCAGCCTCCGCGAGCCGCTCGCGTGCGATCGCGAGCGCGAGGTTCGCGTCGCTCTCTGCGCGCTCGCGCTCGCTCTCTGCTTGCTCGTGCAGCGCGTCGGCTTCCGCGATCGCGGCGCGGCGGCGCGCGCGCTGAAGCGGCAGCGCGATTTCGACGCCGAGCATCGGCCGCATCTCGGGCTCGCTCCACATGCCGTCGTAGCCGACCATTAGGGCGACGTCGGGGATGCGTGCGCGGCGCGCAAGGGCGGCCTCGGCCTCGCGTGCGGCGCTGCGCGCGGCGGCGGCGCGCTGCTCGGGGCGCTCGGCCGGTTCGCTGCGAAGCGCGCCGTGAACTGGCGGCGAGAGTGCGGCTGGCGCGGGCGGCAACTCGGCGTCGGGCGCGCGATGCAGCAGCGCATTCAGCCGCGCCACGGCGATGCGCTGCGTCGTCCCCAGCTCGACCTCGCGATGCTCGAGCCGCGCGGCTTCGAGTTCCGCGGCGAGCGGAGCCTGCTTGGGCGCGCGGCCCGCCTCGTAGCGCGCGAGCGCGGTTTCGCGTAGGTCGGCCACGAGCCCGCGGTGGGCCGCGTTCACGGTCTGCGCGCGCGCCGCGAAGTAGTAATCGTCGTAAAGCTGCGAGGCGGCGAGGGCGAGGTCGAGGCGCAGCGCGCCGAGTTCGAAGCGCAGCGCGTCGGCATCGCTGTGCGCCGCAGCGCGCGCCAGTCCGCGCTTGCCCCAGCTGGCGATCGGCTGCGCGAGTTCGAGGCGATGCCCGCTGCGCGGACCCGTGAAGAGCGACTGCGGCGCGAACGAGTAGCTGAGACTCGGATCTGCGAACGAGCCCGCGCCGCTGGCCCGCGCGTCGGCAGCGCGCACGGCGGCCTGCGCCGCGGCGAGGCTCGGGTTGCGCGCGAGCACGGCGCGGATCAGCGCGTCGCGGTCGAGCGACGCCTCGCCGTTCGCGCTGAGCGGCGGCAGCTCGTCCGCGCGCGCGCGCGGCGCGGGGGTGATTAGGCAGAGTGCGAGCGCCCACCCGCTGAGCGCGCGGGGGCAGAAGGCTTGCATCGAGAACCTCGTTCGATCGAAGGACGAAGCGAGCGCTCAGCGAAGAGCCGGGCTCGCAGGCCGACGAACGAGGGTCAGACCCTGAGGATCTCAGTGCGCTGCAAGATCTCGGCGATGCGCAGCGCGGGCGGCGTGTAGTTCGCGGCGAACGCTTCAACCTCGCGAGCCGCGCTCGGCCAGAGGTCGAGGTTGTGCTGGCAGGAGAACGCGCTCTCCGGAATGCGCACTGTGACCGAGAATTCCAGCGGCGCACCCGACGACTCGCAGCACGGTGTCGTCGCCAGCTGCGCACACGGCGATTCGCGCGTCTCGCCGCAGCCCGCCGCGCTGCCGCAGCAGGAATCCTCACCCGCCAGCAGCGAGCACGGCACCGCGGCGCACACCGCCAGCGCAAGCGCGAACAGCGCAAGCAGGCGGCGAAGGCGGCGAAGGGGCATGTGCATCCGTGTACTCGGGGCTCCGGGCGAAGTCAAACGCGAAACCACTGAGCCTTCATCGGGCGACGCTCGGGCTCGCTTGAAGCGGCGAGCCCGCCGCGCGGCTCGGTAGGATGCGCCGAATGCGAAACCTGCTGGCCGCCTGCCTCTTCCTTGCCGCGACTGCTGTGCACGCCGAGGGCCCTGCCGACCGCGCCCTCGCGCGCGAGATCTACGAACAGCTCATCGAGATGGATACGTCAGGCGAGCGGGGCATGACGCTCGCGGCCGAGGCCGTGGCCACGCGCCTGCGCGCGGCGGGCCTGCCAGCCGCACAGCTGCAGCTACTCGGGCCGTCGCCCAACAAGCAGAACCTTGTCGCGCACTTACCCGGCAAGCCGGGCAAGCCGCCGCTGTTCCTGCTCGCGCACCTCGACGTGGTCACGGCGCTCGCCAGCGACTGGTCGGTGGATCCGTACACGCTGCTCGAGCAGGGTGGTTATTTCTACGGCCGCGGCACCGGCGACGACAAGGCGATGGCCGCGATCTTCACGACGCTGTTCGTGCGCCTGATCGAAACCAAAGCGGCGCCCGACCGCGACGTGATCCTGATGCTCACGGCGGACGAAGAGGGCGGCCCCGAGAACGGCGTGAAGTGGCTGCTCGAAACGCACCCCGAACTGATCGCTAACAGTGGCCTCGTGCTCAACGAAGGCGGCGGCGGCGCGCTGCGCGGCGGCGTGCGCCTCTTCAATGGCGTGCAGGCCAGCGAGAAGATCTACGCCAATTATTGGCTGACGGTCAGCGATCCGGGCGGCCACAGTTCGGTGCCGCGCAAAGACAACGCGATCTATCGCCTGGCGCAGGCGCTCGGGCGACTCGAGCAGAAGCCGTTTCCGGTGGAGCTCGACGCGAGCACCGAGAAGTACCTCGCGCGCTCGGCCGAGCTCGAAGGCGGCGAGCGCGGCGCGGCGCTGGCGGCGATCGTGCGCAACCCACAGGACGGCGCCGCGACCGAGTTGTTATCGGACAGCCCGCGCTACAACGCACTCCTTCGCACCACCTGTACGCCCACGCGTCTCGAAGCCGGCCACGCCGACAACGCGCTGCCGCAAACTGCGCGCGCCCACATCAACTGCCGGATCCTGCCGTGGCGCACGCTCGAAGAGACCGAGCGCTTCCTCGCGGAAGCGCTGGCGGATGAGCGCGTCGTGATCACGCCCGGGCATCGCGCCGGCCGCGCGCCGCCCTCGCCGCTCGACCCGGAATTGATGAGCGCCATCGAGGACATCACCGCAGCCCTATGGCCCGGAGTGCCCGTGGTTCCGACGATGAGCACCGGCGCCACCGACTCGCACTTCTTCCGCACGCGCGGCGTGCCGGCTTACGGCGTCTCGGGCCTGTTCGGCGACATCGACGACGTGCGCGCCCACGGCCGCGACGAGCGCATGCTCATGAGCTCGTTCTACGAGGGGCTGACGTTCCTCGAGCGCCTCGTGCGCCGGCTCGCGGGCTTGAACTGAGCGCTCAATGACCAGCCCCGAACTGCTCGGCGTGCCGATCGAGTTCTTGTTGTTCGCAGGTGTGCTCCTCGGGGTCGCGCTTTTCCATAAGAGGACTCTCGAGGTCGCGCTCTGCGGCGTGGTGGTGATCTCGCTCTACAAGCTCGCGTTCACGAGTTTTCACGGCGTACCGGGAATCGCGGGCCTGGCGGGCCACCTCGCCCACGAGTGGGTGACGCTCGCGAACCTGCTGTGCTTGTTGTTGGGTTTCGCGCTGCTGTCGGATCATTTCGAGAAGAGCCGCATACCCGCGCTGCTGCCGCGCTTCCTGCCCGACGACTGGAAGGGCGGCTTCGCGCTGCTCGCGATCGTCTTCGTGCTCTCCGCCTTTCTCGACAACATCGCTGCGGCCCTGATTGGCGGCGCGATCGCGCACACCGTGTTCCAAGGGCGCGTGCACGTCGGCTACGTCGCGGCGCTGGTCGCAGCGAGCAACGCGGGCGGCTCGGGCAGCGTGGTGGGCGACACAACGACCACGATGATGTGGATCAACGGCATCTCGCCGTTCGCCGTAGACCATGCTTACGTGGCCGCGATTCCCGCGCTGTTCGTGTTCGGGATTCCGGCCGCGCGGCAACAACACCGCCACCAGCCGATCCTGAAGGACGCTCCGCTGGACGCAGCGATCGACTGGGGGCGCGTCGCCGTCGTCGCATGCGTGCTCGTCGTCGCGATCGGCGTGAACGTCGGCGTGAACGTGGGGTTCCCCGAGCGCGCCGAGTCGTTCCCGTTCATCGGTGTCGCTGTTGCGCTCGCGCTGCTCGCGACCGCGGCGCTCCGCAGGCCGTCCTGGTCGCGGATTCCGCAGTCGCTGCGCGGCACGCTCTTCCTGCTCTGCCTCGTGACGGCTGCGACGATGATGCCCGTCGAGCGATTGCCGGAGGCTTCGTGGCAGACCGCGCTCGGCCTCGGCTTCGTGTCGGCGGTGTTCGACAACATCCCGCTCACTGCGCTCGCGCTCCAACAAGGCGGCTATGACTGGGGCGTGCTCGCCTACGCCGTCGGCTTCGGTGGCTCGATGATCTGGTTCGGCTCGAGCGCCGGCGTCGCGATCTCGAACATGTACCCGGAAGCGCGGTCAGTCGGCGCCTGGCTACGCGGCGGCTGGCACGTCGCCCTCGCGTATGTCGTCGGCTTCGCCGTGTTGATGGCGACGATCGGGTGGAATCCGGCGTGACTTCTCAGCGCGTCTTTACGTCGTTGAGCCGCCAGTCGTAGTCGAGGAAGGCGATGTCAGCGCGGAGGGCGGAGGGAGGCGCGCCGAGGGCTTTCGCGTAGGGAGCGAGGAAGCGCGGCAGGTCGCCGCCCGCGAAATCGCTGCGATACCAGCTGAAGATCGAGGAGAGCGCGAGCCCGCCGGATTTCGCGTCGAAGCGATTGCGCGAAGGGTCCGAGAGGAAGCGCAGCGTCTGCTCTTCCAGCTGCGCTTCGAGCCGAGCGCCGGTAAACGCCTCCTCGCGCAGCATCGGGCAGCCGATCGACGCGCAGTTCACCGCGAAGTGCACGCGCGGCTCGCGGTAGCCGCGCTCTCCGCGCAGGCGGCCGTGCTCGAGTTGATCGAGAGTGAGCGTCTCGCCGAGCAGCCGCACGCACGGCTTTCGCCACGCGCTGCGGAAGAGCGAGCCGTAATCCCTGATCGACGCGCGCTTCGGGTATTCGCTGAGGATCAGCTCCACGGTCGCGGCGTTGTAGGCGTTGATGAGGAACGCCATCTGGTCGGCGCGCGGCAGCGCCGCGAACTCGCTGGGTGTTACGCGCGCGAGGTCGGCGAGGTACGCGTGCAGCGCTTTGCCTTCGCGCGCGAGGCCCGTGTAATCAACGCGGCTCGCGCTGCCGCGCGCGTCTTGCAGCTTCACGTGCTTGGCGAGCAGCGCGCTCCACGCCGCGTGGGTGCGGTCGAGCGCCGCATGCGCCGCGGGCGGGCTGAAGGTGGCGGTCATCGCCAGCAAAAGGTGCAGCAGAAGTGCGCGCATCGGGGCTCCTCGCGTAACACTACGTTCGTGTGAGGCGTTTGGCTTCGCGGAGGTCACCGGCGGATGAGCAAGCCTAAGGCCTTGGCGGCGTTTGGTTTCGCGCTCGCGCTCGCGGGCGCTGCCGCGGCGAGCGCAGAGGAGCCTCGTCCCGCCCCGCAGCTGCGCGGCGAACGCTGGCTCAACAGCGCTCCGCTCGAGCTCGCGGCACTGCGCGGCAAGGTGGTGCTCGTCGAGTTCTGGACGTTCGCGTGCTCGAACTGCCAGAACGTCGAACCGTATGTGAAAGCCTGGCACGCGAAGTATCAGGGCGAGGGGCTGAGCGTGATCGGCGTGCACTGCCCCGAGTTCGAGCGCGAGCGTGAACTCTCGAACTTGCGCGCGTATCTGGTCGAGCACGCGATCTCGTACCCGGTGCTCGTGGACAACGGCTTTCGCACCTGGCGCGCGTACGGGAATCGCTACTGGCCGGCGCTCTACCTACTCGACAAGCGCGGCCGCATCCGCCTCGTCTCGATCGGCGAGGGGCGCTACGACGAGACGGAGGCAAAGATTCGCGAGCTGCTCGCCGAACCCGCGTAGCGGCTCACGGGGCTGCGGACGCTCGCCGCGCGGCGCGCACGATGAGCGCCTGATAACCCGCGCCGCTGACGCGCTGTACGAGGTCGATCGCGCGCGCATCCGCGCCGATCAACACGCGGCGCGCGTTGCGCTTCACGCCGCGCACGATCGCCGCTGCGGCCTGCTCGGGCGTGGTGCGCGCGACCTCGTCGAAGCGGCGCGCGATGTCCGCAGGATCGGTCGCGCTCGCAGCGCCGGCTTGAACGGGGAAGCGCCCGTTGCGCGCGATGTTCGTCTTCACGCCGCCGGGGTGGACGCAGGTTGCCGAAACGCGCCGGTTCTCGAGTTCGAGTTCCTGGCGGAGGCACTCGGTGTAGCCGCGCACCGCGAACTTGGCGGCGTTGTACGCGCCTTGGCCCGGCACCGCGATGATTCCGAACACGCTCGACACGTTCACGATGTGGCCTTCCTCGGCGGCCAGCAGATGCGGCAAGAACGCCTTCGTGCCATGCACGACGCCCCAGAAGTTGATCCCGAACAGCCACTCGAGATCCTCGTAGGCCATCGCCTCTATCGAGGCGCCGTGCGCGACGCCGGCGTTGTTCACCACCAGGTGGACGCCGCCGTGCTCCGCGGCCACGCGATCCGCCCAGGCGTGCACGGCCGCGCGCTCCGCGACGTCGAGCCGCGCCGTCGTCACGCGCGTGCCGTGCGGCGCGGCGAACTGCGCGGTCTCGGCCAGCCCGACCTCGTTGATGTCGGAGAGCGCGAGCTGCATGCCCTCGCGCGCGAGCGCCAGCGCGAGCGCGCGGCCGATGCCCGAGGCCGCACCTGTTATGGCCGCCACGCGGCCCGCGAACTGCTTCATGTCTTCGTTGCCCGTTTGTAGAGCTGCAGGGTCCGTCCTCGCTAGGGTCGCGCGATGATCGAGCGAGGCGCGCTGCGAGGCAACCCGGATCGAGGTGCGCTGAAGTAAGCTCCGCCGATCAAGGAGTGAACCCATGAAGATCGGTCTTGCCCTGTTCCCGACGGACTACTCGATGCGGCCCACGCGCCTCGGCCGCGCGATGGAAGAGCGCGGCTTCGAATCGCTGTTCGTGGTCGAGCACACGCACATCCCGGCCTCGCGCCGCACCCCGTATCCCCCGGGCGGCCCGCTGCCGTCGATTTACTGGGAGAGTTACGAGCCGTTCACGTTCCTCGCGCAAGTCGCGGCGGTGACGGAGAAGCTGCAAATCGGCACGGGCATCTGCCTCGTGCCCGAGCACCACCCGATCGCACTCGCCAAGCGCGTGGCCTCGCTCGATTCGCTCTCGAACGGGCGCTTCTTGTTCGGCATCGGCGCGGGCTGGAACGCCGAGGAACTCGAGAACCACGGCGTCGCGTTCAAAGACCGCTGGAGAGTGCTCGAGGAGAGCGTTGCGGCGATGAAGGCGTGCTGGACGCAGAAGGAAGCCAGTTATCAGGGCGAGTTCGTGAAGTTCGACGCGGTCTGGGTCGAGCCGAAGCCGGCGCGCAAGCCGCACCCGCCGATCCTGATCGGCGCGGCTTCGAAGTGGGCGATTCAACGCGTCGTGGCGTTCGCCGACGGCTGGATGCCGATCGCCGGAGTCCCCGGCTTCACCGACCAGCTGAAGCAGCTCGACGAGGAGTGCGCGAAAAAGGGGCGCGCGCGCAGCTCGATCGACGTCACGGTATTCGCAGCGCCCACCGGCAAGAGCGAACTCGCGGAACTGCAGCGCCTCGGCGTGAACCGCGTGGTCGCGGTTCTGCCCCCGGTTGCCGACGCCGAAGCCCTGAAGGTGCTCGACGGTTACGCCGAGCTTCTGAAGTGGGGGAAGGAGCTGGGCTGAGGGCGGCGGCGGGCATTAGGCTTCCTCGCCCTCCGCCTCCGGGTCGAGGCCGTTTTGCTCGGCTACCCGCGCGAACCAGTGGCCGCTCTGCTTGATCGTGCGCTCGCACGTCTCGAAGTCGACGTGCGCGAGGCCGAAGCGCTGCGCGAAGCCTTCGGCCCACTCGAAGTTGTCGAGCAGCGTCCAGGCGTGATAGCCGCGCACGTCGGCGCCTTCCGCGATCGCGCGGCCGACGGCGCCGATGTAGCCGCGGTAGAAATCAATCCGGCGTTGGTCGCGGATCTTGCCGTCGGCGCCGATGCCGTCGGCGTAAGAGCAGCCGTTCTCGGTGATCTCCAGCGGCACGCGGCCATAGTCTTTGGTGACGCGCATCAGCATCGTGTAGAGCGAATCGGGCCAGACTTCCCAGTCGAAGTCGGTGCGCGGGCCTTGCTGGCCGCCCATGCCGAGCAATCGCGAACCCAGGCCGACGCGGTCGCCCGAATCTGCACGCACCAGGCCGCGCGAGTAGAGGTTCACGCCGATCACGTCGAGCGGCGCGCGCATGCGCTCGAAGTCGCCACCTTGCACGCCCATCAAGTCGTAGGGCGGGCCGTCGAGGAACGCGTCGGGGTATTCGCCCTTGAGCGAAGGGCGCAGGAACCAGTCGTTGGTGAAGGCGTGCATGCGCTCGGCGGCGGCGGCGTCTTGCACCGAATCGGAAGCGGGCTCGGTCGGCTGCATCGAGAACGCGCTGCCGATCGTCAGGTCTCCGCGCTCGCCGCGAATGGCGCGAAAGGCGTCGCCGTGGGCGAGGTTCACGACGTGCGTGGCCCGCAACAACGCCTCGCGCGAGCGGATGCCGGGTGCGTGAATGCCGATGCCATAGCCGAAGTTCGTGAAAATCCCTGGCTCGTTGAAGATCAGCCAGTTCTTGATGCGATCGCCGAGCGCGCGCACGACGTGCTGCGCGTACTCCGCGAAGCGCGCCGCGGTATCGCGCTCGGGCCAGCCGCCACGTTCATGCAGCGCGAGCGGTAGATCCCAGTGGTAGAGCGTCGGGAACGGCCGCACGCCGGCTTCGAGCAGGGCGTCGGCCAGGCGCCCGTAATAATCGAGGCCCGCGGCGTTGGGCTTGCCGCGCCCCTCGGCCTGGATGCGCGGCCAGGCGATCGAGAAGCGGTAGCTGTTCAGCTTCAGCGCGCGGCAGAGCGCGACGTCTTCCTGCCAGCGGTGATACGAGTCGCAGGCGCGATCGCCCGTGTCGCCGGTGCGGATCTTGCCCGGCGTATGCGAGAACTCGTCCCAGATCGAGGGGCCCTTGCCGTCCTCGTTGAAGCCGCCCTCGATCTGATAGGAAGCGGTCGCTGCGCCCCAACGGAAGCCGTCCGGAAACTGAATGCGCGCCATGCGCCCTCCGAAGAGGGCGCACTCTACCGTGCGCGAAGCTTCGTCGTAGCCGAGCCAGGTCAGTCGGCGTGCCAGCCGGCCGAGTCATTGCGCGCGCGGCGCTATTCTGCCCAGCATCAAGGACGCCAAGCACGTGGGCATGGTCGGCGTCCAGGCGCGCAATGCTCGATGCCTATCAGGCAGCGTGGGTTGTCGGGAAAGTCGCCAGGTCGTGAAGGAGCAGAAATGATTCGCGAGGTCGCTCTCGCTCTGATCGCGATCCTTGGGTCGCTCGCGCCGAGCAGCGCAGCAGCGGAGAACTGGTTCGTCATTACATCTACCTTCGATACGCAGCGCGCGGCGCAAGTCGCCGTCGTCGACCACGGCGGATGGACGCTCGATACGGATGCCTACTCCGGCCTCGCGCCCGGAATGTATGCGGTTGTGCGCGGACCCTTCAGCACTCGCGCGACTGCGGAATCGGATCTCGCATGGCTGACGGATGGCGGCAGGTACCCCGGCGCCTACGCGAAGGAGGCTGGGGAGCCTCTGCTCCCCGCAGCCCTCATTGGGAGCGCATCCTCAGCAGCGCTCGCGTGGCTCCTGGGCGAGATCGCGATCGAAATCGGACCCGAGGAACAGCCCGAGAACCCGGTCTGCACTCCCGACGAGCCGTATCGCGAGATCAAGTTGTTGTGGACGAAGGTCGATTCGCGAATCGATGGCGAGGAGCTGCGATTCTTTGCACAACGCGTCCCGCTCGACGTTGGCTTTCTCGCGGTCGTGTCCCGAACGGGGGAGCTTTTTACTTCGAAGATTTGCCTCGAGTAGTTCACCGCGGCAGGAGTTTCTCGCACTCCAAATCGTCGAGCGCTGCGCAGGAGCGCTGCGAGAGGACGCGCGCGATGGCGGCGCCGCGCTCGTTCCCGAGATCGAGGGTCGCGGCGATTGTTACGGCGTAGTCGAGCAGGTAGAGCGCGGCGAGCCGGTAGGCGGCCCAGAGTCGATCGCGCGTGTAGTCGCGCACGCCGCCGGCGCGTAGGCTCTCGAGGTAGCGATCGAGCAGTGCGCGCTCGTGCTTGCGGCGCACCTCGAGTCTCACGCTCTGTGTGAGGTAGTAAGCGAGATCGTGGCCCGGCGACGATTTCGTGATCGACTGCCAATCGAGGATCGAGAACGCCGGATGCGTGGGTCTCGCCGCGAAGAACATGTTCTCGAGCCGGAAGTCCGCGTGCGCGACGACGAGCGGGCCGCTGCACATGCGCGTGAGCAGATCGCGTGTAGATGGGCCGACGCGCCCGCCCCAGGCCAGCACGCGCGGCGGAATGATCTCGGCGAGTTCGTTCATGAAGCGCGGCCAGCCGACCGCGAAGCCGGCTTCCATGCCGGCGATTTGCTGCTCGTTGGCGTGCGGCGTCACCCACGCATAGCGCGCATCGCTCGTGCGCCCCCAGGTTTCGGCGTGGAACGCGGCCATCGCGTCGACCACGATTTCCGCGTCCGCGAGATCGCTGCCCGCGACTTGGTCGCCGATGCGGCGCTCGCCAAGATCTTGGAGCAACAGCACGAAGTCCGAGTTCGCGGGGGAGCGCGCCGCGTAATAACAACGCGGGTGCCCGAGCCGCGTGGTCGCCGAGAACTCCTGATAGAAGCGCACCTCGCGGCCGTACATGTCGTAGGTGTCGGCGACGGCCCGATTCGCGGCGATGGGCGAGGGGAACTTCGCGATCATCTCGCGCGGCGCGGCGCCGGGCTCACCCGCGTATTCGACGCGCACTTTCGCGACGAGGCCGATCAGCCCGCCGCCCGCGCCGAGGGGACGCGCGTCGCAGCTCGCGACCCGCGCGCGCGCGTCGAGCACGCCGCTGCTGTGCAGCGCGTCCGTGAGCCATGCGGGCGTGAGCGCCTCGGGGGTGGTGGGCAGGCGGGTCGTGTCGATCGCCAAGCGGCTGGCTCCCGGGCGGTACGCCTAGTAGGGCGCTTGGCCGCCGTCGACGTTGAAGAAGGCGCCCGTGATGCCGCGGCCCGCATCGGAGGCGAGCAGCACGGCGACCGCGGCGACCTGCACGACCGTGTTCAGCTCGCCGGTCAGTGTCTTCGCTTTGAACACCTTGTCGAGCATGTCCTCGTAGCTGAGCCCCATCGCAGCCGCAGTGGCCGCGCCACCTTGCGCCACTGCGTCGGTGAGAATCAGCCCCGGGCAGATCGCGTTCACCGTAATGCCCAGCCGCCCGACTTCGGCGGCCCCCGATTTCGTGAGGCCGTGAATGCCGTGCTTCGCGGCCGCGTAACCCGCCATGCCGGGTACGCCCATCTTGCCTTCGACCGACGAGATGTTGATCACCGCGCCGCTCTTGCGCGGCAGCATGTGTGCAAAGGCGTGCTTCATCCCGTAAAAGACACTCGTCAGGTTCCACTGGATGTCGTTGGCCCAGGCTTCGTCCGTCAGCGTCGCGACTGGAGCTGGCGCCGTAATGCCTCCGGCGTTGTTCACCATCACGTCGAGCCGGCCCCAGCGCTCGGCGGCGGCGTCCGCGAGGCGCTTCACGTCGGCAGAGGAGCGCACGTCGCCAGGCACGAACAGCGCGCGATCGCCAGCACCGAGTTCCTCGAGCGCGCGTTTGCCTTTCTCGCTGTCGCGGCCGTTGAACGCGACGCAGGCGCCTTCCGCCAGAAACGCCTCGACGATGCCCCGCCCGATGCTGCGGCTCCCGCCCGTAACAGCTGCGACTCGGTCTTGGAGCTTCACGAGCGAACTCGATCGACCAACGCTTCGCACATTCCGCATCCTTCCCTCTAAAAGTCGCGACTATACTCGCGCGCCTTTGAGAAGCGTCTGCCGGGAGAACAAGAATGCGCGTACTGGAGGGTCAGATCGCGGTCGTAACCGGCGCGAGCCGGGGGATCGGGCGCGGCTGCGCGCTGGAACTCGGCGCTGCGGGCGCAACCGTCTACATCACCGGCCGCACCGTGAAGCCCGGCGTGGCGGCGCTGCCGGGCACGATCGGCGAGACGGCCGAGCAGGTGACGAAGCTCGGCGGTCGCGGCATCGCGGTGCAAGTCGATCACGAGGACGATGCGCAAATCAAGGCGCTCTTCGAACGCGTCGAGCGCGAGCAGGGCGGGCGGCTCGACATTCTGGTGAACAACGTCTTCAAGGTGCCGGATCCGCCGGTATGGGGCGGCAGCTTCTGGGAGCACCCGATCTCGGCGTGGGACGCGATGGTCGGCGTCGGTCTGCGCGCGCACTACGTCGCGAGCGTGTACGGCGCGCCGCTGATGGTGCGCGCGAAGCGCGGGCTGATCGCGAACATCTCGTCGCGTGGCGCTGCGCAGTACGCGATGAGCACGGCCTACGGCGTCGGGAAATGCGGGCTCGATCGGCTCGCGGCCGACATGGCGCACGAGCTGCGGCCGTACGGCGTGGCGTCGGTAGCACTCTGGCCGAGCGCGGTGCGCACCGAGTTCGTGCTCGACCAGGCGTCCAAGCGCGAGATCCCGATCGATCTCGCGAACTCCGAATCGCCGCGCTTTACCGGCTGCGCGGTCGTCGCCCTCGCCAGCGATCCGCGCTCGATGGAGCGCAGCGGCCGCACCTGGCGCGTGAAAGAACTCGCGAGCGCTTATGGATTCAGCGATCCGGAGGCCGGCGGCGCGTAACGCGCGCCGCGCTCAGGCTCGATCGCGTAACAAGTAGCCCGCCACGAGCGCGTTCAGTTCGGCCTCGAACTCGGGTGCTGCGAGAATCTCGGGCTGATTCGCCAGCGCGGCGTCGAGCAACCCCGTGATGCCGTGCTGCATGATGAAGCTCACGACTTCGACGCGCTCCACGCGTTCGTGTTTCAGCACGGCGCGTGCGCGCAAGAGATCGTCCTTTGCGCCAAGGCGCGTGCGCGCTGATTCTCTCGCGCGCGCGGGACGGAGCGCGCGCCGCACGGCTGCGCGGTTCGCGAGGAAGAGTGCGGGCGCGAGCGCGGCGAGGTTGCGGTAATGCGCGAGCGTGAGCGCGAGGCCCTCGGCTATGCGCTCGCTCGTCGCGCCGGCGACGCGTTCGCTGCGCCACGCGCGCCAGACCCGTTGGAAGTGCGCGCTCTCGTCCTCGTGAACCGCGAGGAGCAACGCGTCGCGGCCTGCAAAGTATTGGTAGAGCGAGCCGACCGAGACGCCCGCACGCTGCGCGACGTTCACGGTCGTGAGCGCGTCGAGTCCGCTCTCCATCAGCGTGATGCGCGCAGCCTCGACGATCGCTTCGACCAGGCGCCGCGAACGTTCCTGCTTCGGCATCCGGCGGCGAATCGCATTGCGCGCGCGAGGCATGGACGCCGTCGGTAGCACGGCGCACCCTCGCGAGCCCAGCACGCGAAGGAGAGCGAGATGCCGCACTTGATCGTCGAGCGCGACGGCCACCTGATGACCGTCACGATGAATCGCCCGCAGCGCATGAACGCGCTCTCCGGCGAGATGCTCGTGCGCATGTACGACGCGTACGAGGAGGCGTCTCGCGACCCGCAGATTCGCTGCATCCTCGTGACCGGCGCGGGTGGAAACTTTTGCTCGGGCGCCGACCTGCGCGCGATGGCCGGCGACGCTGCCGACGCGGATCGCGAGATCGACGTGCAGGCGCGGATGAAGGCCGATCCGGACCTCGTCTACAAGGCGCTGTTCCGCCACTACCGGCCTACGAAGCCGATCATCGCCGCGGTGGAGGGCGTCGCGATCGCGGGCGGGACGGAGATCCTGCAGGCGATGGAGATCCGCGTTGCGGGCGAGAGCGCGCGCTTCGGCGTGTCGGAAGCGCGCTGGTCGCTCTACCCGATGGGCGGCTCCGCCGTGCGGCTCCCGCGCCA
The DNA here is from genome assembly GCA_031387905.1 of Deltaproteobacteria bacterium. GTDB lineage: Bacteria > Myxococcota_A > UBA9160 > UBA9160 > UBA6930 > VGRF01. The sequence goes on from JANNDT010000487.1 coordinate 13,853, forward strand.
GATTCCGTACACGCACGCGGCGGAGATCCTGCTGACGGGCAAGCACCTGTCGGCGCGCGAGGCGCTGGCGTGCGGGTTAATCGGTCACGTCGTAGCGGACGGGCAGGCGCTCGTGAAAGCGCGCGAAATCGCCGCGGTAGTCTGCGCGAACGGGCCGCTCGCGCTGGAGGCGATTACGCGGACGCTGCATGAGTGCGATGGAATGGAACTGGACCAGGCGCTGCGCCACGAGTGGAGCTACGGCCAGGCGGTATTTGCGAGCGAGGATGCGAAAGAGGGCCCGCGGGCGTTCGCCGAGAAGCGGAAAGCGGTGTTTGGCAGGAAGTAGCGGGAGTTGGTGGGGGGTTGATTCGCGAGAGCGCCCACGGCGCGGGCGGGGCGCGGCGGGCGATGGCTCGCGGCGGCCCTGGGTGGGCAGTTCGGTGTTGCGGGCTCGAACTTTCGCGTGAAGGCGTTGCTGCTCGTTGGGGCCGCCGCTGCGCTTCACTCGCCCGCCGCGCCCCGCCCGCGCCGTGGGCTTGCTTGGCGCGCACACTCACGAACGATCGTGTGGGTGGGGATGGCGCGGATCGGGCGGCGTTGAGCCGCCCGATCCGCGTTGTCGGGAGCGTGCGGCCCGTGCGCCGATGGAGGCTTAGAGGTTGCCTACCTCGGCTTCGAGGACGTCGGCGAAGCGTTCGCGGGCGGCGGCCAGGCGGGTCGGGAGGTGGCCGCTGGGGAAGAGGCCGTCGGTGCCTTTGTATTCGCGCAGAACTTGGCGGGCGACCGTCACCTTGTGCACTTCGGTCGGGCCGTCGGCGATGCCCATCACCGCGGCGCCCATCAGCATGCTGGCGAACGGCATCTCGTCCGAGACGCCGAGCGAGCCGTGCAGGTGCATCGCGCGATACACGACGTCGTGGAGCACCTTTGGCATCGCCACCTTCACGGCGGCGATGTCTTTCCGCACGCGCTTGTAGTCCTTGTACTTGTCGATCAGCCAAGCCGTGCGCAGCACGAGCAGCCGAAACTGCTCGATCTCGATCCAGCTGTCGGCGATTTTCTCTTGGGTCATCTGCAAGTCGGCAAGTTTGCCGCCGCGCACGTCGCGCGAGAGTGCGCGCTCGCACATCATGTCGAACGCTTTTCGCAGCTGCGCGATGGTGCGCATCGCGTGATGGATGCGGCCACCGCCGAGGCGCGTCTGCGCGATCACGAATGCGCCGCCCGGCTTGCCGAGGAGGTGGTCCGCCGGCACGCGCACGTTCTCGTACTTGATGTACGCGTGGCTCGCGTGCTCGGGGCGCTCCATGCCGACGCCGACGTTGCGCACGATGTTCACGCCGGGCGTCTCCGTGGGCACGATGAACATCGACATGCCGCCGTGCGCATCCACCTCGGCATCCGTCACTGCCATCACGATCAGGAACGACGACCAACGCGCGTTCGACGAGAACCACTTCTCGCCGTTGATTACCCAATCGTTGCCGTCGCGCACGGCGCGCGTCTTGAATAGCGTCGGGTCGGCGCCGGCGTGCGGTTCGGTCATCGAATAGCAAGACACGATCTCGCCGTTCAGGAGCGGCTTGAGAAAGCGCTCCTTCTGCGCGGGCGTTCCGTAATGAGCGAGGATCTCCGCGTTGCCGGAGTCGGGCGCTTGGCAGCCGAACACGAGCGGCGCGAAGCGCGAGCGCCCGAGGATCTCGTTCATTAGGGCGAGCTTCATCTGCCCGAAGCCGGGGCCACCGAGGTCCGCGCCAAGGTGGCACGCCCACAGGCCGCGCTCTTTGACGCGCTCCTTCAGCGGACGGACGTGGCGCTGGATCTTCTCGTCGCGCACGTCGTAGGCCTCGCCGAGCAGCAGATCGAGCGGCTCCACCTCTTCGCGGACGAAGTGATCCATCCAGTTGAGTTCGCGTTGAAACTCGGCGTCGGTCTCGAAATCCCAGGCCATGACGATTCCTCCAGTGCCGAGAGCCTAGTTCGACTCGCGGTGAGTTCGCTCTGGCGCGCCAAACCCGCTAGCGGAGCGCGCTTGCTACCAGAGCGGGCGACCGAGGCGCGCGTCCCAGACGCGGCTGCGCCGGCGACGCATGCGGTCTTGCAGCTGCACGCGCTTGCGCTGAATCCATTCCTCGCGCGAGAGCGAGGTCGCCTTGCCGCGTTGCTTGCTGAGGTCCAGGATGTACTCGCGGAAGTCCGCGTAGGCCGCGATCTCGTGCTGCAGCTCTTGGCAGGCGAGTTCGACCATGATCGCGTCGTCGAGGTACCCGAGGCCAGGGATCGTGTCGGGGATGATGTCGTCGATCTCGGCGAAGTAGGCCATCGCATTGAGCACGCGCTGCCGGTCGCCGCCCTCGAGCTTCCACTCGGCATCTTCGAGCATCGCCGAAAGCTGCTCGAGTTTTTCAATGCGGACGCGTACGAAGTCCGGCACCTCGATCTTGCGCGTCTGCTCGAGCAGGTGCCTCGCCGCCGCGACGATCGCGCCCGAGTCACGCGAGGCTCCGGCCTTGGCTTCCTTCACGCGTTCGCGGAAGTATTTGAGGTCTTTGTCCGAGAGCTCAAACGAGATCGTCAGGGGCATCGAATCCTCTCGGCGAAGCGGGCGAGGGCAGCGTTCAGGATGCGCCGGCCTCGGTGTCGATCGCGCGGATCCAGCCTTCGGCTTGCTTGGCGTGGCGCGTACTCATCGCACGCTGGAACCACTGCCGCGCCTCCTGCGGTTTCTTCAAGTTGTAGTACGACATACCGAGCAGCACCTGGGCGTTGCCCGGATCTTTCGCGTTGCCCATCTCGAGCGCCTTGCGCAGCGCCTCGATCGCGCCGTTCCAGTTCTCGCGCTGCACCTGCACTTCACCGAGCCGCGTGAAGAGATCGCCCGAACGCTTCATCTCCGCCGCGCGGCGTAGCGGATTGATCGCCTTGTCCCACTCGCGCGCTGCAACCCAGCAGTTGCTCAGCTTCTCCTGAAGGGCGGCGTCGCTGGTGACCCGCTTCTTCTCGAGTTCCGAGGTGAGCATGGTGCCGCAGCGGTACGGGATGTTGTTGAAGGCCATCAGGTCGGCGAGGCGGCGGAGTTCCGTGTCCTCCGTCAGCAAACCCTTGTGATAGGCGAGGGTGAGCGCGACGAGCGCGTCGTCATACTTCTCTTGCGCACCTAGCACCGCCGAGAGTTGAATCCAGTGCGCCTTCTTTTCGGGCTCGGCAGCAATCAGCTTGCGCACGAGCGGCTCGGCCTTCGCGAACATCTCGTTCTTCAGATACAGCGAGAGCACGAGCTGTATCCAACTGGGCTGCGGCTTCTCGGCGATCGCCAGCGCCTTCTCAGCGGGCGGAAGCGCTTTCTTCTCGTCGCCCATCTGGTAGTAGGCGACGGCGAGCATGTAGTAGGCGTTGGAATTTGGCTTCGGCGTTTGCGCGATCCAGGTTTCGAGGGCCGCTGCGCCTTCCTTCCACTTCTCCTGGGCGAGGAAGAGCTGTGCGATGTTGAAACGTGTGTCGAGTATCTCCTGCTCGTTGAGCCCGCCGGAAGCGATCGCCTTGTTCAGGTGACTACGCGAGTCGTCGAAGCGCTCCTGCTGCTGAGCGATCGCGGCGTAGAGCTGCTGGACGCGCGACATCTCGTAGGGGCTGAGGTCTCCCTCGCCCTGCTTGATCGTGTCGAGCGCCGCCTTCGCTTGGTTGTACTGAGGCGGGGTCGCTTGGTAGGCGTCGTAAGCTGCCTGCAGCTTCTTGCCCGTCTGCTGGTCGATCGTTCCGGCCGCGTCGTTCTTCGCCTTCTCTTTTTCCTTCTTGCTCTGCGCAAACGACGCGCTCGGCGCGTTCGCGATGCAGAAGGCGAGTGCGAAGCTGCCGAGGACTTGGATCAGCTTGGAGGTGCGCATGCCCTACCTCTCTATCGTGAACGAGAGCTTGATCTGGACGCCGACGCGCTCGACCGCGACCCCTTCTTGCACCTTCGGGTTGTAACGCCAGCGGCTGATCGCCTTGAGCGCTGCTTCCTCGAAGTAACCCTTCGGGCTCGCGTTGACCACCTTCGGGTCGCGCACGGTGCCTGCCGCGGTGATCGTAAATTGGATCAACACCCAGCCCTCGATGCCGCGGTTCTGAGCGCGCGGCGGGTAGTCCGGGTTGATGCGCACGAGCGGCATGATGTCGCGATCCGAACCGCCGACGTTCACCGTCATCTTTGACATCGACGCACGCGCGTTCACGTCGGGCGAGAGCATCGCCACCGCCTCGGTCGAGGCGGAGGAACTCGTGAAGTTCATCTTGGGCGCCTGCGGCGCGAGATCGGGGCGCTGCTTCTGTGCCTTCGAGGCGCGCTTCGAGGCGGTCTCGCTGTCCTTCCGTAGGCGCGTGAAATCGACGCGGGTAGCGGACGACGCCGCGTATACCGGGTGTGCGGCGTGAACCAAGTTCCACAGGATCAGGAAAGCCACTGAGGTGAGGAATGCACCCACCGCGAAAGTGAGCGGAAGTCGCAATGCGTTCATGACTTCACTCCTTTCCCGCGTCGTTGGCCGCGATGTAGACGTTCTTGATCCCGCCCGCCTTTACTTCATCCATCACGCGCGCGACGACGCCTGCTCTCGACATCTTGTCCGCGAGGATCACGACGGTGTCGTCAGGCCGCTCTGCGTGGAGCCGTTCCACCATCGACCGCACCCGCCGGAAATCGACCGCCTGGCGGTCCATCCACAGGTCTCCATTCTCGCGGACGGCAATCATGATGTTCCCAGAGTCGCGGGAGCTGGCCGTGTAAGCATCTGGCTTCACGACCGTGATGCCGGCTTCCTTCACGAACGAGGTCGTGATGATGAAGAAGATCAAAAGGTTGGTCATGAAGTCGAGCATCGGCGCGAGGTCGATGCCGGTCTCTTCGTTCTCGGCCGAGTGGTTGCGCATCTGCATAGGCTGCTACTGCCCCGTGCTGAAGGTGATGTTGTCGATGCCCGCGAGCCGCGCCGCGTCGATCACGCCAACGACAACGCCAGTCGGCGCGTTCTGATCCGCGACGACGAACACGCCGGCCTTCGGTTTCACCGCATGCATCCGCTCGACGTTCGCGCGTACGGCGCGCTCGTCGACTTCGCGGTTGTCGACCCAAATGCTTCCATCGCTGAGGATGGAGATCGGGATCGCTGCGCTGTCGTCGGTCTTCTTCACGGACTCGGGTTCACCGGACGGACGTGCGACCTCGAGAGCCACTTCCTTCGTGAACACGGCCGTGATGATGAAAAAGATCAGCAGGTTGGTGATGAAGTCGAGCATCGGCGCGAGGTCGATGCCGCTCGCAGACTCGTGGCCTTCAACAGCGTGTCGTCGCATGCGCATTAGAAGGTGAACCTATCGCTGAGCAACTCGGTTTCGCGCCGGGCTCGCTTTCGGAAGTAGTGCTGCGGGTAAATGCCCGTGATGCTCACCGCGAGACCCGTCATCGTGCACACCATCGCGTGCGACACGCCGCTGGCCATCGTTTTCGCGTCCGCGGAGCCGCGCAATGCCATCGAGTCGAACACCTCGAGCATGCCGCTGACCGTTCCGATCAAGCCGAGCAGCGGTGCGAGGGGGACGAGCATGTTCAACACCGGCAGGCTGTTGGTCATGGCGCCGTGGAGGCGCGAGATCATCCCTTGCCGTATCTGGCGCGATGCCCACGACATGTGGTCGGTTCGAGCGACCCAACGCTGGTGCATCTCGTCTGCCATCGCGGGGAGCGTCCGGCTGTAAAACCAGAAGCGCTCTGCGATCAACATCCAGAGCAGCGCACCGTTCAGGAAGATCAAAAAGACGTACGGACCGCCGTCATTGACCAGATCCCGAACCGCACCGATGAAGTTGACGCTAGCCACGGCGCTTCTCGAGGCTTTCGGCGAGCAGGCCGGTGGTCTGCTCGTCGAGAACCTGCACCACCCCGCGTGACATCGACGCGAGGAGTGCATTCAAGAACAGCAGCGGGATTGCGATGCCGAGGCCGGCCACGGTCGCGATCATGGCTTGGCCGATGCCGTTGGCCATCATGCGCGGATCGCTCTGCCCCGATTCGGTGATGGTCTGGAACGTGAGGATCATGCCGACCACCGTTCCGACGAGGCCGAGCAGCGGACCTGCCGCAACCGCCAAGCGTAGGCCTGGTTGGAACGACTCGAGCTTCGGGACTTCGCGAAGTACGGCTTCCGAGATGCGGAGTTCCGCAACTTCCGCGTCTTCCTCGATGCGGTTCGGGTCGCCGCGAAAGGCCGCCAGCACCCGACCGAGCGCGTTGTCGTTCGACGGGCTGTTCACATTGCCCAGCTGCCGCTGCACACGCGCGCGCTCGCTGAACAGGTAAGCCACCTGGTAGAGCCCGCAGACCAAGCCGACGAGCCCGACGAAGCAGATGAACCACACGATGGGCTCTGCGTCCACAATTCGCTGGGTCCAGCTCGGGCGCTCCGTCACGAGTTCGGTCAGAACACCGCGAGCCGGATCGACCACCGCCTCTTGGTACTCAGTGCCGGTCGCCTCGGAGAGATCCTCCGCAATGCCGGTCAGGCCGCCGCCAGGTTGGCGGGGAAGAACCTGAAGCACCCCCTCCTTATAGACGAGGAACTGATCGCCAGAGGAGATGGTGAACGCGCCCACGCGGACAACGTCCATCATTTCGCTCGTCGCATCCGGCTTTACGACGCTTGCCTTGTATTTCGAGACACTCCCGCTCGCTGCCATCTCGCGATGCAACTCGTCCCACACGCGCTGGAGCTCTTCGATCGAGGGCAGGGACTTCGCGTCGGCGATTCGCTTGAGGAACTCTACGCGGTTCTCCTTCACGCCTTCCGGCTTCGGGTACTGCGTGTTGATGATGGACGCGTCGAGCGCGTTGGCGACCTCACCCGCGATTTGGCGAGTCACACCGAAGAGCTCGCCCAAGTTGCCTTGGCGCTGGCGCAGCAGTTCGTTGTTCTCGTTGATCGTGATTTCGTTGGCGTCGTACCGGGCGGAAAGCGAAGCACTCGTCGCTTCGGCGGCGTTGCGCTTGCGCGTGGCCTCCGCCATGAGCGAGGTCTGCTGGTCGCGCGCCTGCTTGAACTCGGTCTCACGCGAAGCGTTGAGCTTCGCCTCCGCCGCGCGCGATGCCTGCACCTCCCGGAGGAGGTCGGCGAGGGATTGTGCATACGCGGCGCCCGCAAAAACTTGTGCTGCGAGAGCCACACTGAGAGCGAGGGATCGGGCGCGCATTACGACTGCACCTCAGCCGTCGGAGCCGGCACGGGAACTTCCAGGAGATCAGGCGCACCGCGCTTGCTCGCGACTGCAATCGCCTCCACTACCGCCTGCTGGTAATCGTCGTCGACCACCCAACCGCGAGTGTTTTGGTTCCAGTAGCCGGTCTCTTCCTTGTCAGGCGTCTGGTACATCAGCGAAACGCGCCCGAGGCGGACGTACGTCACCGTCCGCGGAGCGCCCTCCCCAGACAGCTGACCCTGATAGGTCTCGAGCGTGCGGCCGTATTCGAGCTCGATCTGGT
>JANNDT010000488.1:0-9587 GCA_031387905.1 Deltaproteobacteria bacterium
ACGTCACGTCGCCGACCCACGCGACGTTCGGCGCCGCCGTCCGGAAGTTCCGCGCGAGCCGGTTCTCCGCCACCGGCTGCCCGTGCCGCGAGTCCGTCGTGCGCGGAAGCCTGCGCCGCCCCGGGCGCGCCACGAGGCCGCGCACGGTCATCAGGCGCGCGACGCGCTTGCCTACTGAGCGCGTCGCAACGGGAGCGCGGTCAGCCCGCGCAAGAAGAAGCTCGTCGCGTAGCGGAGCGTCTCGTCTGGAACCGCCAGCTCGAGTCGAGGTGCGCGTTCTAGCAGGGCCCGAAACGCATGCAGGGCCTCGAGGCGGGCGAGAGGAGCCCCGAGACAGAAGTGCAGTCCGTGGCCGAAGCCGACGTGCCCTCGGTCGGGGCGCGCGACATCGAGAGCGTCCGGATCCGCGAAGAACAACGCGTCGCGGTTTGCTGCGGCGAGAACGACAGCGATGGAGTCGCCCGCTCGCAGGTCGATGCCATGGATCGTCGTCGGCGCCATGATAATTCGCCGCGTGGACTGAACCGGCCCATCGAAGCGCACGAGCTCCTCGACCGCGCCGGGCAGCAGTTGTGGGCTCTCGCGAAGCCGCTGCTGTTGCTCAGGATTGCGCACGAGGGCGAGCATGCCGTTGCCAATTAGGTTGGTCGTGGTCTCGTTCCCAGCGAGGAGCAGCAACACGAGGAACTCGACGAGCTCCGTCTCCGTGAGCAACTCGTCCTCATCCCGCGCATGCGTCAACGTCGCGATTAGGTCGTCGCGCCCGGCGTCGGCTTCGTCGCGCGCACGCCGGATCGCCTCTACGAAGTACGCGTGCAGCTCCTCCGAGCTTCGTTCCAAGCGCTCCACTTCTTGCAGAGGCGTGTGCGGCCCGATGTTCGCGACCTCGTTGTCCGACCACGCTTTGAACTTCGCGTAGTCCGCGGGAGGGACGCCGAGCAGCCTCGCGATCGCCATCACCGGAAGCGGCACGGCAAGGTCGCGGATGATGTCGATGACGTCCTTCTTCAGCGCTTCATCGACCAGCCGCAGGGCGATGGCCCTAATCCCATGTTCCCAGCTCGCCGCGATGCTCCTCGCCGAGAATTTTCGCGCGACCAATGCGCGCAGGCGCGTGTGGTCCGGCGGATCCGAGCCGAGCACCGTGGCGCCGGCGCTCGTCTTTCGACGCGGTCGAGGCGACGCAGCCTTCCGTTCGTCGGAAGAGAACAGCTCCCAGTCGCGGAGAATCCCGGCCACATCGGCGTGGCGTGTGACGAGGTGCATGCCAAACGGCCCAAGGAAGGGCGCGCGCTCGGCCTCCCGCATGCGGGAATAATGCGGATAAGGGTTCGCGACGACGGCAGGGGCGAAGGGATCGTAGTCACCGAGCGCGCTCGCCATGCGTTCCACCTTGGCGGAGCGCGCAGCGCGCCGCATCCTTTCGCTACGGGGAACTCTCGCACGAACCCACGCGCCGCACGACGGCACGCTGCATACTCGAGCGCAACTGACACCCGGACTTCGAGGAGACAGCAGCGTGCAAGTAACCGAGGACGGTCCCAAGACCCTCACCGCCGAAGCCTCATGGTCACTGTGCAAGGCGACCATCGAAAAGGCCAACGAGCTCGGACTCAACATGGTGGTGGCGGTGTGTGATCAGGGCGGAAACCTGCTGGCCCTGTTGCGCAGCCCGAAGGCATTCCTTGTTTCGATCGGCGTGGCCCAAGACAAGGCCTACACGTGCGCCCAGTTCGCCTGCATGCCCACAGATCGCGTCAACGAGATGATCACTCGAAGCGGCGAGACGGTGCGGCTCGGCGTGATGATGAGGCCGCGCATGGTCACCTTCGGCGGTGGGGTGCCGGTGATCGTCAACGGTATACCCGTTGCCGCCATGGGGGTTTCCGGAGGTTCGGAAGCAGATGATCTTCAGTGCGTGCGCGCCGGACTGGCGGCGATTGGCGCTGATCCAGCAGTCGGCGCGGAGACGGAGTAGCGAGGCGCAGCGCCATTTGGCCGCATCGTCGGCTCGCTTTTCCGGGGCTGGTATCGTGCGGCGCACTCAACGTTCGTAAGGAGCAAGGCCATGCTGACGGGACTCGAGGGCAAGGTTTCGACAGGCGATCTGCCGTGGATCGCGCTGGGCACCGGGCTCGAGGGAAATCGGGTGAAGGTGTTACGGATCAGCGAGGAGACGGGCGCGTACAGCCTGCTGATTCACGCCAAGGCGGGCACTGTAAACCAAGCGCACGTGCACTCGGGGCCGGCGGATTTCTACATCCTCGAAGGCCGGCTCGAATACCGATTAGGGGAAGCCAAGGCCGGTGATTGGATGTACGAGCCGGCCGGCGCTGTGCACGAAGCGACCACCGCCACCGAGGACACCCTGTACCTGGCCAACGTCTACGGCCCGGTGATCTTCCACAAAGCAGACGGCTCGATCGACTACGTGCAGGACTGGCGCACGATCAAGAGCCTGGCGGCGAACGCGCGTTGAGAGCGGAAAGGGCGAGGGTCGAGCGAGCGCGAGGTCGTCACAACGCATGACCCTGAACTCTCTCAGGGCTCGCAGTTGGGACTTCCCCGCCTCCGGCTCACTTCTTCAGCGTCTTCTGTCCTGCGGCCTTGGCCTTGGCCCAGCGTGCTTTGGCTGCCGCGCCGATCTTCGCCCGTGCGGCAGCGCTGAACTTGCGCGTCACAATTTTCGCGGGTGCAGCATCGGGCCCCTTGACCTTGGCCCAGCGTGCGCGTTGAGCGGCTGCCATCTTCGCCTTGGTTGCAGCCGAGAACGACCGTTTCCCGCTACCGGTGCCCTGAGCGGGAGCTGCAGAAGTTGAAGGAGAAGCCACAGCACCGAGCACAGCATTGATCGCGTTGAGGCGGACTTGGAGCGCGTTCCTTTCGTCAGTTAGAGATTTGAGAAGAGATGCGAGTTGAGAGAGTGTGTCTTTCATGACCCAACCTTAGCATCCTGTTCTTCGAGGAAGAACAAAATTCCTTTTCGCGGCATGTGATTGTCATCCGGGCCCCGGGGCTCGCGCATCTCGCCGGGCTTCTACATCCTCGGTTGCACCCCCTCTGAACGAGGCTCCGCGCATGTGTTTGTCCCACGACGTCTCCGACCGCACCCTGAAGAGCGACCCGCGCAGCGGCTACGCGTTGGTCGAGAACTGGCCCAAGTACCCGCCGGGCATGCAGTTCGAGATGGGATCGGGCGTCGCCGTCGACGCGGCAGGCGTCATCTACCTGTTCACTCGCGACATCGAGCACTGGGCGGCTCACCCCCTCGCGATGAAAGACAAGATGGGGAAGAGCAGCATCTCGATGTTCAACCGCGCCGGCGACTTCCTCGGCAAGTGGGGCGCGTCGGATCAGCGCGGCTTCGCCCTCGGCGCTCACACGTTGTACATCGAGAAGGACGGCATGTTCTGGACGACGGACCGCGACGGACACGTGGTCCGCAAGTACCACCCGAACGGCGAACTCTTGCTGACGCTCGGCACATTCGGAAAATGGGGCGACGATCCGGCGCATTTCAACGGGCCCACCGCCGTAATTGTCCAAGAGAACGGCAACATCGTGGTTGCGGATGGCTACTGGAACTCGCGCCTCGTGTGGTTCTCTCCGCAAGGGGAGTTCATCAAGACGGTGGGCGGCTGGGGCCGAGGGCCGGCGGAGTTCAACACGCCGCACGCGCTTGCGCGCGACTCGCAGGGCCGGCTGCTCGTCGCGGATCTGTGCGGTGGAAACTTCCATGACTACATGGCCGTTCGCGGTCAGATCGCGGACCACCGCAGCCGGCCGACTCCCGGCTGTCGGCACCGCATCCAGCGCCTCGATCCCGAAGGCGCGTACATCGACGAGTGGACGCACATCGCGCCGCTGAGCCTCGCGAGTCACGGGAAGCACGTCTACGCCAGCGATAAGATGAGCAACCTGGCGATTCTCGACGAGGATTCCGGAGACGTGCTGCAGCGCGTCGACAACATCGCGATCTACATTCATCAACTCGCGATGGACGCGCACGGAGACCTGTACACGGCGTCGGTCTACCCCGAGCATGCGGGTGCGAAGCGGGGCGCCGAGGGTCCGTCGCATCGCCGCTGGACGCGAGACGGCGCGCGCTGAGTCGGACTGAACTGGAACACCCAACGAGGAGAAGCGAATGATTATCGTGGTTGCAGCCCTGAGGTTCGCGAATCAACAGGATCGAGATCGCGCGGTCGCGCTGACCGCGCTGGTGCAAATGGCCACCCGCATGGAGGAGCGCGGCTGCCGCGATTATTGCTTCGCGCCGGATCCTTCAGTGCCCACTCGCGTTCAGGTGTACGAACTCTGGGAGGACGGCGACAGCCTCGCGGCGCACTTCAGGCACCCGAATTATCAGAAGATGGTGGAGCTGCTCGCGCAGACGAACATCCAGGAGAGCGTCAATCAGGCGTACCTCGTCGAGCGCGGCGAGCCGGTGTATGGCCCAAACGGGGAGAAGAAGACCGCCTTCTTCGCGTCCTGAGCGTCTGGTCCCAACAATCCACCGGGAGCCGCGATGAGCGTCCGCGATCACGTCTTGACCCACGCGCGAGTCTTCACGGCGACCGACGAATCCGTCATCGACTCGGGCGCAATCTGGGTTTCCGGCAACACGATTCGCTGGGTGGGCGCGCGAGACGCGCTTCCGCAGCTGCCGACGGGCTGCGAGGTGCTCGACGTCGGAGGCAGGTTTGTCATGCCGGGCATGACGGAGACACATGCCCATCTCTCGTTCTCCGACGCCAGCCCGTTCTCGATCGGCGCCACGCCGGCGGAGGAATCGACCATCACCGCCGTCCAAAATGCGGCGTTGATGCTGGCCTCCGGATTCACCTCGGCGATCAGCTTCGGCTCGACGCATAGGATCGACGTCGCCTTGCGCGATGCGATCAACGCTGGACGTATTGCGGGCCCGCGCCTCCTCGCGGCGGGACGAGACCTCGGCGCAACTGCGAGCAACGTCGACGGCGACGGGGGGCTCAGCCAGATCGAAGACGGGCCCTGGGCGCTGCGCAAAGCGGTCCGCCAGCAGCGCAAGCTGCGTGTCGACGTGGTCAAGATCTTCATCGACGGCGAGGCGATCAATCCGGTCAACCCGCCCGGCGAACTGTCGTTCACCGAGGAGGAAGTGGCCGCTGTCGTGGACGAGGCGCATCGGCGCGGGCTACGCGTCGCGTCTCATTCGCGATCGGCAGCTGCGGTGAAGCAGGCCGTGCGCGCTGGCGTCGACTACATCGGCCACGCGAATTACCTCGACGACGAAGCAGTGGCGCTGCTCGCGGAGCACCGCGATCGCGTGTTCGTCGGCCCGGCGATCGCATGGGAGGTCCAGTATCTCGCGCAATGCGAGCGCTTGGGCGTTTCGAAAGAAACGGTCCGGAAGCAGGGATACGAGGCCGAGATCGCGGCGACGGTCCAGAGCGTCGCGAAACTGCGAGCCGCCGGTGTGCGGCTCGTGGTCGGCGGTGATTACGGAATCAGCATCGCTCCGCACGGCACCTACGCCAAAGACCTCGAGTACTTCGTCGAGTTGTTCGGCATGTCGAACGCAGAGGCTCTGCTTTGCGCGACGCGCAACGGCGGCTTGGCTTTTGACCCGAGCGGCCGCGTCGGAACGCTCGCCCCGGGATCCCTCGCCGATCTGATCGTCGTCGACGGCGACCCGCTCTCCGACATCCGCGTGCTGCAGGACCACGACAAGCTGACGGTGATGAAGGACGGGCGCTGGTGCGAGCCGGCTCGGCGCTGCGCGACGGGCGAGCCTTGAGGGCCTGAGCGACAGTCGAAGTCTGATCCCAACCCAATAACACCAACGAATCGAAGAAGACGATGGCCAATCAGGACACCAAGACCGGACTCCAGCTGCGCTCAACCGTAAAGAAAGAAGGCGTTCTCGAGCTGACGCTCGTCAGCGTGCCGACCCCGGAGCCCAGCCCCGATGAGGTCGTGGTTCGCATCGATGCCTCGCCGATCAACCCGTCTGATCTCGGGCTGCTGTTCGGTGCGGCCGAAATGAGCACCGCGAGAGCATCGGGCACAGCCGCCAGTTCGGTCGTGACGGCCAGCATCGCGCCGAGCGTGATGCGAATGCTGGCCGGTCGTCTCGACCAATCGCTGCCGGTCGGCAACGAAGGCGCCGGGGTCGTCGTCGGCGCCGGCGCGTCGGACGCGGCGCAGAAACTGCTCGGCAAGACCGTCGCGCTCATTGGCGGCGCGATGTACTCGCAATTTCGCGTGATGAAGGCAGCGCAATGCTTGCTGCTGCCGCCCGGCACGACGCCGGCCGAGGGCGCGTCGTGCTTCGTCAATCCGCTGACCGCGATCGGCATGGTCGAGACGATGAAGCTCGAGGGTCACAAGGCGCTGGTGCACACCGCCGCGGCGTCGAACCTCGGCCAGATGCTCAACAAGCTGTGCATCCAGGACGGCATTGGGCTCGTCAACATCGTGCGCAAGCCGGAGCACGTGAAGCTGCTGAAGTCGTTCGGCGCCAAGCACGTTTGCGATTCGAGCGCGCCGACGTTCATGGACGACCTGACCGGCGCGCTGGTCGACACTGGCGCCACCCTCGCTTTCGATGCGACCGGCGGCGGCAAACTGGCGGGCCAGATCCTCAGCTGCATGGAGATCGCCGCCAACAAGACCGCGAAGGAATACAGCCGCTACGGCTCGACGACACACAAGCAGGTGTACATCTACGGCGGCCTCGACCGCGGCCCGACCGAGCTCAACCGCAACTTCGGCATGGCGTGGGGAATCGGCGGCTGGTTGCTGACGCCGTTCCTCCAAAAGATCGGCCCCGAGGCCGGGCAGAGACTGCGCGAGCGCGTCGCCGCCGAAATCAAGACGACGTTCGCGAGCAAGTACACGCGCGAGGTCTCGCTCGCCGAGGCGCTACAGCTGAAGGAAATCGCGGTGTACGGCAAGCAGGCGACCGGCGAGAAGTACCTAATCAATCCAAACAAAGGCCTGCACTGAGGCGTCCCCGGGCAGGCTCGCCGAAGCAACGCGCTGCATGAGTCACTAGAGGGAGTATCGATGCGCGCCGTCCGCTTCGTCGAAGACTCGATCCGCGTAGTCGACCTCCCGCCGCTGCGCGGGCAGGGCGTTCGCGTCCGCATGCGGACCGCGGGCATCTGCGGCTCCGACCTCCACCTGATCGAGGAGAGTGCGCTCGGCCCGGTGCGCGTGACGCTCGGGCACGAGATCGCAGGTGTTACGGACGACGGCACGCCCGTCGCCGTGGAGCCGCTCTCGCCGTGCGGAGCGTGTGGCCCGTGTCTGCGCGGCGACTACAACCTGTGCGCCGACGGACCGGGCATGATTCACGGCGTTGGCCGCGACGGCGGCATGGCCGACGAGATCTGGGTTCCCGCGCGCGCGCTGGTCCCCCTCCCGAGCGGGGTCGCGCTCCGCGACGCCTCGCTGGTCGAGCCGCTCGCGGTAGTGGTCTACGCGCTGCGGCGCTCGGGCTTGCGGGCAGATCAGCGCGTCGCGGTGGTGGGCGGCGGAACGATCGGGCTCTGCGCAGTAGCGGCGGCGCGCGCGCGCGGCGCCGAGGTGGCGCTCGTCGCGCGTCACGCTGCACAGCGCGCGGCAGGTGAGCGATTAGGGGCCAGCGAGGCGAGCGGCGAGTACGACGTCGTGATCGAGGCGGCGGGCACGGAGAGCGCGCTCGCGAGGGCGGTCGAGCTCGCGAAGCCGGGCGCGAGCGTCTCGATCCCAGGGATCTATTGGGGGCCGGTCGCGATGCCGGGCCTCGCGATGTGCCTGAAGGAAATCTCGCTTTGCCCCGCGGCGCTGTATGCGCGCCACGCTGGCGGCCGCGACGTCGACGCCGCCGCGGCGCTGCTCGCCGCCACGCCCGAGCTGCCGCGCGCAATAATCACTCACCGCTTTCCGCTCGACGCCGCGCGCGAGGCGTTCGCCACCGCCGCAAGCCGGGCGAGTGGCGCGATCAAGGTGGTGCTGGAGGCGTAGCGCCTTCGGTTCAGGCGGCCTGCGCGGCTAGCGAATCGCGCGCGCCACGGACGCGCTCGCGGATCAGGTCCACTCGATGTTTTTGCCCGAATACGTTCGCTTCGGGACATCCACGATGCCGTCGGAGCCGAAGATCCGGCCGCCGGAGACGCGGATTCCCGCGCGGCTCCGCCATTGGTGCCGGCCGAGCGCCTCCCAGCTGCCCTCGCCGCTCCCAACAACGACCTCGCCATTGTCGGGGAACGCCTCCCCTCGCCACTCGATCGTGCCTGTCGTCGCAGCGGGCTCGCCGCGGAAGGTCAGCGTGCCGAGCACGGGCCCGAACCCATCCGCGTCTCCGTCGACATTCACGCGCGTCGAGCCGTCTGCCTCGTAGCTGACGGAAGTGATCTTGAATGAGAAGCTTCCGAACTCCTTGCCGAGTGCCATGCTGCTCCTCTGCCCCCCCCACCCATACACCCGCTACCGACGGCGTTGTAAAGAATTCCAAGGCGGAACTAGCGCCTCCGCCTGCGCGCGAGCCAGGCGCGTCGATACCGCCTCCGCGCGTTAGTACTCCCCCTCCGGAGTCCCTGTTGCCCGACGTTCTCGCTGGCATCCGCATCCTCGATCTGACCACCGGCCCCGTCGGCGGTATTGCCACGGCAGTGCTCGCAGATTTCGGCGCGGACGTCGTGAAAATCGAGCCGCCGGGCGGAGATCGTTTTCGCGCGCTCGCGGCAGCGCCACTTTGGTTGCGCGGCAAACGCAGCGGCGTGCTCGACCTAATGACCGACGCAGGCCGCGCTTCCCTCGCACCGCTCGTGGCGACGGCGGACGTGCTCGTCGTCTCGGGCCCGCCCGGGCGCGCGGCGCGCTTCGGGGTCGACGCGGATCGTGCGCTCGCGGCGAACCCGGCGCTGGTGCACGCCTCCATCACGCCGTTCGGGCCGCGCGGGCCGTACGCCGCGCTTCCTGGCTACGAGGGCATCGTCGCAGCGAAGGCGGGACGCATGGCGGTGTTCGCGCGGCAACTGCGGCGCCATGGCCCGGGCTTCGCCGCGGTCTCCGTCGCGAGCCACGCGTGCGCGATGGGCGCGGTGCAGGGCGTTCTCGCGGCGCTGCTCGCGCGCGAGCGCACGGGGCGCGGGCAGCGCGTCGAGACGAGCTTGTTGCAAGCGCTGCTGCCGTACGACCTGGTGTCGCTCTTGTTAGTTCAGCTCGCCGAACGCGAAGGCAAGTCGTTGCCAGATCCGTTCGCAGTCGGCGGTGACATGCCCACGCTCAACTATCACCCGCTGTTCACGAAGGACGGGCGCTGGCTCCAGTGCGGCAACCTGCTCGAGCACCTCTTCCTCTCGTTTCTCGACGCGATCGATCTGCTCAGCGAGCTGCTCGCCGAGCCGCGCTTTGCGCAGCCGCCGGCGAACTGGGATGCCGAGACGGTGGAGGCTGCGCGCGATCGGATACTGCTGCGCGTTCGCGAGCGCACTGCCGACGACTGGATGGCGCGCTTCCACGCGAACGGGAACGTCGCGGCGGAGCCGGTTCTGACGCCGCGCGAGGCGCTGGATCACCCCGACCTCGTCGCCAACGGCAGCGTGATCACGCTGCAC
>JANNDT010000338.1:0-5132 GCA_031387905.1 Deltaproteobacteria bacterium
GGATGCGGCGGTGGGCGTGGATGGAGTCACGAAGGAGCAGTACGGGCAGGCGCTGCAGGCGAACCTCCAGGACCTGCACGTGCGGATGATTGCGAAGCGATATCGCCATCAACCGATCCGGCGGGTGTACATCCCGAAGGAACAGGGGAAGACGCGGCCGATTGGGATCTCGGCGTTCGAGGACAAGTTGGTCCAAGACGCCGTGCGCGAGGTGCTGGAGGCGATCTACGAGCAGGACTTTTTGGACTGCTCGTACGGCTTCCGACCCGGACGCAGTGCCCATGACGCCATTCGTACCCTGAACCAGATCGTGCACCAGGGCGAAGTGAGCTGGATCCTCGAGGCGGACATCGTGTCCTTCTTCGACAGTCTCGATCGCAAGGAGCTTGTGAAGATGCTCGAGGTTCGGGTCGCCGATGGGTCGCTCTTGCGGCTCATCGGCAAGTGCTTGCACGTGGGGGTGCTGGACGGCGCGGAGCTCTCCACGCCGGAGACCGGCACCGCCCAGGGGTCGGTGCTCTCGCCGCTACGCGGCAACGTCACGCTGCACTACGCGCAGGGCCTCTGGTTCGAGACCGAGGGGAAGCCGCGGCTGCGGGGCAGGGCCACCCTGATCCGCTACGCCGACGACTTCGTCATTGGCATCGAGCACGAGGTGGATGCGCGGCGTGTCGTAGCGGTGCTCGGCCAGCGGCTCGGGCGCTTTGGACTGACCCTGCATCCGGACAAGACCGGCTGCTGCCCTTCCGGCGTCCGTCGGCGGGACAGAAGAGCGGGAAGGGTTCGGCCTCCTTCGACTTCCTCGGGTTCACGCTCTACTGGGCGCGCTCTCGAAGCGGCCGCTGGGGGATGGCGTGCAAGACTCGGCGGGCGAGCCTGAGACGGGCGATCCAGTCCGTCACCGATTGGTGTCATCGCCATCGGCACCTTTCGGTAAAGGTTCAGCACGCAGCGCTCACGAGACGATTGCGCGGCCACTTCAACTACTTCGGCGTGAGCGGCAACTTTCGCAGTCTGCTGCGGCTCGCCGAGGCGGCGAAGCGGGTCTGGTACAAGTGGCTCTGCCGCCGAAGCCAGCGCAAGCGTCTCACCTGGGAACGGTTCGCTGATCTTCTCGACCAGCATCCGCTCCCGCGTCCCCGGATCACGGTCCGAATCTGGGGCCCGTAGCCACGAGCCGCCTCCACGGAGGAGCCGGATGGTGGAAATCTCCTTGTCCGGATCTGGAGAGGGCCCGGGGTGGGTAACTGCCCCGGGCTACTCGACAGCGCCATTTCGATGTCAACGAAAGTTGGAAGTGTTCTGCGTTCGCCCAAGTAGAAATGTCCGGCCGGTCGGTTCGAGCTTCGACCTCACGGCGGCGCCGCTGCCGCGCTGACGCGTTCCTGCGCGGCGCGAATGCGGTGCCACTGCCGGAGCGTGAGCGTCGGGCTGAGCGGGAGTCGGCGGTCCGGTGCGGCGGCGTGCCCGAAGCTTCCTCACCGCGAGCGCGATCAGCGCTATCACGAATAGCAATCCGAGCGTTGGCTCGGGCGTGCGAATACCGAGCAGCACACCCAGTTCGAGCGCCTGCCCGATGTCGTCGAACTCGAAATCAAGGGCGACCCGGAACAGCGCGTCGACCGGCGCAGTCGGGAACAGGGCGTAACTGATGCTCGTTGGGTGCAACTCGATGACGCCGTCGTCGAAGAACGCCAGCAGCGCCAGCGCGTCCGAGAAGGTCTGGTCGAACAGCACGGCGCCCAGGTTCTCGACCGTCAGCCGCACCGAGCCTGCGCCGTTCGCGCCGAGGACCGGATCGACGAACCCGATCACGAGCGCGTCGATCGAGCTGCCAGCGGCGAACAGCGGCGCGAGGTCAGGCGTCGCGTCGAGAGTTGCTTGCAGCTGGATTCCGCTCGCGGACGACGAGCGGGCGCCGAGCGCGGCGTAACCGATCACTGCGTCGACGTCGTTCGCGAACGCAGTCGCCACGCGCGATTGGGGCGCGAGCAAAGCTGCCAGGTCCGGCGCGGTGGTCGCCAGCGCCCACACGTCGCTGCCCGAAGCCGCCGCAGCGGGAGCCCCGGTTTCGAACAGCGCTGCTTCCGCCGCGACGCTCGCGGCGCCCTCTGCGATCGCAGAGGCTTGCAGGTTGGGCGCTGGAAAATTGAAGAAGCAGTAATAAACCGGAGGTGGGCAGACCTGGTAGCCGGCGTCCACGCGCTGCTCTGGGCCGGCGATTGCGTGCGCAACCCCTGCGGCGCCGTGCGCAACGCTCCGCGCGCGCGCCTCCTCCGTCAGCGAATTCGTCTCCGCGCGGCTCTCGGCGAACGCGTTGCCGCCGCCGTAGGCCTCGGCGAGTGCGTTGCTCGCGCCGTCGTACGACGTAGCGGTCGCATAGGCCTCGACCAGCGAGCTACCTGCGTTCTCCGCGCGCGCGCTCGCGAGCGTCGCCAACGGGCCGAAGGCTGTGCTGTCCGCGCGAACCGCGCCGTCTCCGAGGTGCCGGCCTGAGGCGCGGCTCGTCGAGGTCGTGCTCGCGGACGAGCCGAAGTTGGTCCCCGCGTCAGCCAGCACCACAACCTGCGCGCCTTGGGCGTGGCTCTCTCCGTACGCGTCGGCGAGCGTGTGGGCGCCTTCGTCCCCGTTCGCGAAGGCTCGGGCTGTTACGCCGCCGGCGGTATTGACCGCACGCGTTCGCGCATCCGCCTCGAAGCCGGCGTAGCTCGTCGCGTAGGTTGTTACGGCGAGCGTTTGCGCCGCCTTCGTGCGGTCGAGCCAGCTGTGCGCTGCAGCGTTCGAGGTTGCGTGTTGTGTCAGCGTGAGGGCGCCGATGGTGTCGCCATCGATCGCGTCGACGACGATCGAATCGGGCTGACCGCCGGGCGTCGTGTTGTCGCCGCGCGCGGCGCGCGGAAAGGCGTCGATGTAGACAGAATCGCCGGACGCGGAAGATGCGTAGAGCGGCCCGAGAACTCCGTTGCCAACCGCGCCGAAGCTGCCGCCGTAGGACTCGCCGGCGTCGCCGCCCGCTACGCCAGCTTCGAGAGAGACCGAGCCCACGACGTCGCGGAGAACCGCGGACACGTAGGCATCGCCGCCGTTGCCGCCGGTGCCTTGGAAGGCCGTGCCGCCCGAACCGCCGTCTGCGCCGATTTGGACAGCGACCGGGCCGCTCAGATCGAGTGCGCTCGCGTCGAGCGCCGCTGTCGCGTTGCCGCCATTACCGCCGACGCCGTCAAATGCCCTGCCGCCACTGCCACCGCCGGCTCTAAGCTCGAGCGTGATCGAGCCGCCGACATCGACTCCGTTCGCATCGACCATCGAACTCGCGTTGCCACCGTTTCCGCCGGAGTCGCCAGACCCGCCGTACCCGGCGTAGGCGAGCTGGATCAACCACGCGTCGCCGCCCGTGCGCACCTGGCCTGCATTCAAGAGCAGGGCGTCGCCACCCAGGCCGCCCACCGCACCGTCACCGCCGCTGCCCGCGAACGCGGTCACGTTCGCGTAGGCCAGGCTCGCGGCGGACTCTGCGATCGCGTGCGCCTGGGCGTCGCCGCCCGCGCCGCCGTTTCCGCCGCCTTGCGCCCCGCCGGCGGCGCCCGCGCTCGCGAACGAGAACGCGCTCGCTCCGCCGTTGTTCGCGCGTGCGATGGAACTCGAGTTCGCGTCGCCGCCGCGCGCACCGTCGCCCGTCGCGTTCACTCCGAGGGTTCCGCTGTCCGCCGCGCGCGCAAAGGCGCTGGCGCCGGAATCGCCCGCGCCATGGGCGATGGCCTCGGCGTTGCTGGTCGCGCTGCCGCCACGCGCCGCATCCAGCGGTGCGGCGCCCACGCCATCCCAGCTGTTCCCGAATCCGCCGAACGTCGAAGCCGCGCTGTTCACGGCGCCGTCGCCGAAAGATTCCGCGTAAGCCTCGCCGCTTGCATCGCCGCCCGACGCGGCGCCCACGGTCGTGTCGGTCGAGGCGACGGCGTTTCCGCCGCCGCTGTCCGCTCTCGTGATCGCGCCCCCGTTTTGGTTGACGGCGCGAGCGCGAGCGAGTGCGTCGTGTCCGACACCCGCATTCGCCGTGGCGTAGAGATCGACCAGCGTCGCGGTTTGGTTTTGCTCGAGCACACTCGTCGCGGCGCCGCCCGAGCCGGCGTACCCGACGTTGCTGGCGTGCTGCTCGAGGCGCAGGTCGCCCGTGGTCTCGCCATCGACTGCATTGATTAGGGAGACCGCCGGCCCCCAGCTCTCCGCCTTGCCGTAGACCGACACCGCGTCGCCGGATTGCGAGCGCCCGTAGACGCGACCCAGCGTCGCGCCGCCGCCGTTCCCCACCCGCTGGCCGAAGCCGGCTGTCGCTTCGGCGCGCACGTTCACCGGGCCACCCGTCGAATCGGCGCTGGCTTCCGCGAGCGCCGCTCCGGCATATCCGGAGGACGGAGCGCCAAACGGGGCGCCGGTCGTGCCGCCGGATCGCGCGATCGCTTCTACTGTAATCGCTTCGTCGCCTGCCACTTGGACGGCGGTGATCGCGTCGCCGCCGTCGCCCTCGAAGCCGCCGTCCCCAGCGAGGGCACTCGTGCGCAGCGTGAGTGCGCCGCCGCCTTCGTTCGTGCCGCTGAAATCCGAGCGCGCGTCGCCGCCCCGTCCCCCTGTTCCGCCGCTCTGGCTCGCGCTTCCGCCATCGCCGCCGAACGCGAACTGCTCGAGCATCAGCGCTCCGGCGGTTCCGCCGCTGACGTGATTCAGCATCGTCGCGTCGCCGCCGTCGCTCGCGCCCAGTGCGCCGTTCTCAGGGCCGCCGTCGCCGGCGTGCTGCTCCGCCCGCACCGAAACGTCGCCGCTCAGCGAGGCGCCGCGCGCAGTCGCGAGCGCGTCGCCGCCCGCGCCGCCGTAGACACTGGCGCCAGCGCCCGCGGTTGCGTTCGCGGAAACGTTCACCGCCTGCGCGCCTTGATTGCTGCCTTCTGCGTGGGAGCGTGCGCTCCCGCCCGTTCCGCCCACTGCGAAGTAAGCGGCGGAGCCCCCGCGCGCGACATCGTAGATTGTTACGGCGCTGTCGCCGAACGCGACGCCGATGGACTCGCTGTCGGCCGAGCCGCCGGAGGGACCACCGGGTTGTCCGGTGCTGACGTAACCGCCGCCGCCGAACGCGCCGC
>JANNDT010000555.1:0-2586 GCA_031387905.1 Deltaproteobacteria bacterium
CTTGGCGTCGCCGGCGCCACGCGCCGCGAGGCCGAGCGCGAGATGGGCGAGCGCCTCGTTCTCGTTCGCTGCGAGCGCCTGCTGCGCGGTGCTGCGCGCTTCTGCGTAGCGCCCCGCATTCGCGAGGAAGCTCGCGCGCAGCGCCAGCAAATCGGCGCGGCCGGGCGCCTTTGCGAGCACCGCATCAACGCGCGCGAGCCCCGCTTCGACGCCTTTCGCCTCGGCGGCCAGCGCCGCCGCCTGGCGCAGTGCGGGAAAGCTTGCGGGCAGCGCGAGGTCGAGTCTTGCCTTCGCGATGCCCGCATCGAGCGCTGCGAGCGCGAGCGCAGGACCGTGCTCGAGCGCCGTGAGGCGCGCGTGCTCGGCGAACGCCACCGCTTGGAACTTGCCGTCACTGCGCGCGCCGAGATCTTCGAGCGTGCGTGTCACCTCTTGGTCGCGGCGGGCGGCCGCTGCGGCGCGGGCGGCGACCAAGTGGCCTTCGGGCCCGGGCGCGCCGCGCTCGCTGATGTGACGCCACGCGAACGCGTGCGCCTCCTGAAACTCGCCGCGCGAAAGATGAATCTGCGCCATCTGCAGCGCGGCGTCGGTTTCCTTGGGCGCATGCCGCGTCACTTCGCGCAACTCGACCAGCGCGCGGTCGTCGTCGCCCAGCTTGAACGCAACCTCGGCCGCATGCACGCGCACCGCCCAGTTATCGGGCCACTGCTCGAGCGCCGCGCTGTATTTTTCGAGCGCGACCGGCAGCTCTTGGCGCACTTCCGCGAGCCGCCCCTCGATGATGTTGCGGAACACGGCGCTGTGGATCTCGTCGAGTTCGGCTTCCGCGTCCTTCGGGCGGCCGAGGTCGATCAGCAGATCGGCCCGATCAGCGTGGAGGTCTTCTCGCTCCGCTTCGCTCGCGACTGCGAGCGCCTTGTCGATCGCTTCGAGCGCGCCATCGAGGTTTTGCAAACGCCGCCGCAGGTCCGCGAGCGCTGACCACGGGCCGGCCTGGTTCTGCTTCTCCGCTTCTTCGATCACGAGCTGCTCGGCTTCGGCGAACTTGTCTTCTGCGACGAGCCGCTGCGCGAGGCCCGTGCGCAGCGCGAGGCTCGTGGGATCCTTCTCGAAGCGCGCGCGCACGAGCCGCGTGCCTTCCTCGCCGCGCTCGAGCATGTCGAGCAGCGACGCGGCGGCGAGCACGAACGTCGGCTGATCGGTGTGTCGCTCCGCGCACGCAAGCGTGAGTTCACCAGCGCGCGCTGCGTCCTTCGCCTTCTCGAACACCAGCTTCGCGTGCGTGAGGCACGCGCGACCGGGGCCGAACTCGTCGTCGCCCCAATCCGCAGCCTCGAGTTCGTCGTACAGTTTCTCGGCCTCGGGGAGCCGCGGAGGCATTAGGCCGAGCGCTTCGGCGCGCAGCGACTTCGGCAGCAGGTGGTCTGGCTTCAGCTTCTCGAGCGCGTCGATGCTGGGCAGCGCGAGCTCGGGTTTTTGGGCGCCGAGGGCCGCGCGAACGCGCGTCACCAGCGCCACGTCGTTCTCCGGCTCCTTCGCGAGCACCGCGTCGGCGGCCTCGATAGCGGCTTCGAAGTTGCGCGTTGCGAGCAGCGTGCCCGCCAGCACGATGTTCGCTTGCTTGCCGATCTCGGGCGATTCCGCGGCCTTGCGCAACGGGAAGACGGCCTCGCTGCCGCGACCGAGCGCGATCAGCGAGACGCCGAGGCGAAAGCTCGCCTCGCTGTCGTCGGGGTGCGCTTCGAGGTGCGGCCGCAGCAACTCGACGGCCTGTTCGTGGGAGCCGGCGTCTTGCAGGCGCTGCACCTCCGCGAGGGTGTCGGCGGCGCTGTCGCCGCAGCCCACGAGCGCGAGCGCACCCGCCACCACAAGCGCGGCGAGCCTCCCACGGATCGCCATGTTCCGGCTTGTCCCGACCATCGAGGTCTCCTTGTGCAGCGCTTGCGCCCGCCCGAGCCTGCGGCACCTGCCAGAGCCCGAGCGCGATTCGACCGCGGAGGAGTGCCGAGGGCGCGGCCCGGGGTGACGCGGAAATCCCCTCAGCCAGCGCGAGCGGAACGAGTTTTCCACCATTCGCGGAAGAGGCGTTCCGCTGGTCTCACTCGAAACTGGATCGGGAGCCATCTGGAAACTCAGAGTCAGATATTTTCTTCTTTGAGATCAACCACTTGAGACGCGCGCCTGGATTTGAGCGGAGCACGCCAGCGCTGGCACCTGGTTTGCACATCGGATCACTCGTTCGGTTGCAGCTGGTATTCGGCAGGGTGCCTATCCGCCGGTGAGCAACCAGAGGAGAATCAGATCATGCGAAAGTTGAAATTACTTGCAGTTGCGGCGGCAATGTTATTCGCCGCGACGGCCAACGCCGGCGCGCTGCTGTCGGCGACGTACACGCAGACTCTTCAAGGCGTTCCGCTCGTGCTTGGAACTCCCACGGGCGGCACGCCGACCGGCACGCTCATCGGCAACACGTTCACGCTCGATCCGGGCGCTGCGTTCGGCATCCAGTTCTGCATCGGGCAGCCCGGCAACCCGGCCTGCATTCCGAACCCGGCCGGCCCGTTTGCGCCGCCGGTGACGCGCCTC
>JANNDT010000346.1:0-2354 GCA_031387905.1 Deltaproteobacteria bacterium
GCGCGAGCGCCCCCGTGCTCGGGTCGATCTCGAGCTCCGCCACGTCGCCGGGAACCGGGAAGACACCGTCGACGCTGCCGCCCGTCGCTTCTTTCACAAAGCGCGCCCAGATCGGGACCGTGATGCGCGCCGCGGCTTGCCCGAGGCTGCGCGGTTCGTCGAAGCCAACCCACAGCACTGCGACCATCTCGGGCGTGAAGCCCGCGAACCAGGCGTCGCGCTCCTCGTTGCTCGTGCCGGTCTTGCCCGCGATCGGCCCGACGACGCCCGCGGCGCGAATGCCCGCACCGGTGCCGCGCTCGACGACGCCCTGCAGCAAGCTCGTCACCAAGAACGCAGTGCCCGAATCGAGCACGCGTTCGAACTGAATCGATTGCCGTTCGAGCGTCTCGCCGTTCGCGTCGATCACGTCTTCGAAGGTGCGCACGCGCGGTCGAATGCCGCCGCTCGCGAACGTGGCGTAGGCG
This sequence comes from Deltaproteobacteria bacterium, assembly GCA_031387905.1. GTDB lineage: Bacteria > Myxococcota_A > UBA9160 > UBA9160 > UBA6930 > VGRF01. Next base: position 468 of record JANNDT010000346.1, read on the forward strand.
CGCGCGATTTCGAGCGGAGTCACGTCGGCTGAGCCGAGTGTGAGACTCGGCACGTTCGGCAGCGGGCTCTCGACGCCGAGCCGCTGCGCCATCTCGCGCACGCGCGCGACGCCAACCGTCTGACCGAGCCGCGCCGACGCGACGTTGTACGACTTCTCGAACGCTGTGCGCACCGGGACGACGCCGTGGAACTGGTGGTCGAAGTTCTGCGGCGCCCAGGTGCCGCGCCACACCGGCACGATCAGCACCGAATCGTCGAGCTGGCTGGCGAGCGTGATCGTCGGCGCCCCGTTCGCCGGCTCGAGCGCCGCGGCGTAGACGAACGCCTTGAACACACTGCCCGCCGGGCGGCGCGCCTGGGTGCAGCGATCGAACTGGCTCGTCGCGTAGTCGCGCCCGCCGACGAGCGCGAGCACTTCGCCCGTTTGCGGCCGCAGCACGACGAGACACGCTTCGAGCCGCTGGCCATCTTTCGGCGCGAGCGCCTTCGAACTCTTCTCGAGCCGCTCGAGTTCCTCGCGCACTACGCGCGCGGCCGTGCGCTGCAGCCGCAGATCGAGCGTCGAGTAAATCCGCAGGCCTTCGCCCGCGAGCGTTTCCTCGCTGTAGTAATTGGGGAGCTCGCGGCGCAGCGCGTCGAGGAAGAAGCGCGCGTCGCGCAGGTCGGGCGTGACGCTCGCGACGCGCAGCGGCTCGGCCGTCGCTTCCGCGAACTGAGGCTGGTCGATACGCCCCTGCTGGAGCATCAGCCGCAGCACGAGATCGCGGCGCGCCTGCGCCTCCTTCGGCTGCCGGTGTGGCGAGAGCCGGTTTGCGCCTTGAATCAACGCCGCGATCAGCGCGGACTCGGAGAGCGAGAGGTCGCGCACGGGCTTGCCGAAATAAAACCGCGCCGCCTCGCCGATGCCGTGGATCGAAGTCGCGCCGCGCTGACCGAGATAGATCTCGTTCAGATAGGCCTCGAGAATCGCGCCCTTCTCGTAGCGAGCCTCGACGATCACGGCCATCGCGGCTTCCTCGATCTTGCGGCGCAGCGTGCGATCGGGCGTCAGGAAGAAGTTTTTCACCAGCTGCTGCGTGAGCGTGCTGCCGCCCTGCACGAAACGGCCGGCGCGCAGGTTCGCGGCCAGCGCGCCGCCGATGCGCCAAGGGTCGAGCCCGAAGTGGCTGTAAAAGCGCTGATCCTCGACCGCCATCACCGCGTCGGTCATTTGCTTCGGGACCTCCCCGATGCGCACGAGTTCGCGCTGCTCGCGGTCCGGGCCGTAGTACGCGCCGACGGGCTCGGGCTCGAGGAAGAGCGCGCCGATCTCGCGCTTCGTTTGGAGATCGCGGATCGCGTCGAGGCTGCGGCCCGAGAATTGGAGCGCGACCAGGCGTGCAGGCTCGGCGCGGCTCGGGTGCACGAACGCGCGCCGGTGAATGCGCAGCTCGCGCTCGCTCCAGCGATAGCGCCCAAGGGGCAGCGTCTCGCCGCTGGCCTCGCGGTAGCCGAGCCGCGCGAGCATGCCGCGCAGGTCGATGCGCTCGATGTCGAGGCCCGGGTACAGAATGATCGGCGCGGAGAGCACGCGCGACGGCACGCGGAACAGCTTGCCCTCGAAGCGCTGGCGCACGGTGCGATCGAGCTGCACGAGCTGGCGGCCGACCGCGGCGCCCGTGCCGACGCTCCCGAGCAAGAGCAGCGCCGCGAGCCCGCGGACGAGCCAGCTGCGCGCGCTCGCGTTCGCGCCGCGGCGCCTGTTCATGCGAGCTGCCACTGCGCGCGTCCCCCGATGCGAGGCTGAGGCTGACATACAGCGACGCCCGCAGTCAGGTGCGGGTTCGATCGCGCCACGGCGACCGGCGCATGGGGAGAATCGGGGCCAAAGGGGTGAGACCCCCATT
>JANNDT010000070.1:0-2932 GCA_031387905.1 Deltaproteobacteria bacterium
CTGCCGGTCCAGACCGCACTCGAGCCATCCGTGATCGCCTTGTCGATCACCGCCTGACCAACCTGCCGCCCGAGCGCGAGGCCTGCGCTGTAGTCGCTCGGATATTGGACGCCCGCGCGCACGCGCGACCAACCCGCCTCCTCGGCCATCGCCTGGAAGGAGGCTGCCTCCGCAGGGAGGAAGTACGCGAGCACGGTGGCCGCAGCCTGCGCCGCGGCGGCGTGCTCGGACGGGTACGACGGACTGTTAGGGACTGCGAGCGCCGTCGGCAGCTTGTGATCGAGCTCGCTCGGCCGAGCCCGGTTGTAGAAATACTTCGACTCCCAGGTCGCAACCGTCGCGTCGTACATTGCCTGCGCCACGTACAAGTACACGCGGTGCGAAAACGCCGTCGTCGGAGTGCCGGCCTGCAGGCGCGCGTTGAGCAGATCGATCCAGCGATAGGCCGGTGCGCCAGCGTCCCAGAACTTGATCTGCTGCCGCGCCTGCGAGTCGTTCTGTCGAATCAGCTCGCGCATCGACCGCAGCTCGGCCCTGGTCGCGGCCGGGCTCGGCGGCGGCGGAACCCGGTACTCCGCACCCGAGGAGATCACCCAGGTCCGCCAAGCGCCTGCACTGGGTTCGAGCGCGCCGTCGCGGTTCGCTCGCGGTTCGCTTTGAGCGGATATCGGGAGCATCAAGGCCAGGGACAAGACCACCAACAACTGCCTACTCAGAGTCATCGCAACCTCCAAGACCGGGCACGGCCGGCGCTGTTTCAGATGAAGTCTGTCTGGAGCCCCGCGGTGGATCAGCCCCGCCGACGATCATGCTCCCGAGAACCCCAAGAAGGAAGGAGAATCGTGCCGGTGAAGCCGACCGCCCCTTGCCTTCCTTCCTCGAATCCGAGCGGGACGGCTGCCAGTGGCGGCTTCGAAGGCGACGAGTGCGCCTCACAGCCAGTTGTTGATCAACAGGAACGCCGACCAGTAGAACGGGTGACGGCGCTTCGGGTCGGCGATCAGCTTTCGCTGTGCGCGCTGCAGCGCGACCGCCTTCGAGACCGGCTGATCCTTCAGCTCGCGGTAGAACTCCGTGAGCAGTTCCGTGGCCGCGGCGTCGTTCACGCTCCACAGGCTGCCGAGCGCGCTGCGAGCGCCCGCTTGCACTGCGACGCCCGCGAGCCCGAGCGCAGCGCGATCGCTGCCCTGCGCGGTCTCGCAAGCCGACAGCGTGAGCAACTCGATCGGCCGCTCGCGGAAACGCGTGCGGCCGACCGTCTCGCCGAGGTTGCTGAGCGTGAGTCGGCCGTCGTAGGTGAGCAGGAACGAGCTCTCGGGATCCTCGGAGAATTGCGCATGCGTGGCGACGTGCACGATCCCGTAATCATTCTCCGCGAGCTCGCCCTCGACGCGCGGCAGGCGAAACTCGGCGTCGAGCAGTTCCTTGCCGCCGAACAATGTGTGCAGCGCGGCGAGCTCGGCGGGCACTTGCTCGAGCGCTGGGAAACCCTGCACGGCCTCGCTGAGCCCGCTCGCGAATACCGCCAGGTTCTCGCGATCGAGCGGGCGCGGATCGGTGAGGCTGAGCCCCGGCGTGACCGCGACCGCGTAGCGCTCGATCAGGAAGCGCTCGCCGTCGTGCAGCGCGGCCAGCGGGATCGTGCGCAGCGCGCCGTCGGGCACGAACACGAGCGTGTCGATTCCGAGCCCCGCGAGCTGCGGCTCGAAGGGGCGCACGAGCCAGTCGTACACGCGCTGCGCGTGCGGCAGGTATTCGCGCGTGGTGCGCTTCTCGAGCAGGAAGCGCAGCTGACGCACCTCCGCGGTGAGCGCGTCGCTCGAGACCGGCACGGTCACGCGCCGCAGTCCGCTCGGGAAAGTCAGTAACAGCTCGAGGCGATCGGGCAGTACGACCGGGTAGATCACGACCACGCTCTTCGAGACCTGATCGAGGCGCTCCATCTTCGCGTCGAGCTGGTCGACGCACTCGTCTCGGAAGTAGTCGCGCAGCTCCGCCGCCTTGAGTCTCTCCAGCGTCTCGCGCGCCTCGGCGAGGCGCGCTTGGTGGGCGGCGACATCGCTCGGCGCGGGAGCGGTCGCCAGTAACAAATCGACGAGCTCGAAAAAGACCGGGCCGACCGCCTCGCGGAACGAGCTCTCGCCGCTCGCGGTCGCCTGCGCCAGCTCGTAACGGATCTCGGCGAGCACAGTGACCGCTTGCCGGTAGGAGGCGATCGCCGCGGCGGAGTCGCCGCTCGACCTCAGCAGCCGGCCGAGCTGCCAATGCCAGCGATACGTGGATTCCGGCGCGCCCGCTTGTTGGGCCGCGAAGAGTGCGCGCCGTGTCAGGGCGAGCGCCTCCTCGAAGCGGCGCTGCTGCTCGTAGAGCGCGCCGAGGTAGCCGAGCGCGAAGGAGCGCGCGCGCTCGTCGCCGAGCGCCTCGCTCGCCTTCTCCGCGCGCGTCAGCAGCCGGTGCGCCTCCAGGAGATCCGCGGACGCGGGGGCCGCGTCCGCTCCATCGGCGAGCCGCGCGTACGAGCGCCCCGCACTGATCATTAGGTACGCCGTGTCGTGCGACGCGGGCAGCTCGGCCGCGAGCGCCCCAGCGCGCGCGAGCGGCGCTCGCACGTCCGCAGCCGGCGCGCCGGCTCGCAGCGCCGCGCGTGCCTGATTCGCGAGCGCTCGCGCCGCGAGCGAGCGCGCGCCTGCGCCTTCTGCGAGCGCGGCGCTCTCCGCGTAGTCGCGAGGGGCGTCGGCCCACGCGGCGCTCGCGCTCTCGAGATTGCCGCGGTTGTTGAGGAGCGCTGCGACTAGCGCGGGCGCCTCCACTTTGCGCGCGAGCTCGATCGCCCGCGCGAGCTCCTCGCGAGCGTGCTCGGGCGTGCCGAGCGCGAGCGCCGCGTTCGCCAGCGCGCCGTGGATTGCCGCGAGCTCGCGCGGAGGCGCGCTCG
>JANNDT010000079.1:0-7544 GCA_031387905.1 Deltaproteobacteria bacterium
GCCGAAGCCGGGCACGCCGGGCAAGTCATCGACCTTGTCGCCGAGCAGCGCCAAGTAGTCTGGTATCTGCGCGGGGGCGACGCCGAACTTCGCGCGCACGCCGGCCGCGTCGAGCGTCACGTTCTTCGCGAGGTCGTAGAACCGCGCGCTGCCGTCTTCGCGCACGAGCTGCGTGAGGTCTTTGTCCGTGCTCACGATCTCCGCGTGCAGGCCCGCGTTCGCCGCGCGCTCAGCGAGCGTCGCGATCACGTCGTCGGCCTCGTAGTTCGGGGCTTCGTGGGTGGCGATGCCGAGCGCGCGCGAAACGTCCATGCAGAACGCGAACTGCGGCGCGAGATCGGCGGGCACCTCGTCGCCGCGCGAGGATTTGTAGGCGGGGAACAGGGTGTTGCGGAAGCTCGTGATGGCGTGGTCGAAGCACGCCGCGACGTGCGTGGGCTCGCGTTCGCGCAGGAACTTGAGCAGCGTGTTCGCGTAGCCGTAGGCGGCGCCGGTCGGCGCGCCGTCGGGTGCGGGCATCGGCGGCAGCGTCACCCACGCGCGGAAGACGTAGACGGGCGCATCGATTAGGTGGACGAGCTTGGGCTGCGTCATCGCGCGCTACGTCCGAGTGTGTCGTTAACGGCGGCGGCCTTCGAACACGGATTCGGAAACGAAATCGCTGGCCTTGTGGATGTCGACTTCGCGTTTCTCACCGCTGCCGCGGAAAAACACTTCGAGCTTGCCGGAGGCGATGCCTTTCGGGCCGACCGTCACGCGCACGGGAATCCCGATCAGCTCGGCGTCCTTGAACTTCACGCCGGGCCGCTCGTCGCGATCGTCGAGGAGCGTGTCGACCCCCAGCTGTGTGAGCGCTTCGTAGAGGCGCTCGCCCGCTTCGAGCGTCGCGACTTCCTTCGGGTTCAGCACCGTGATCGCCACTTCGTACGGCGCGACGTTGACCGGCCACTTGATGCCATTCGCGTCGTGGCAGCGCTCGACGATCGCGGCCAGCAGCCGGCCGACGCCGATGCCGTACGAGCCCATGATGATCGGCACGTTCTTGCCGTCCTCGGCCTGCACGCTCGCGCCGAGCGTCTCGCTGTACTTCGTGCCGAGTTTGAAGATGTGGCCGACCTCGACGGTCTTCTTCACCGCGAGCTTGCTCTCGCACATCGGACAGGCCTCGCCCTCCGTAACAAGCCGCAGCTCGAGCCACTGCGCAACCGGGATGTCGCGGGCGACATCGACGCTCCGCAGGTGGAAGTCGTCCGCGTTCGCGCCGGTGGTCATGCCGCGGCGCGCGTGCAGCGCGGCGTCGGCGATGATGCGCACGCCCGAGACGCCGGCTGCGCCGAGGCTGCCCGCGCTCGCGCCGAGCGCCGCGCGGATCTCGCCCGCGCTGGCGAGCCGCACTTCGCGCGCGCCCGTGCCGTCGATCAGCTTCTGGAGCACGAGCTGGTGATCGCCGCGCAGGAGCACGAGCGTGGTCGCGCCGTCGAGCGCGTAGACGAGCGTCTTGATCTGGCGATCCGCAGCAGCGCCGCCGCTCATGCGCGCGAGATCGTCGATCGTGCGCACGCCCGGCGTCGCGAACTTCTCAGCTGCGGGCACGCTCGCGGGATCTTCCGCGTCGGCCAACAGTGACGTCGCCTTCTCCACGTTCGCCGCGTAGCCGCAAGCAAAGCACACCGCGACCCAGTCTTCGCCGGCGTCGGTCTCCGCCATGAACTCGACCGACTCGCTGCCGCCCATCGCGCCCGACGACGCCTGCACAGCGATCGTCTCGAGCCCACAGCGGTCGTAGATCTTGCGATACGCGTCGAAGTGATTCTGGAACGAGCGATCGAGCCCGGCCTGATCCTTGTCGAACGAATACGAGTCCTTCATCACGAACTCGCGCACCCGTAACAAGCCGGACTTGGGGCGTTCTTCGTCGCGGAACTTCGTCTGAAACTGGAACCACGTCTGCGGCAACTGGCGATACGAGCGCAGTTCCTTCGCGAGCGTCGTGAACACCTCCTCGTGCGTCATGCCGAGGCAAGCGTCCGCGCCGTGACGGTCCTTCAAGCGGAACATCGTCGAGTCGATCGCGTCCCAGCGACCGGACTGCTTCCACAGCTCCGCGGGGTGCAGCGCCGGCAGTGAGAACTCCTGCGCGCCGATCTTCTCCATCTCGGCGCGGATGATCTTCTCGATCTTCTTCGCGACGCGGTGCGCGAGCGGCAACAGCGAGTAGGTGCCCGAGGCGAGCTGGCGGATGAAGCCCGCGCGCACGAGCAGCTTGTGGCTGATCGCCTCCGCGTCGGCGGGGTCGTCGCGAAGCGTCGGGATGAAGGCAGCGGTCCAGCGCACGGCGGGCTCCTGTGAAGGCGCAACAAGCTACCAGCCGCCACGCGCGCGTCGGGGCGCGCGCGCACGAACGCGCAAATGCAATGCCGCGCTGGCGCCGCGAAGAAGCGAGACCGCTCGGGGTCTGACCCTTTTCGGTCTCACTGCTCAGCAAAGGGTCTCGACCGCGAGAACCTCCGTTCTCGAATCGGCGCCCATCTCACGCGCGGCGAGAGATCTCCGCGCCGTTCTCGCTTAGCGAACCGGGAAGTGAGACCGCTCGGGGTCTGACCCCTTTCGGTCTCACTTCCCGTCAGCCGAGCGGGGTGCCGTTCTCTGGATCGCGCGCGAAGCGGTCGAACTCGGCGATCAGCTTCTGCGTGAGCGGGCCCGCACCCCCGCGGCCGATCTGCGCGCCGTCCAGCGACGCCACCGGTACCACCTTCGCGCCGCTGCCGGTGAGGAACACCTCGTCGGCGGCGATCAGGTCGTAGCGCCCGAGCGTGCGCTCCTCGGTGGGCACGCCCAGCGCCGCCGCGATCTCGAGCACGCTCGCGCGTGTGATGCCCTCGAGCGCGCCATCGCTCGCGGGCGGCGTCAGCAGCCGCCCGCCGCGCACGGCGAACAGGTTCGCGACGCTCGCCTCCGTCACCGCGCCCGCCGCGCTCAGCAGAAGCGCTTCATCCGCGCCCTGCCGCTTCGCTTCCTGCTTCGCGAGCGCGTTGTTCAGGTAGTTGAGGCTCTTCACGCGCGGGTCGCGCACGTCGGGCGACGGCGAGCGGCGGCTCGACGTGATCATCGAGACTCCGCTGCGCAGCTTCTCTTCGGAGAAGAGGCGGATCTTGTCCACGATGCAGGTCACGAACGGCGCCGGGCAACTCGAGGGATCGACGCCGAGTTCGCCGACGCCGCGCGAGATGACGAGACGGATGTAGGCGTCGTGCTCGCCGCTCTCCCGCAGGTACTCGCGCGCGGTCGCGAGCGTGAGGGCGCGAATGCCGTCGCGGCCGCCGGGCAGCGCGAGGCCGAGACAGCGCGCGCTCACCTCGAGGCGATCGAAGTGGCGCTCGGCGCGGAACAGGCGCTGGCTGTAGACGCGCATGCCCTCGAACACGCCGTCGCCGTAGAGGAAGCCGTGGTCGAGCACGGAGACGCGCGCTTCCGCGCCGTCCACGATGCGGCCGTCGATCCAGATTTTCATGAAGTGCCTCCGTTCGAATTGCGCCGCCACGCAGGATCGCGCCCCGCGAGGCGAAGTGAGATGACGCGCGCAGCTTCGACTGTGCGCCGCGCGACGCTGTGCGCGCCGAGCGCGTCGAGCCGCGCGGTGGGCGCCGCCACCGCCAGCGCGCCGGCGAGCGCGGGCGGCTCGGTCGCGCGAAAGATGGGCGCCGCCACCACCGACAGCCCCTCGATCCACTCGCCGCGGTTGATCGCGAAGCCATCGCTGCGCGCGCGCTCGATTGCGAGCTGAACCGCCTCGCTCGCGAGCTGCGTTGCTGCGGTAAATGCGACGGGCGGGTGATCTGCGACAACAAAGCGCGCGGGATCGAACGCCAGCGCCAGGCGACCAACCGCCGTGGCGGCGACCGGGACGACCTGCCCGACCTTGGGCGCGGCGCGCAGGAAACCCTGCCCCTCCGCTTTGTCGAGCACGACGATCTGGCGCCCGCGCGCCGCAGTCAGAAAAACCGTCTCGCCGAGTGCGGCGGCCTCGGCCTCCAGCACGGGCCGCGCGAGCGCCACCATCGGGTCGCGATCGAGCGCACCCAGCCCGAGTGCGATCAGCGCGGGCCCACTTCGGTAGCGGCCTGAGGCCTCCTGCTCGGCGAAGCCGCGGCGCACGAGCGTCTTCAGCAGCCGGTGCGCGCTCGATTTCGGAAGCCCGAGCGCTGTCGCGATCTCGGTGATCCCCCGAGCGCCGCCAGCCTCGTGGAGATGCTCGAGCAGGTCGATCGCTTTATCGAGGCTGGTGATCGGGTCCATCGGGGTCGGCCGTCGCGTTGCTGTGCGTCGCGTGTTCTGACATTCGGAACTGTGTCCGTAATAACGGAACGATCTTATCGGCAGCGCGCGAGAAGTGGAAGCGAAATCTCGCGCGCTATCCCTCGAAAACTTCGTCGGCTAGGATCGCCCCGCTGCCGTCGCCCCGCTGCAGCCCCCTCGCCGACGCATCCCGCGACCAACCCGAACTGCAGCGAGGCAAAGCGTGGCCGACTTCGAGCGCATCGAGACCGCAGCAGCGTTGGAGACGCTTGCGCGAGATCTCGCGCGACAGAAGGTCATCGCGATCGATACGGAAGCCGACAGCTTCTACCACTACTTCGACAAAACCTGCCTCATCCAGATCGGCTGCAAGCTCGGCATTTTCCTGATCGATCCGCTCGCAATCGGGGGCCCCGAGGAACTCGCGCCACTCGGCCCGGTGCTCGCTTCGCCCGACGTGCGCAAGGTATTCCACGCCGCCGAGTACGACTTGTTCGTGCTGAACCGCGACTGCGGCTTCACCGCGACGAACTTGTTCGACACGATGATCAGCGCGCAACTGCTCGGCTATCCGGCGATCGGGCTCGGGGCGCTGGTCGAGCGTCATTACGGACTCAAGTTGCCGAAGGACGAGCAGCGCTCCGATTGGTCGGCGCGCCCGCTCAGCGACAGCCAGCTGACGTACGCGGCCGCGGACGTTGCGCACTTGTTACAGCTGGCGGAGAAGCTCGAGAAGGAACTGCAAAAAGCGGATCGGCTCGAGTGGGCGCAAGAGGAGTTCGAGACGCTCACCCGCCGGAGCTGGCCTGAGCGCTCCTTCGACGCGCTCGGCTACCTCCGCATCAAGGGCGCGCGCGCCATGAGCCCTGAGAACCTCGGCGTGCTGCGCGAGTTGTTTCTCGTGCGCGATCACCGCGCGCGCGAGATCGACCGGCCGCCGTTCAAGGTGCTCGCGAACCGCACGCTGCTCGAGATCGCGGAAATCAAGCCCGTGACCGAAGCGCAGCTCGCCGCGGTGAAAGGTGTCACGGAGCTCGTGCTGCGCCGCTTCGGGCGCGAAGTGCTGGGGGCTGTCGAGCGCGGCATCGAGAAGAAGCACGGGCCGCTGCCGCGCCGCAGCGAGGGCGAGGGCCCGGTGCGGCGCCGCATCGATCGCCACGCCGAGCGTTATGTCGCGGCGCTGAAGCGCTGGCGCACGACTCGCTCGAAGGAACTCGCTCTCGATCCGGGCGTGCTGTGCCCGAACGCGACGCTCGAAACGATCGCGACGCAGCGGCCGAGTTCGCGCGACGAACTCGCGCGCGTGCCGGGCGTGAAGGGCTGGTTCGGGCGCTGCTTCGGCAGCGAAGTGCTGGCGGCGCTCGCGGTGGAAGCGAGCCAGCCCTAGGCGAGCCGCCGCGACGCGCGCAGCCCGAATGCACAAAGGCCCCCCGGAACCTTTCCAGGGGGCCTTTCGACTTAGGGCTCGGAGGTGACTCAGACCTTGGCGGGTGCCGTTACCGGGGGAGCGCCTTGCGGCGCCTCTGAGTCATCTCCTCACTCGAACTCGCCGATGCGCGCGCCCGCTAGCACCGATGAGTTCATCCAAGTCATGGGTTCCGCTCAGAGCACGACGCGTGCCAAGCCCGGCGCTGACGAACGGGATTCGGAAAAGCTCTTTGCGTCGGGTGAGTTGTCGGGGATCGCTCAGTAACTGGCGCGTTCGTTCTGCCGCCAACTCGTGTTGCGCCTCTGGCGCCCGCGATTGACTCGATTGCCGCGTGCCTTGTGCACGACGCAAGCAGCGGGCCAGTTCGACGTATTCGCGCATCCGCAGCCGCAGTTGGCATTTTTCAGCGCACCCCGGCTGCGCGGTGTGACAGAGTGCGCTGTCACGGAGGTCACCCATGCGCGTTCGCCTTCCCGTCAGCTCGGTCGTTCTCTTTGTGCTTGCCCTTGCGGGGGCTGCGTCGGTTTCAGCGCAAGAAGCGCCAGCGCCCGCGGCAGAGCCGGCACCTGCGGTGAAGGGGATCGAAGAGATCATCGTGACCGCTGAGCGGCGCGAGCAGAACATCCAGGATGTCCCCCAAACGATCACCGCCTTCTCGGCGAAGGATCTCGATGAAGCGAACATCCAGGACGCGTACGACCTCCAGCTGAAGGTGCCGGGCCTCGTCGCGACGGGCGGCCTACCGGCAATCACGCTGCGCGGCCTCGGCCAGGATTCCGACGTGCTCGGGCCCGGCATCGACCCCGGCTTCCAGCTGCACATCAACGACATCTACGTCGCGCAGCTCGCCGTCGCGCTGCTCTCTTTCAACGACCTGGAAGACATCCAGGTGTTGCCGGGTCCGCAAGGCACCGGCTTCGGACGCAACTCGACGGGCGGCTCGATGAACATGAAGACGCACCGGCCGGATCTCGAAGAGTGGGAGTTCTCAGGCAACTTCGACTACAGCAGCTACCAAAACATCCGCATCGGTCTCATCGCGAACATGCCCTTCTACCCTGGCAAAGGCGGGGCGCGCATCGCCTATCAACGCGAGTATCCGTCGAACTATTACGACGTGAGTGGCAAGAACGGACACCGCCAGCACCTGACCAACAACGCGCTGTCGGGTGGCCACAACGTGCGCGCCTCGTTTCGCTACGTCCCGACGGAAACGATTACTGCGGACTTGATCCTCGCCTACGGCAGCGACAAGGAGAATGGCGGCGTGGCGCGTCCGCTCGGCGATTACCCGGCGTTCAGTCCGGGGCAGAGCACGATCTTCTTCGGCGGCGTGAACCCGACTGGCGCGACGCCGAACTCGAACTCCGCGGACACCGTCCGATCGGACCGCGCGCAGAGCCAGCAGTACAAGACGTTTTGGGGGCAGGCGATCGTCGAGTGGGAGATCCCCAATCACGTCGTGAAGCTGAACGGCAACTACCAGTATTGGGATTACGCGATCGACCGCGACCAGGATATGACCGACAACGACGGCCAGCGCCTCGAACTGTACGACAAGCACCTCACCTGGAGCGGCGAGGCGACGATTCGCTCCGAGTACGACAATAGGTGGAACTGGCTGTTCGGGGCGAACTATCAGGACGACGCGGCGCCGAACACCGACGTGCCGATCTCGGACTTTCAATCGGACGCCGAACTCTCGAACTTTGCAGTGTTCGACCTGACCGCTCCAGGGCTCTCGGCGTTTTCTCCGAGGGTGCAGAAACTGTGCGCCGGGCCGTGCACCTTTAGGCCGGGCGACCGGAACCGCCGGTAC
>JANNDT010000081.1:0-2227 GCA_031387905.1 Deltaproteobacteria bacterium
TCGAGCCCCCCCCACGCTGTTGGCCGCTCCCCACGCACCCCGCGGGCTCCCGCGCCACCCCGCCGCGGCCGCCGCCGCCCCTCCCCAACAGGTGGGCCATCCACCTTCGGCACCGAGGAGCGGCGGGCGGCGGGCCGGGGCTGCGGCGGGGAAGTCAAGCGCAGCAAGGCCCCAACGCAAGGCGCGACTGAAACGCTGCGCATCGCAGCGACCTCGCATCACCTAACACCAATGGGCCGCAGCGAGCCATTCATCGCCGCAGCCCCGGCCCGCCGCCCGCCGCGGCGCTCCGCTACGAGGCCGTGAACACCACGGGCATCTCCTCGATCCCCAGCACGAACGTCCCGCGCCTCCTCCGCAGCTCCTGCTCCGGCTCCGCCAGCGCAATCGCTGGAAGCCGCGCGAGCAACTCCTCGAACAGCACGCGCAGCTCGAGGCGAGCGAGCTGCGCTCCTAAGCAGTGATGCCGCCCAAATCCGCCGAACGCGACGTGATCGTTCGGCGCTCGCTCGATATCGAACTCGAAGGGCCGCTCGAACACCGACTCGTCTCGATTCGCCGACGGGTACAGCAATAACATCCGGTCGCCCGCGCGAATCTTCTGGCCACACAACTCGGTGTCGCGCGTCGCGGTGCGGTTCATGTTCTGGATCGGCGTCGTCCAGCGCAGCATCTCTTCGACCGCGCTCGGCACGAGGCGCGGATTCTTGCGGAGCTTCGCCATCTGCTCGGGGCGCCGCAGCAGCGCCTCGAGTCCGCCTGAGATCACGTGGCGCGTCGTCTCGTCGCCGCCGACCAGCACGAGCATCGTCTCGAAGATGAGATCCTCTTCGCTGAGCCGTTCGCCCTCGACTTCGGCGTTCACCGCGAGGCTCACCAGATCCTCGGCGTTGCCGCCGCGCCGCTTGGCGATCACACGCACGATGTATTGCGAATACTCGAGCACCGCAGCGCGAACCTGGTCGGCGATCTCCGCGTTCCCGGTCGCGAATAGGTCCGACCAATGCAGCAGCTTGTGGTAGTCGGTCTCGGGCAGGCCCATCAACTCGGCGATCATGTGCATCGGCAGCGGCGTCGCGATCTCGCGCACGAAGTCGCACTCGCCGCGCGCGGCGACCGCATCGATTAGGTCGTTCACTCTGCGACGCAGGTAGGGCTCGTGGTCCTGCACGCGCCGCTGCGTGAAGCCCGCCGAGATGATGCGGCGGCGCAGCACGTGCTGCGGCGGATCCATGTTGATCATGCTCGGCACCGAGCTATCCGGGCGCGAGCCCTGGCCGGAGCAGAACGTCTCCGACTCTTTCGCGACGTGCATGAGATCGGCATGGCGCGCGATGCCCCAGATGCCGGTTGCGTCGTCCCAATAAACGGGCGCGTTCGCGCGCATCCAGTCGAAACGCTCGTGCGGGTCGGCGTAGAACGCAGGCGAGAGCAGGCGGATATCGTCGCGCGTCGCATGCGTCGGCGTGCGCGTGCCCGGGCGCAGCGTCTTCGTGAAGCGATCGTCGACGACCTTTACCGGCTGCTCGCTGCTGGCCATCCGCGCCTCCTCGTGTGCAACACCGGTAGCTCAATCTTGCGCGGCATCGTCGCGTTACGGTTTGCGGATGCGAGAAGAAGCCACGTTCGTGCCCTATCTCGATCGTTACGAACCTGCGGCGAGCGCGGAGGAATCCGCGACTGCGTTTCTCGATGTGATGCGCCTTAGGCGAAGCGTGCGCGAGTTCAGCGAACGCCCGGTTTCGCGCGAGGCGATCGAGTTGCTCGTGCGCACGGCCGCGAGCGCGCCTTCGGGTGCGAACAAACAGCCGTGGCGCTTTGTGTGTGTGCAGGACGCGGTGACGAAGCGCCGCATTCGCCTCGGCGCGGAAGCGGAAGAGCGCGAGTTCTACGCGAATCGCGCGCCAGAGGAGTGGCTCGACGCGCTGGCGCCGCTCGGCACCGACGCGAGCAAGGAGTTCCTAGAAGTCGCGCCGTGGCTGATCGTGGTGTTCCGCCTCGTACGCGATGACGACGAAAGCCAGCTCTATTACACGCACGAGTCGGTCGGCATCGCGTGTGGTCTTCTGCTCGCTGCCGCGCAGCACGCGGGTCTCGCCACGCTCACGCACACGCCGAGCCCGATGCGCTTCCTCTCCGAAATCCTCGGGCGCCCGCGGCACGAGCGTCCCTATCTATTGATCCCCCTCGGCTACCCGGCCGAGGGCTGTCGCGTGCCGGCAGCGGC
>JANNDT010000146.1:0-10838 GCA_031387905.1 Deltaproteobacteria bacterium
GCAAGAACGTCCCCGAATTGCATAACTACAGCTTGATCTCCGCAACCAGCTTCTTCACGTGCTCGACGCTCGCGTCGAATTGCTTGCGCTCGTCGGCGTTCATCGCGACTTCGAGCACGCGCTCGACGCCGCCGGCGCCAAGCACGCACGGCACGCCGACGTAGAGCCCGTTCACGCCGTACTCGCCTTCGAGCAGGCACGCGCAGGCGAGCACGCGCTTCTTGTCGCGCAGAATCGACTCGGCCATCTCGATCGCCGAGAGCGCCGGCGAGACGAAAGCGGAGCCCGTCTTCAGCAACGCGACGACCTCGCCGCCCGCGTTCTTGGTGCGCTCGACGATTGCGTTCAACTTATCAGGCGCGATCAGCGTCGTGACGGGAATGCCCGCGACGGTGCAGTAGCGCGTGAGCGGCACCATCGTGTCGCCGTGGCCGCCGAGCACCAGCGCGGTCACGTCCTGCACCGACACGCCGAGTTCCCACGCGACGAAGGCGCGGAAGCGCGCGGAGTCGAGCACGCCGGCCATGCCGACGACGCGGTTCTTCGGGAAGCCGGAGACTTGCTTGAACGTGTAGACCATCGCGTCGAGCGGATTGCTGACGACGATCACGGTCGCGTTCGGGGCGTTGTCGCGCACGCCGATCGCCACTTGCTTCATGATCGCGAGGTTGGTGGCGAGCAAGTCGTCGCGCGACATGCCGGGCTTGCGCGCGAGGCCGGCCGTAATGATTACGAGGTCGGCGCCGCGAATCCCTTCGTAGGAGTTCGCGCCTGAGAGCTTCGCGTCGCTGCCCGCAAGCGGGGAGCCCTCCGCCATGTCGAGCGCTTTGCCCTGGGGCAAGCCCTCGACCACGTCGAAGATCACCACGTCGCCGAGCTCGCGGTACGCAATCTGCTCGGCGAGCACGCCGCCGATGTTGCCGCCGCCGATCAATGCAATTTTGGGCCTTGCCATGACACGAATCTCCTCTGAGTCGAAAGTGAAGCGCGAATCGCGCTGATCAGAGCCAACTTCCAGGCGCCCGTTCGCGGGCGCCGCTCACATGTGGCTGATGATGGCCTCGCCAAACGCCGAACACTTGAGCAGCTTCGCGCCGTCCATCATGCGGTGGAAGTCGTAGGTGACGGTCTTGGCGGCGATCGCGCCGTCCATGCCCTTGATGATTAGGTCGGCAGCTTCGCCCCAGCCGAGGTGCCGGAACATCATCTCGCCAGAAAGTATGACGGAGCCCGGGTTCACCTGATCGAGGTTCGCGTACTTCGGCGCGGTGCCGTGCGTCGCTTCGAAGATCGCGTGACCGGTCGCGTAATTGATGTTGCCACCGGGCGCGATGCCGATGCCGCCAACCTGCGCCGCGAGCGCGTCCGAGAGGTAGTCGCCGTTCAGGTTCGGCGTCGCGATCACGTCGAAGTCTCTCGGGCGCGTCAGCACCTGCTGCAGCGTGATGTCGGCGATCGAGTCGCGAATCATCAGCAACTTCTTCCACTTGCCGTCGCCGTGCGTGGGCCAGAGCGCGAGCGCGGCGAGGGTCTCCTTGCGCACACTGCCCTGCTGGTCCGGCGTCATCATGTCGTAACCGGGGTCCGCGAGCCGAGCGTTGGCCTCGACGGAGAGCCCCGCGTTGCTCTCCCTGTTCCCGAGGATCCAACTCTCGCGCTCGGTCACGCAGTGCGCCCGGTACTCGCGCGTCGCGAGCGCATAGCCCCAATCACGGAAGGCGCCTTCCGTGAACTTCATGATGTTGCCCTTGTGCACGAGCGTCACGCTCTTGCGTTTCTGGGCGAGTGCATAGTCGATCGCCGCGCGCGCCAGCCGCTCGGTGCCTTCGCTCGACATCGGCTTGATGCCGATGCCCGAGGTGTTAGGGAAGCGGATCTTGTTGACGCCCATTTCAGTTTGCAGGAAGGCGATCACCTTCTTGACTTCAGCGCTGCCCGCCGCCCACTCGATGCCGGCGTAAATGTCCTCGGTGTTCTCGCGGAAGATCACCATGTCGACGGCTTCGGGCCGCTTCACCGGCGAAGGCACGCCCGCGAAATATCGCACCGGGCGCAGGCAGACGTAGAGGTCGAGGATCTGGCGCAGCGCGACGTTCAGGCTGCGGATGCCGCCGCCGATCGGCGTGGTGAGCGGGCCCTTGATGCCCACCAAGTAAGTCCTGAACGCGTCGAGCGTCGCGTCCGGCAGCCAGTTGCCGGTTTGGTTGAAAGCTTTCTCGCCGGCGAGAACTTCCTTCCAAGTAATCTTGCGCTGGCCCTTGTAGGCCTTCACGACCGCCGCATCCAGGACGCGCACCGAGGAGCGCCAGATGTCGGGGCCGGTGCCGTCGCCCTCGATGAAGGGCAGGATCGGGTCGGCGGGGACGTTCAGTTTGCCAGTGGAATCGAGCGCAATCGCGGTTGCCATAGGCGGGGCGATTTAGCCGATCCGACGGTGACTTTCACTGGCTTTCACCCAGCCCCGACTCCGGCACGCCGCGTCACGCAGCGAAAAACCGGGGCCAGACCCTGTTCTGTCGCTGCGGTAGCAGCAGCGCTCGTAAGCGGCTGAAAGTCCACACGGCCGAGTCCGCCCGCGAAAGAAAGGGGTCTGACCCCCTTCTTTCGCTGGGTGACGCGGCGCGGCAGTCCGTTCGCGTCCGGGGGGCGCTCGGGCGCGTCCGCTAGCGCAGCGTCGCGAGCCGCTCCTGTACGCGGTGGATCGGGATCGACTCGGGGCAGATGCGCGCGCATGCGTCGCAGCCCCCGCACGCTTCTGCGCTCGCGAGCGCGTCCGCGAGGCCTTCGCGCAGCAGGTCGGTCTCGAGCCGCGAGGCCGCGATCACCGCCTCGCGCGGGTCGAGCGGCGGCGCGCCGCCCACGCGCGCGCATTCGAGCGAACACAGGCCGCACGCGAGGCAGCGCGACGCATCCAGCGCGAGCGCCCGAGCGCCTACGTGGGGTGCGCGCACGCCGTCGGCCCCGTAGTGCGCGAGGAACTGCGCGACTGGGTCGCCGCCGCCCCGCGCGATCAGGCTGCGCAGGATGTGCAGGGCCCCGGTGCGCAGTTGCAGCGAGACAGCGCGCCACGAACCGGTGCGCGTGAACTCGCGCAAAAAGCCGCGATAGCCGCCGCGCCTCATGCCGCCTCCGCAGCGCGCGCGGCTGCGGCCAGGCCGGTGAGCAGCGCGACTCCCATGCCGGTGCGCTCGCGCGCCGGGTCGAAGCCGCCGAGCAGTTCGCCGGCGCAGAACACGCGCTCGGCGGCGAGCTCGCCGCCCGGCGCGAGCGGGCGCAGCGCAGAATCGACCCGCACACCCGCCGAATAGAGCGGCTGCCAACTCGCGTAGCCCTTGCGCACGGAGCGGTGCGGCGGGATGCCGTCGATGCGGCGGCCATCGGCATCGTGGAGCGCGAGCCCGAGCAGCGGTTCGCGCACTGCGCCGGCGTCTGCGCTCACGCCGCCGCCCGTGAAGCGCCCCGTCGCGAGCACGACCGCACGCGCGCCGAGCGTCTGCGCTGGGCCGCCCAGCGCCTCGATCTCGAGCGTGTGCGCGTCACCGGCGCGGCCCCCGCGCAGCGTGCGCACGCGGCCAGCGATCACGCGCGCTCCGCTCGCAGCTACCGCTGTGCGCAGCGCGCGCTCGAAGCGGTAGCCCGCCAGTGCGTGCGGCGGGAACGAGAGCAGCTCGGCAACCGCGCCACCGGCGGCGTCGCAGAGCTGTGCGACGAGCGCCTGTGTGCGCGCGATCCCTAACACCGGCGGGCAGAGCAGCACGCGGCCAGCGCCGCTTGCGCTGCGCAGCGCGTGCGCGAGCGCGTCGCCCGCGCGCGGCGCATCGAGGCGAGCCGCGACGCGCGCAGGCTGCTCGTGCAGCACTCCCTCTGGCCACGCAATTTGCACGACGCGCACCCGCTTCGCCGCGAAACCGAGCGCCGCCAGCTCGGCTGTTAGGCCGCGTGCGGTAAAGCGGGCGTCGTAGCCTGCGAGCCCCGGCGCTTCGAGCACGCCAATTTCGTCGCACGCGGCGAGATCGCCGCCCGCGGGCCCCGGCGTTGCGAAATCCACGGCGCGAAGCGTGCCCGGCGTACACGCGAGCAGCGCGCTTCCCGCGAAGCCGCCGCTCAGCGCGGCGCCGTGCGGAGCCAGCCAACGCGAGAGGCGCTCGACTCCCGCCCGTGTAGCGCTCGCCGCAGCAGTGGCGTCGTTCCCGAACAGCCGCGCGTACGGGTGCGCGGGCGCTTCCCGTAACAACAGCGCGAGCCGGTCGAGCACGCTGAGTGCGCCGCCGCGCAGCGCGTCGCGAGCCGCGAGCCAGGGTACGCCTGGCGAAACCGCCGCGACGTCGAACGCCCCCGCGCTGAGCGCCGTCGCGCCCGCTGGCCCCGCGATCTGCACGACGTCCGCGCCGGCTTCAGCGAGCGCGAGCGTCGCCGCCGCGCCCGCGAGGCCCGCTCCGATCACGGCGATCGTCACGGCAGCACCTCGAGAGCGCCGATCATTCCGAAAAACACTGCGCGGTGAAGTTCCATCTGCGCGACTTGCGTGCCTGACAGCGCCGGCGCGACGTCGTGCCAGCGCGCCGCCGCGAGCTCGGCAACTTCCCGCACGGTGCGCGCCCCGTCCCAGTCGAGTTCGTCGGCGAGCACCTGCGCGGCGAAGGCGGCGCAGCTCGTGCCCTGACAAGCGCCGTTGCCGAGGCGCATGCGCAGTGGGCAGTCGCTGAGCTTGCGCAGCCCCTCGCTGCGCGCGGCGTGGCGCAGCTCAGCTTCGAGCACGGGCTCGCACGCGCACACCGTGCGCTGCGCGTTCGTGGCTTCGAGCACGCGCGTCGCGCGCGCGCCGTGGCGGAAGCCGAGGCGCAGCGCGGCGGGAATGCCGACGCCGAAGCGCCGCGCCGTTTCCGCGACATCGAGTCGCGCATCGCCGCCCGGCAGTGGGAGCTGCGCGGTGCGGCACGCGGCCGTCACGCCGAGCGCGCCACACACGCGATCCGCCAGGTCCTCAGCCATTAGGCGATACGCGGCGAGCTTCCCGCCCGTAATCGTCCAGAGCCCCGGCGAGCCGCCCTCGACGCCGTGATCGATGACGCGGTAGTCGCGCGAGAGTTCGTCCTCGTAGGCGCCGAAGCCGTAGAGCGTCGGCCGCACGCCTTGGATCGCGTGCACTACGCGGTGCTCGCGGATGCGCGGAATCGAGCGCTCCATCGCCTCCAGCACGTAGGCGACTTCGTCTTCGCGCGTCTCGATCTTGTCGAGGTCGCCGTAATAATCGTCGTCGGTCGTTCCCGCCATCGAGTTCTGCTCGTGCGGGAACGTGAACATGTCGCGGCCGTCGACGCCGCGCGCGTAGATCGCGAGGTTCGAGACGCGCCGCTCGAACACCAGATGCACGCCCTTGCCTGGCCGTAGCTTGAACTTCTCGCCCGCGAGTTCCGCAACCTCGGGGCCCCACGGGCCGCACGCGTTCAGCACGAGCGCGGCCTCGACCCGCGTCTCGTCGCCGCGCACGCGGTCGCGCACGCGCGCGCCCGTCACGCGCTTGCCGCCCGGCTCCCGTAACACTTCCACGGCTTCGCTGTGCGTGAAGATTTGCGCGCCGTGCTCCGCCGCATCGAGCGCGTTCGCGGCGCACAGGCGCGCGGCGTCGATGCCCCACTCGTCGAGCGTGAAGGCGCACTCGATGCGCGGCGAGATGCCAGGCTCGAGCGCGAGCGCTTGCTCTCGGGTGAGGCGCGTGTGCGGGCGGCCGTTCTTCAGCGGCACGAACTTGTCGTACATCTCGAGCCCGATCTCGACGATCTCGGGCCCGATCGGATCCTCGGGGAAGACAGGCATTAGGAACGGGATGCGAAACACGAGGTGCGGGGCGATGCGCTGAATCGCGCCCGAATCGACGCACGAGTGGTACGTGACTTCGGGGTCCTTCTGCAGATACCGCAGCCCGCCGTGGATCATTCCCGACGAAGCCCAAGTGGTGCCCGAGCCGAGTTCTCTCTTCTCGACCAGCACACACGAGACTCCGCGCAGCGCGAGATCGCGCGCGACGGCCGTACCGTTGATGCCTCCGCCAATCACCAGGACTCGCGTGCGGAGGACGCGGCTCACGGCTTCTGCGGCTCGTCCGGCTTCGGCAACACGACGCGCACGTGCAGCTCGTCGAGCTGTTTCGGCTCGACTCCACCCGGCGCGTCCATCAACAAGTCTTGCCCGCGCTGCGTCTTCGGGAACGCGATCACGTCACGCAAGCTCTGCGCGCCGGCGAGCAGCATCGCCATTCGGTCGAGGCCGAACGCGAAGCCGCCGTGCGGCGGTGCGCCCGCATCGAGCGCGTTCAGCAGAAAGCCGAAGCGATCCTCCATTTCGGCTTTTGCGTAGCCGAGGACCTCGAAGATCTTGCGCTGTACATCGCTGCGGTGGTTGCGCAGGCTGCCCGAGCCGAGCTCGGTGCCGTTCATCACCACGTCATAATGAGTGCCGCGCATCGCCAGCGGCTGGCTGTCGAACAGCTCGAGGTCTTCCTCGTGCGGCGCGACGAACGGCATGTGCATGAAGGTGAGCTTGCCGTCCTCGCCGCGCTCGAAGACTGGAAAGTCGAGCACGAGCAGCGGCGCCCAGGCGCGGCCGTCGACGCGCCCGAGCTGGCGCCCGAGGTCGACGCGCAGGCGGCCGAGGATCGCGTTCGCTTTCGCGAACTCGTCCGCGGCGAAGAACAGCACGCTGCCCGGCTTCGCACCGCTGCGCGCCGTAATGCCTGCGCGCTCGCTCTCGGAGAGGAACTTCGCGATCGGCGACTGCCACGCGCCATCGGGCATCACGCGAATCCAGGCGAGCCCTTTCGCGCCGAGTTCCTTCTTCACGAACGCTTCGAGCCGGTCGATCTCACTGCGCGACATCGCTTCCGCAGCGTGGATCGGCAAGCACTTCACGACGCCGCCGCGTTCCACTGCGCCGCCGAATGCCTTGAACTGCGTGCTCTTGAACAAGTCCGTCAGCTCGACCAGCTCCAGCAGGACGCGCGTGTCGGGCTTGTCCGAGCCATAACGACTCATCGCCTCGGCGTACGACATGCGCGGAAACGGGCGAGGCAGCTCGATGCCCGCGGCGTCGCGCCACGCTCGCGCCGTCAGGTCCTCGAGCACGGCGAGCACGTCCTCGACGCCGACAAAGCTCATCTCGAGATCGATCTGCGTGAACTCGAGCTGGCGGTCGGCGCGCAAATCTTCGTCGCGGAAGCAGCGCGCAATTTGGAAGTAGCGATCGAAGCCCGCGACCATGAACAGCTGCTTCATGATCTGCGGCGACTGCGGCAGTGCGTAAAACGCGCCGGGCTGCAGGCGGCTCGGCACCAGGAAGTCGCGCGCGCCCTCGGGCGTCGCCTTCGCGAGAATCGGCGTTTCGATCTCGAGGAAGCCGTGAGCGCTGAGCGCCGTGCGCGCCGACTGATAGAGCGCATGGCGCACTCTCATCCCACGCTGGAGCGGCGGCCGGCGCAAATCGTGGATGCGATGGCGCAGACGGGTCAACTCGTCCGCCCCGGATTCCTCCTCGATCGCGAAGGGCGGCGGCGTCGCGGTGTTCAGGATGCGCAGCTCGCGCGCGACGATCTCGACCTCGCCGGTCGGCAGCTTCGCGTTCACCGTCTCGGTCGAGCGCCGCTCGACGACGCCGCGCACCGCGATCACGAACTCGCTGCGCAGTAGGCCCGCGCGCGCGTGCACCTCGGGCGAAGTCTCCGGCCGAAAGACGCACTGCACGATGCCGTCGCGGTCGCGCAGGTCAGCGAAGATCACGCCGCCGTGGTCGCGCGCGCTGTGCACCCAACCGGTCACGACCACTTCGCTGCCGATCGCGTCGGCGCGCAGCGCGCCGCAATAATGAGTTCGCCGGAGCGCGCCGAGCGCTTCGAGCTGCACCGTCGCGCGCGCGCTGCCGAGCCCGTGTCCGCTTTGGCCGCTCTCGCTCATTCGCCCTGCCGTCCCTGCCCTGCCGCGCGCCTTCGAGACGCCCGAAGCCTGCGAAATCGTGAGGAAAAACGGGGCTTTGGTTAGCAGAGAAGCGCGGGAGCTGTCATGCGGGCTGCGCGCTTAGCGCAGGGCCCCGGCGACTGCAGGATCCGCTAGCAACGCCTCGAGCTTGGCGCGCGCGGCGATGGGCACGGCTGTCTGGGCATGCTTCGGGGGATTCATCGCGCTGCCGCCGAGGTCGTCCCTGCCCGCGATCCTCGACTCCGCGAGCAATGCGCCGGAAGCGTCGAGCACACGCAACGCTCCCTCATAGATCAGCGCCGTACTCAGCATCGTGTCGCTCTTCCACTCGCGCAGCGACAACACGACGATGCGCGTCGCGCCGGTCTCACTCGCCTTCGCGACGACCGCGGCGTCGTCTTCGCGAAGGCCGACCGCCAATGCGACGGCGTCGAAGCCCTTCGCATCGAGGGAGCGTTCGAGCGAGAGGGTCAGGTCGTCGGCAAGCGGCTTCCCAGACGTCGTAGTGACGTTGAACGGGTTGCCGTAGCCACCTCGCGACAGGCCGACGAACTGCGGACCCTTCTCCCCGTTCAGGACGTAGGGGCGCTGATCCTCCGTCCCGACCGCGACCTTGCGCGTGCCCTGATACGACAGGCTCGCGAGAACGTTGTCGTAGGAATGGGTGTTGCCAACGGCACAGCCCGAAGCGAGCACAGCGAGCGTGAGGACCGGAACGAGCAAATGCACGGGGTTCTTCCTGCCGGATCTCATTCGGCCGCCGGGCGTGGCAGCCTATCCAGTGCCAAGCCGCGCGGGCGAGTGGAGTGGCGTCGCTCAGCCCAGATCACTCGCCGAGCACACGCGATTCCGGCCTTGCGACTTCGCGCGGTACATCGCCTTGTCGGCGGCATCGAGCAGCGCCTCGCGCGTGCGGCCGTGGGCGGGGTAGGTGGAGAGACCGACGCTGCACGTCAGGTGCAACACGCCGCCGCGCTCGGCCTCGAAGCCATAATCGGCGACCCATTTGCGGATGCGCTCGGCGATCACGCGCGCGCCGCGTTCAGCGGTGTCCGCGAGCAGGATCGTGAACTCGTCGCCGCCGTAGCGCGCCACCGTGTCGACTTGGCGCACGCACTGCGTGAGCAGCTGCGAGAGCTGACGCAGCACGCTCGAACCCACCAGGTGGCCGTGGTTGTCGTTCACGAGCTTGAAGCGATCGAGGTCGATGAACAGGACCGAGAGCTCGTTGCCGTAACGCTCGGCGCGGCGCAGGTCGCGGTCGAGCGCTTCGAGCAGATAGCGCGCGTTGTAAACGTCGGTGGTGTCGTCGACGAAGGCGCGGTCGCGCGCGCGGCTGTAGCGCTCGGCGTTGCGCAGCGCGACGCCGGCGTGGGCCGCGACGATCGCGAGCCGCGCGAGGGCCTCGTCGCCTTCGGCCGGCGCATCGAGCAGGCACAACAAGCCGGCGTCGGCTTCCTCGCCGCGCAGCGGCACGACGTACACCGGCGCTTCCGGCAGCTCGGCAGCCCGTAACAACTCGTGCAGCGGGCCGTGCTCGACCCGCGCGACGCCCGGGTAGGCACTCCAGTCGACCCGTTTTCCTGCAGCCAGCAGCGCGCGGAGCCGTTCCGTTTCGCGCTCGGAGATGCCGACGCCGTGCACGCCGACCGAATCCGTCAGGTTCGGGCGCTGGAAGAGCGCGAAGCCGCGCGGCTGGCCGACGGCGCGGCACGCGATCTCGAGCGCGAGCGTGTAGACCTCGTCCGGCTCGAGCGAAGCCGACAGCGTTCGCGCCGCGGCGTAGAGCGCGAGCTCGCCGCGCAGGCGTTGGTTCTCCCCGACGAGCCGCCGGCGCGCGATCGCGCGCTCGAGGCAAAGAATTAGGTCCGCCGCGCGCACGGGCTTCTGCAAATAATCGGTCGCGCCCATGCGCAGCGCGTGCACGGCGCTCTCGACCGTCGCGTTGGCCGTGACGATCACGAACTCGCAGCCGGGGAAGCGGCGCTGCACGCGCTCGAGCAACTCGAGCCCTCCGATCTCAGGCATCGTGAGGTCCGAGAGCACGAGGTCGAAGACGCCCTGCTCGAGCGCCGCAATCGCCTGCGCGGCGCCGTCACAGCACACGACATCTGCGCGCGCCGAGAGCACGTCGCGCGCGAGTTCGCGGTGGAAGCGGCTGTCGTCCACCACGAGCACGCGCGCTCGCGGTTCGGCGCTCGTCATCGCCTCTCCTTGTTGGGGAATGCATCGTCCTCGCGCAAGCGACGCTTGAGCGCCGCGAATTGCCTCGCAAATCTGCCGCGGCGCCGCACGCGCAGTGGGTAGCGCCAGCGCAGCGCACGGCCTATCTGACGAGCCCGGAGCAAGACGCGTGAACTCGACGAGCGCGATGGCTTTTCCGCCGCGGCAGACGGCGCTCGAACGTGCGCGCGCGCGCGCGGCCGTCGCGCTGCGCGTGTGCGGCGTGACGCAGGCGTGCGTGCTCGCGTGGCTCGCGCTGCGGGCGGCGTTCTCGACGCGTGAGCGCGCTGCCGTGCACGCGGCGCGCGCGCTCGGCCGCCTGAAAGGGCCGTTCGCGAAGCTCGGACAACTCGCGGCGGTGCGCGTCGATGTGCTCGCGCCCGAGGCGCGCGCTGCGCTGCTCGCGCTGCGCGACGACGTGCCGCCGCTGCCGGCGTCGTGGATTCGCGCGCGAGTGGAGCGCGAGCTCGGCGGCCCGCTCGAAAAGCACTTCGCGCGCTTCGACGCGCAGCCGCTCGGCGCCGCGTCGATCGCGCAGGTGCACGGCGCGCAGCTTCGCGATGGGCGCGAGGTCGCGGTGAAGGTGCAGTACCCGTGGCTGGCGCAAACCGCGCGCGTCGACCTCGCGCTCGCGCGGCTCGCGCTGCG
>JANNDT010000154.1:0-6042 GCA_031387905.1 Deltaproteobacteria bacterium
GGTCTGACCCCTTTCGGTATCGATTCTCGGTAAGTCTCGGGTATTCCTCGTGTTTTTCTTCTCGCTCAAACTTGAGTTGGCGGCGGCTCGGCGTGCGGCGAACTAGACGATCCGGCTCGTCTTGTTGCCCCAGTAGCGATCCTTGAGCAGCCGCTTGTAGAGCTTGCCCGTCGGGTGACGCGGTAGCTCCTCCATGAAGTCCACCGAGCGCGGGCACTTGATCGCGCTGATGCGCGCCTTGCACCACTCGATCAGCTCGCGCTCGAGCTCCGGCCCGGCCTCTGCCATCGAGACGGGCTGCACCACGGCCTTCACCTCTTCGCCGAAGTCTTCGTTCGGCACGCCCACCACCGCGCAGTCCGTCACGCGCGGGTGCGCGATCAGGCAGTTCTCGGTCTCCTGCGGGTAGATGTTCACGCCGCCCGAGATGATCATGAACGCCTTGCGATCTGTTAGGAACAGCCAGCCCTCCGCGTCGACGAAGCCGACGTCGCCGAGCGTGCTCCAACCCTGCGGGCTCTTCGCGGCCGCCGTCTTCGCGGGATCCTTGTGATACGTGTAGGTCGCGTTGCTCTCGAAGTAGATCGTGCCGATTTCCCCGGTCGGCAACTCCACCATCTCGTCGTCGAGGATGTGCAGCTTTGCGGTCAGCGGTTGGCCCACTGAGCCCCTGTGCTTCAGCCACTGCTCCGAGTCGATCGCGACAAAGCCCTGGCCTTCGGTGCCGGCGTAATACTCGAACAGCACTGGGCCCCACCACGCGAGCATCTTTTCCTTGACGTCGACCGGGCAGGGCGCCGCGGCGTGCACCGCCACGCGCAAGCTCGAGACGTCGTACTGCGCGCGCGCCGCCTCGGGCAGCTTCAGCATGCGCACGAACATGGTCGGCACCCACTGCGAGTGCGTGATGCGGTGTCTCTCGATCAGCGCGAGCGCTCGCTCCGCGTCGAAGTGCTCCATCACCACGATCGTCGCGCCGGTGCGCATGAACGACATCGTCCAGCCGAGCGGCGCCGAGTGATAGAGCGGAGCGGGTGAGAGGTAGATCGCGTCGGCGGTCGCCTTGTACATGCCGATGATTAGGTTCAGCAGCGGCATGGGCGTGCCGATCGGGCCGCTGGGCAGCGGGTGCTTCACGCCCTTGGGGCGCCCCGTGGTGCCCGACGAGTAGAGCATCGGCGCGCCTTCGGCCTCGTCCGCGAGCGGTGTCGTCGGCTGCTTGCTCGTCGCGGTTTCCCAGCTCTCGTAGGCCGCGAGTTCGCCATTCACCGCGAAGCGCGCGATCAACTTCGGGCACTTCCCCAACAACTCGCGCGCCAGCTCGGCCTTCTCATGCGAAGTGATGAAGACTCTCGCGTCGCAATCATCGATGATGTACTCGGCTTCGGGCCCAGTGAGCCGCGTGCTGACGGCCGTGTAGTAGATGCCCGAGCGCTGCGCGGCCCAACAAATCGCGTGGTAGTGGGCGTTGTTCTCCATGCAGATCGCGATGTGGTCGCCGCGCTGAAGGCCGAGCGAGCGGAGCAGGTGCGCGCCGCGGTTCGAGCGTTCATCGAGCTGGCGGTAGGTCACGACTTCGCCGCTGTTGGCCATGATGACGGCGGGCTTGTCGGGGGTTGTCTTGCCGTAGACGCCGGGGTACATCGGGAATCTCCGAGGTCGAGGATTTTCGCGGCAGGAGCGCCCGCAGTTCGAGCGGACTCGCGGCGCGGAGAGCCCGAAACGGGTAGCGCAGGGGCGCGCGCCTCCGCGTCTGTCTTTATGCTGCGCCGATGCGCCTGATCGCCTCGAAGACCGACGCCGCCTGGGTTGCCCGGGCGCTCTCGAACCTCGACGAGGTGCTGGTGGATCATGCGCATCTCGAGCGCAAAGCCGCGGGCACCGCGGTGCGGCTGCTCTTCCAGTACCCCGACCGCGCCTCGCTCCAGGCGCCGCTCGCCGCGCTCGCGCGCGAGGAGCTCGCGCACTTCGAGGAGGTGCTCGCGCAGCTCTCGCGGCGTGGCGTCGCGTTCGGGCGCCAACACCCGAGCCCGTACGCCGGCCGCGTGCGCTCGATTGCGCGATCGCGCGAGCCGGAGCGGCTCGTCGACACGCTGCTGTTCTGCGCGCTGATCGAGGCCCGCAGCTGCGAGCGGCTCGGCCTGCTCGCCGAGGCGCTGCCGGATGCCGAGCTCGCGCACTTCTACGCGGGGCTCGAACGCGCCGAGGCGCGACACCAGCTCGTGTACCTCGAGCTCGCGGAGACGATCGCGCCGCGTGCCGAGGTGCGCGCGCGGCTCGCGGAAGTTGCAGCGCATGAAGCTGGAGTGATCGCGACGGTGCCGCCCGCGGCGCGGCTGCATAGTTAGGCGGGAGCACACGCGCGTGACGGAACGGCGCATCGCGGTGAACGGCGTGGAACTCGCGGTCGAAGAGCACGGCCGAGGCGAGCGGCCGCTCGTACTCCTCCACGGCTTCACAGGCTTTCGCCAAGACTTCGCGGACGCGATCGAGTCGCTGCTGCCAGCCGCGGGCCGCGTAATCACGCTCGACCTACGCGGCCACGGCGCGTCCACCAACACCGGCGACGAGCGCGGCTACACGCTCGACGGGCTCGCCGACGACGTGCGCGCCGCGCTCAGTGCACTCGGCATTGCGCGCTGCGATCTCTTAGGGCACTCGATGGGCGGCATGCTCGCGCAGCGCGTGGCACTCGCGGAACCGCAGCGCGTTGCCTCGCTGATCCTGCTCAGCACTAGCGCCGAGCCGCTCGACTGGATCAACGAGGACGCACTGAAACTTGCCGCTTACGTCGGACGCGAACAAGGCATGGCCAAGCTCGCCGAGATTCTGCGAGCCCGTGCGCCGGAGGATCCTGCGCGCAGCGAGCCCGACCGGCGGCTCGAGCGCGAGTGGGGCGCCGAGCGCTTCTGGGCGTGGCGCGACGCGCGCATCATCGCCACTGACCCGGTGGGTTATCAGGCGCTCGGCCTCACGCTGAAGCGCGCCACAGATTTTCGCGCGCGTCTCGCCGGCATCGCGTGCCCGACGACCGCGATCGTGGGCGAACTCGACGCCGAGTTCCTCGTGCCGAGCGCGCGCATGGCCGAGGCCGTACGCGGCGCACGCCAGGTCGTGCTCGCGGACGCCGCGCATCAGCCGCAGCTCGAAGCGCCGGGCGCGTGGCTCAGCGCGATGCGCGAGCATTTGTCGCGGGTGCGCGCCTAACGCCCGCCCGTCGCGTTCCTCGCTTGCAGTTCGAACCTCACCGGGATACGCACCCAGCCGTAGAGCTGGGGCAGTGCGCGCGCGTTGCGTGCGGCTTGCAGCGCAGCGCCGTCGAGCAGGTCGGAGCCGCTGCTCACGACGGTTGCGATCTCGGCGGCGCGGCCGTCGGGCGCAATGCGGAACTGAATGCGCGCGACGCCCTCGATGCCGCGTTCGCGCGCGGCTTGCGGATAAACGACCGCCTCCTGCACGCGCGCACGAATCGTTTCGAGGCGCTCCTCGGCGCTCGGCGGCGTGGCGGCGAGATCGATCTCTGCGAGCGTCTCGCGAGCCGTTGGGGCGCCCGCGTGCATAGCGGCCGCCACGGTGACGAACGCCACCGCGACAGCCGCGCTCGTGCGCGTTCGCCTCATCGCTCGAACGTCACGCGCGCGCCCACCGACCAATTACGGCCGGGCGCGGGATAGAAGCGCGACTCGGGCGGGAACGAGAAGATCGAGAGGCCCGCGAAGTCGCTGTAGCTCGCGTCCGTGAGGTTTCGGCCCGTCGCCTCGAGCGTGAATCCGACGCCTTGCGCGAGCTCGCGCGTCCAGGCGACGCGCGTGTCGAGCGTCGCGTAGTTCGCGAGATCGGCCTGGGAGCCGAGCACGTCGTTCGCGACGCGCCGATCGCCGACGAACGTGCCACTCAAGCTCGCCGCGAAGCCGAGTGGCAGATCCGCATCGAGCGCGAGGCTGCCGTGGTTCTTCGGCGTGATCGGGAGTTGCTCGCCCACGAGCGTTGCCGCGGAGTCTTCCCGCACTTCGACGTCGTCGTGCGTGTAGGACGCGCTCGCGGTCAGCCACTCTGTGAGAACGAGTCGGCTCGAGAACTCGGCGCCCTGATGGCGCACTTCGTCGACGTTCTCGTTCGACCCGAACGGTGGCGCGACCGGATCGAAGAAGAGCTCGTCCTTCACGTAGAGCGTGTAGAGCACCGCGCGCGCTTCGATGCGTTCGCCGCGCCAGGTTACGCCCGTTTCGACACCGTGGGCGCGCTCGGGCGAGAGCCCCGGCGAGAAGCCGAAGCTGCCGAACGCCTCGTCGAGGTTCGCGAAGCGGAAGCCGCGGCCATAACTGATGTAGGCCGAGCCGTTTTCGTGGAAGCGCCAGGTGAGCGCTGCGCGCGGCGACCAGATCGCTTGTTCTTCGGCCCAGCGGAGGGGGCCACGGAAATCGTTCGAGCGGCCTTCGAGGTCCGAGCGGTCGCGGCGCAGCGCAAGCGAGAGCATCACGTCGTCGATCAGCCAGGCCTCCGCCTGCGCGAACACGCCCCAGAGCTTTCGCGTAGCGTCGTTCTGGGCGAACGACGAAGCGACGTCGATGTCGTCCTGGCGCAGCTCGGCGCCTGCGAGCAGGCGCACCTCGCGCCCGAACCACTCGACCTCGCGCGAAAGCTGGAGGTCGAGGCCCGCGGCATCTGCATCGGTGTCGGAATCGAATGTGAAGCCGAATGGGCCTGGCGTCGCAAAGTGATTCTGCGCCTGCGAGTGCCGGTAATACGGCGTCGCGCGGAGCTGAAGCTCCCACGGCAGGGCGAGATCGAGCGCACCTTGCAGGAAGCGTTCGCGCTCGCGGCCGAAGTCGAGGTTCGGACCCGCTGCGTGCGGATCGCTGCTGACCTCGCCCGCGTTCAGCGTGCCCGGCCGCGAGCGCTCGGACGACGCGTAGCCGCCTGCGAGGCCGAGTCTGCCGGCTTCGCCGAGGTCGTAGCCGAGATCGATCTGCCAGCGTTTGTTATTCAGATCGGCGCGGTCGCGGTAGCCCGCGGTGTCGTCGTAGCTCGCGGAGGCGCCGACGCGCAGCGCCCCGAAGCGCTGCGAGACGAAACCGTTCACGCGCTCGCCGTCGAAGCTCGCGCGCTCGATTTGCAGCGACGCGCGCGTCTCGCCCTCGGCACGCGCGCCGCGGGTAAAGATCTGGATCACGCCGCCCAGCGCGTTGTCGCCATAAGCGGTCGAGCCTTGCCCGCGCACGATCTCGACGCGCTCGATCTGGTCGAGCGTCAAGAACGTCCAGTCGGGGCAGCCCGAATCGGGCTCGTTGGCGCGGCGGCCGTCGATCAGCACCAGCGTGCGGCAGCCGTTGCCGCCGCCGTTCAGGAAGCCGCGCGCTTCGACGCTATAGCCCTCGGCGTTCGTGGTGGTGTTCGCGACGAACAGACCCGCCTCGCGCCGTAACAACTCGGGCAAGTTCGGCGCGCCGCTGCGCTCGATCTCGGCGCGGTCGATCACGGTCACGTTGGCGGGCACGTCGAGCAGGTTTCGCTCGCCGCGCGTGGCGGTGACGGCGATCTCGCGCGCGTCGCGGATTACGACGGGCGCGTCGGCCAAGGCGCTGAACGGAAGGCAGGCAGCCAAAAAGAGGGAAGGGGCGACGACCCGTGCCGCGCGACGTTCGCGCGCGGCTCGGGCGTCGGGTGCCGGCGTCATCGAAGACTCCTCGCACCCTCCGCGGATTGTTCGGGGGTGGAGGCGCGGACAGCCGGCCGTCACCGCACCGCTCTCTCTCGCGAAGAGCAGTTGCAGATTCCGCCGCCCGAGCAGGTCTCCTGGCTTTCGGATCGACATTCGCGCGACGCCTTCCCAGCCCGAAGGCCAGTGGCTCCTTGTCGCGAGAACTCCCCGATTACAGTGGCGCGACCGCGGCCGATTTTCACGGCCTTCCCCCGAGGCCCGATCAACTTGATCGATGCACCCGAGCAGCGCAGCTGAAATAGCAGCGCGTGGGGAGCGAGGTCAACCGCGCGCCGCTCGCTCACCCACGCCAGAGAAGCGAGACCCCTTTCGGTCTCGCT
>JANNDT010000356.1:0-5359 GCA_031387905.1 Deltaproteobacteria bacterium
CGAACGCGGCGCTTCTGCGCAGCCGCGGCTGCGCGCGCAGGCGTTATATGGCGTCGCCGACATCGCGCGGCACCAAGATCAGAGCGAGGAAGCGCTCGCCGCTTGCGAGGATGCACTCGCGCTCTACCGCGAGAGCGGCGACGCGGCCGGCGTCGCGCGCGCACTCGGCCAACTCGGCTACATCCATCAGGTTCGCGGCGACCCCGAGCCGGCTTCGCTCGCGCTAGCGGAGAGCCTCACGGTGTTCCGCGAACTCGGAGATCTCGAGCGCATCTCCTTCACGCTAGTAGGGCTCGGCGCGCTCGCGCAGCTGGCGGGCGATCTCGAATCCGCGCGCGGCCACTACGAAGAGAGCCTCGAGATCGGCCGGCGGCTCGACGACGCCGGCGCCACTGCGACGGCGCTCGTGAACCTGGGCGAGGTCGTGCAGCAGCAGGGCGATGCGGCGCGCGCGTCGACGCTGTACGCCGAGAGCCTCGCGCTGTACGCGCGGCTCGGGCACCTGGTCGCGATCGCTTACTGCCTCGAGCAGATCGGCGGGCTCGATGCGCAGGCGGGCCGCGCCGAGCGCGCCGCGCGCCTGCTCGCGGCTGCGTCCTCGCTGCGCAACGAGATCGGCGCGCCGCTGGAGGTCTTCAACCGCGAACGCTACGACGCGGAGCTCGCCAGCCTGCGCGCTGCGCTCGGCGAGCGCTTCGACGGGCTCTGGGCCGAGGGCGGCGAACTCTCGCGCGACGACGTGGTGAAGCTCGCGCTTGCATGAGGATGCGGTTGACGCGCACCGCACTGGCGGGGCAGGCTCGCCGACGCGCTGAGGAGCACGCGAAGTGGCGAAGGAAACGGGGGAGCGCGAGCGCAGCAATGGGCTGCGCGCGTTTGGTCTGCTGCTCGCGCTCGCCGTGCCGCTGCTCGTGTTCGCGAGCTGGCTCGAAGGCAGTGGCGCCTCGCGGCATCCACTGCGTTGGCTCGCGTCGCTCGAGACGGCGGGTGCGGTAGCACTGCTGGCCGGCTCGGCCCAGATCGTGGCGGGCGTGCTCGCCATCCTAATTACCGTGGTGATGCTCGTGGTCGAGATGGCCTCCACCCGTTACACGCACCGCATCACGCAGCTGTTCGTGCGCGACCGCGTGAACGTCTCCGTGATGATATTCTTCGTGCTTACTACGGTGCTGTGCGTGTGGCTCGGCGTCGTGCTCACGGGCGAGTCGGTCGCTGCCCCGGTGCTGCCGCGCGGCGGCTTCATGCTCACGATGGCCATGATGACCGCGTGCCTGCTCATGCTGCTCCCGTATTTCAGGTACGTCTTCCATTTCGTTTCGCCGATCGAAGTGATCCGCCGGATTCGCGCCGACGCGCTCGAGCACGTGCGCCGCGCAAAAAAAGGTGACGTGCGCGCAGCCAAGCGCGCGGTGATCGAGGCGGTGGAAGAACTCGAGGACGTCGCGCGCAGCGCGATGGAGCACAGCGACCGCGGCATCGCGATGGCCGCCGTGGAGGCGCTGGTCGCGCTGCTCGACGACGTAACGAAGCTGCGCGGCGAGTTGCCGCCGGACTGGTTCGTGGTGGACGACGCGATCGCGGGCGACGCGGACTTCGTCGCGATGGCGGCGCCCGCGCTTCAGGAAGTCGCGAGCGAAGGCAGTTGGTTCGAGGCGAAGATTCTGCGCCAATGTCTCGCGTTGTTCGCCGACGCAGTGGGCGAGGCGGTCGACGTCGCCAGCATGATCGCGGTCCACACGCGCCAGCTCGCGGAGACGCACGCGCTCGCGCATCCATCGCTGGTCGAGCAGTGCCAGCGCGCGTTTCACAGCTACCTACGCGCGGCCATTAACGCCCGAGACCCGCGCACCGCGTACTTCGTGCTGTTTCAATACCGCCTGCTCGGCGAAGATTTGCTTGCGAAGGGACTCGAGCCCGCAGCGCTCGAAGTCGCGAGCCGGGTTCGCTACTACGGTCGGCTCGCGAGCGCCAGCGAACTGCCGTTCTTGTTAGAGGTCGCGGCCTACGAACTCGCGACTCTGGTGGAAGCCGCCGCCGACAAGGCGACCGCGCGCGACGCGCTGCTCGACGTGCTGCTTTCGGTCGACCACGAAGGAGCGGAGAACCTGCTCGGCGTGCGCCGCGCGCAGATCCGGCTCGCGACGTTCTTCCTCGAGCGCGGCGACGCGGAGCCCGCACGACGCATCGCGGCGGATCTCGCGGGCGAGCGGCGCGGCTTGCTGCTCACCGCACGCGAAGAGCTCGAGCGCGAGGTGTCGCCTCATTTCTGGGAGCTCGGCGCCCGCGGCTCGAACTTCTCGTACCTGCCGCCCGAGCGGCGCGCGAAGCTGGGCGAGTTCTTCGCGCTCCTGGCGCCGCCCGCCTGAGCGCACGGCGCGAGGCCTCCGCCTACGAGCGCATCTGGCGCGTCGTGGCGCGCATCCCGCGCGGGCGTGTCGCGAGTTACGGGCAGGTCGCCGAGCTCGCAGGCCTGCCGCGCGCCGCCCGCCAAGCCGGCTACGCGATGCACGCGCTCCCGAGCGGCTCGCGCGTGCCGTGGCAACGCGTCGTGAACGCGCGCGGCGAAGTGAGCCCGCGCTCCAACCCCGGCGGCGAACTCGTTCAGCGCGTGCTCCTCGAACGCGAAGGCGTCGCCTTCGACGCCCGCGGCCGCATCGACCTCGCCCGCTACCGCTGGCGCCCCAGCTCGCAATAAGGCAATGCGGGGACGTTGTTGCCTTTTCCTACCTTACCCGTGGCCTCGCGCGAAAAGGCAACAACGTCCCCGCATTGCCCTTCTTGCGCTGACGGCATGCCCGCACCCACGACGCTAAGGTGCCCGGCCATGCGCACCCCCCGACGCCTCGTTTTCCGCCCGCTACTGGCCACCGCGGGCTTCGTGCTCGCTCTCACTTCTCCCGCCGCGGCGCAGGACGCCCTGGCGGGCTTGATCGAAGAGCAGCAGGCGCCCGTTGTCGACAGCGCGAACTTGCTCGAGGGCATCGCGGCGCAGGTGGGCTCGGACATCGTGCTCGTCTCGGAAGTGCGCGAACTCGCGGCGCCCACCGTCGCGCGCGCCAAGGCCGCCAGTGCGAGCGAGCGCGATCTGCGCCTGATCGAGGCGCAGGCGCTCGAGCGGCTGATCGATAAGGCGCTGCTGAAGCAGATCGTGAGACGCGCGGAGCTTCAAGCGACCGACGAAGAGATCGACAGCACGATCGCCGACATCGCCAGCGACAACAGCATCACGCCCGAGCAGCTGCGCGCGAGCGTCGAAGCGCAGGGCCTGCCGTTCGCGGCGTATCGCGATCGCATCAAGGGCGAGATCGAGCACTCGAAGGTGGTGAACGGCGTGATCGGCGCGCGGGTGGAGATCAAGCCCGAGGAAGTGCGCGCGATCTACGACACGGAAATCGCGAGCCGGCCGCAGACCGGAGAGGAGTTTCGCGTGCGCCACTTCGTCGTGACGCCGCCGACGCTGCCGGAGCTAGCCGCCTCGTGCGAGAAGGTGCGCGCAGCGCGCGCGCGGGTGGCCGCGGGCGAAGATCTGCTCGAAGTGGCGAACGGCATCGCGACGATGGACCCGGAGCTCGGCTGGGTGCACGAGAGCGAACTCGCGCCGTGGCTCGAAGCGGCGGTGCGCCCGCTCGCCGCCGGCGGGCTCAGCGAAGTCAGCGAGGAACCCTTTGGCTGCGTGTTCGTGCAGCTCGTCGAGCGCCGCACGGTGAAGGCGATTTCGTACGAAGAGGCCGAGCGCGCGATCATGAATCGCCTGTACAACGAACGGCTTCAGGGCGAGTACGCGAAGTTCATCGAAGAAATCCGCTCGAAGACCTACGTCGAGCGCAAGGACACGGTCGCGAACATCGCAGAGTTCGAGACACCGGCCGCCGAGAACGCGGGCTCTTGAGCGAAGCGCCCTCCGCCGCCCACGCGCGCGGCGAGCCGGCGGCGATAAAGGTCCGCGGCGCGCGGGTTCACAACCTGCGCGATGTCGACGTCGATATTCCGCGCAACCGGTTCGTCGTAATCACTGGCCTGTCGGGCAGCGGGAAATCCTCGCTCGCCTTCGACACGCTCTACGCCGAAGGCCAGCGCCGCTACGTCGAGTCGCTCTCGGCGTATGCGCGGCAGTTCCTCGATCAGCTGGCGCGCCCAGAAGTCGAATCGATCACGGGCCTTTCGCCGTCGATCGCGATCGAGCAGGCCACTGTCAGCCGCAGCCCGCGCTCGACCGTCGGCACCGCCACCGAGCTGCTCGACCACCTGCGCTTGTTATTCGCGCGCGTCGGCGTCGCGCACTGTCACAAATGCGGAAAGCCGATTTCGAGCCAAACGCTCGAACAGATGACGGCGCGCGTGCTCGCGCTCGGCGAGGGCGCGCGCGCGACGCTGCTCGCGCCGATCGTTCGCGAGCGCAAGGGCGAGCACAAGCAGGAGCTCGCAGAGCTCGCGGAGAAGGGCTTCGTGCGCGCGCGCATCGACGGCGAACTGTGCGATCTCGCGAGCGAGATCAAGCTCGCGAAAACCCGCGTGCACACGATCGAGGCGCTGGTGGATCGCATCGTGGTGCGCGAAGCGGCGCGCGCGCGCATAGCGGAATCGCTCGCGACTGCGCTCTCGCTCGGCGGCGGCACATGCACGATCGCGTGGGAAACCAAGACGGGCAGCGAGGAGGCGCTGCTCTCGCAGTCGAGCGCCTGCCCAGATTGCGGCGTCTCGTACCCCGCACTCGAGCCGCGACACTTTTCGTTCAACAGCGCCTCCGGGGCCTGCGGCGCGTGTGCGGGCCTCGGCACCGCCAGCGAGCTCGACCCCGAGAGAGTGGTGCCCGACGCGGAGCGCGCGCTCGCGAGCGCGATCGCGCCGTGGGGCGGCGGGCGGGCGGCGCGTTATTACGTGCAGCTGCTCGAAGGCGTTGCCGCGCATCTCGGCGTCTCGCTCGAGACGCCGTGGAATGCGCTCGCGAAGAGCGCGCGCGACACGATCCTGAATGGCGCGGGCAATCGCGAGATCGAGTTCCGCCACGGCAAGCGCGGCCTGCGCAGCGTGCGCCGCAAGTTCGATGGCGTGTTAGGCGAACTCGCGCGCCGCAGCGCGGCCGGCGAGCTCTCGGACGAAGACCGCGCGCGCTACTCGCACGCCGCGCCGTGCAGCGAGTGCGGCGGCGCGCGCGTCGGGCTGGTTGCACGCCACGTGCGCGTCGCGGGCCGCACGCTCCCTGAGATCGCGGCGCTGCCGATCTCTGCGGTGCGCGCCTGGCTCGCAGCGCTCGCGCTTTCCCCTAATCAGCGCGCCATCGCCGATCGCATCCTCGAGGAGATCCGCGAGCAGCTGAACTTCCTGTGCGATGTCGGCCTCGATTACCTCTCGCTCGCGC
>JANNDT010000171.1:0-15101 GCA_031387905.1 Deltaproteobacteria bacterium
AAAGTTCTTTCATCACGGTCTCGAACGTCGTGCGGGCCGCGACTTCGTTCGGGTGCGGCGTGCGGTTTTCGGGCGGGCGGCATTTCACGGCGTTGGCGATGTAGACGCTCGCGCGCGGGATCTTGAGGCCGGCCTCGATCATCTGCGTGAGCAGTTCGCCGGCGCGGCCGACGAAGGGCAGGCCGGTGAGATCTTCCTGTTCGCCAGGGCCTTCGCCGACGAACATGATTTCGGCGTTCGCGTTTCCCGCTCCAAAGACGATCTTCGTGCGGCCCTCGTTCAGCGGGCAGCGCTTGCAGTCGCCGAGGTGCGTCCTCACTTGCTCGAGAGTCGGCCGGTCGCCGAGCCCCGGCGCCGCCAGACTCGCGGGAATCGCAGCGGAGACAGCTGCCCTCGGACGCGTCGCGACCGCGGGAGCTTCTTCCTCACGCGGCGCGTTCCCACGCGTCGGCGTCCACGCGAATTCTTCCTCCGCGAGTTCCGCGAGCCGCGCGCGGGCGGCGCGCAGCACGGCCTTCGCTTCGGCCTCTAGCGCCCGGTCCACTTCGGGCTCCGCTTCTCGAAGAACGCGGCGATGCCTTCTTGCGCGTCCGCGGTGCGCGAGGTGAGCACGATCGCCTCGCGCAAATAGGTGAGCGCCGCGTGCGCTTCCATCTCGGCCATCGTGTAGACGGCTTCCTTGCCCATGCGCAGCGTGGCAGGCGAGTACGACGCGAACGTCGCGCACAGTTCGGCGACCGTAGCGTCGAGTCGCGCGTCGGGCACGACGCGCGTGGCGATGCCGAGCGCGTGCGCTTCGCGCGCGCCGACGCGCCGGCCCGTGAGCACGAGATCCAATAACACCTTGCGGCTGCCGACCGCGCGCAGGATCGGCACGCTCACCATCAGCGGGAGCAGGCCGAGCGAGATCTCGGGCAAGCCGAACTGCGCGCTCTCGGCGGCGATCGTGAGATCTGCCGCGACCGCGAGGCCGAAGCCGCCCGCCAGCGCGAAGCCGGGCACGCGCGCGATTACCGGCTGCGGCGCGCGTTCCATCGCGCGCATCACGCGCACGACCCCGTCGAAGTGCTGCCGGCTCTCGTCCATGCTCGCGTGGCCGAGCACTTCGCGAAGGTCGGCGCCCGCGCAGAACACTTTGTCGCCCGCGCCGCGCAGCACGATCGCGCGCACGGCGGAGTTCGCGGCGGCGGCGTCGAACGCGGCTTCGAGTTCGCGCAGCGTCGCGCGGTCGAGCGCGTTGCGTTTCTCCTCGCGATCGATCGTAATCGTCGCGGTGCCGGTCGCCGCGTGCTCGCTCGTCACATTGGGCATCGAAGCAACCTCAACCAGTGCGCGCGGAAAAGTTCGAAGATCACGCCTCACTCCGCGGGAAGGGGATGCTGAGCGCCCTAACGGACGCCACGAAGCCCGTCGCGATGAGAGCCACACGTAACCAATCCCAGAGCATCCAGCTCCCGACGAGCAGCCTGAGGTCTGGCTCGCTCCGCACGATCTTTCCCGAACCCGCTGAGTAGAGTTCGTTGATCATCGGCCAGAACACAGTCGGAGTCAGAACCCAGATCGCGAGGAGGGCGAGCGCGGGCGCCCACAGCCACAAGCGATAAGCGCCGTGGGTCCTCCAGCCGCCGAGGACCGCCCCGAGCACACCCACCACCATCACCGCGCTCAGGGGCTGAAAGAAGTCGCCAGGATCCAGCGGGTATGCGGATCCGTACGGCATCAGCGCAAGCGACGCTGGCGGCGCTGCGCCCCACGCGCTTGCAAGCACGAGCAAATCGAAGAGCTTGGCGCCAAGGCCGATTCCCCAGCCCAGCACCGAGAACCAGAGGAATCCGCGCGTCCATTGAGCTCGCGACATTGCGCCATTTCCTCGTCGCTAGCGGCCGCCGGCCGGCGGCGCTGCGAACGCGCGTTCCCGTTCCAAGAGCGCCGCCACCGCGCTCGGCGGCGGCTCGCGCGAGACGAGCCCTTGCAGCGGCTTATCACTGTGCCGCTGGTGCTCGATCTTTGCCCGGATGTCGAACCCAAAGCCGGGCTCCTTCTCTTCCGTGTGGCAGCTGCCGCACAGCTGCGTGATCGCGCACGAGCCGCACTTGTCGGCGAGGCTGGTGATCGTGCCCTTCTTCAGCGCGCCCGCGGCGACGTGATCCGCGCCGCCGCCGTGGCAGGTCTCGCAGCCCACTTCGGGCGATGCCTTCGCGTGCGGATGTGCCTGCCACTTCGCGTACTCGCTGGCGTGACAGCTCGCGCAAGCCTCGCTGCCCACGCTCGCCACGTTCTCGGGCAATAAGTCCGTGCGCGGCTTTCCGCGCGCTGCGAGGAACGCCTGCTTCTCGGTCGGCGAGAGTATTGCGAGCTCCGCGTGCGAGACGCGCGGCAGGAACTTCGCGTACTTGAAGCCGAGCGAATGCTCGGGCGTGTGGCAGGTCGCGCAAACTTTCTCGTAATCATTGCCCGCCACGTGGCCCGGCGAAAGGTGCGGGCCGCCGCGGCCGTGGCACGTCTCGCAGCCGACGTTCTCGAGTGACGGCTCGCCGCGCGCGATCGTGAACCCGCCCGGTTGCCCGTAGCCGACGACATGGCACGTCACGCACTCGCTGCGCCCGTCAGCGCCGTACTTCACGAGCGTGTTGAGCGCGGTCGCGTGCTGCGTGAGTTCCCAGGTCGCGGCTTCGCTCGCGTGGCACGCGGCGCAGAAATCGTTGCCGCTGTAGCCGCTCTGGCTGAGCAGCATCGGCGGCTCCTTGCCGACGAGCGTTGCGAGCCGCATGCGCGTGAGCGGCGGATCGCGCTCGACGCGCCAGCCCTGGGTGCGCGCGGTAATTCGCCCTTGCGCGTCGATCAGCAACACGACCGGGACGCCGAGCGTTGCGCCGTACTTGTTACGGATCGAGCCGTCTTCATCGAACACGACCTGGAAGAAGCCGAGCCCCGCCCGGTCGAGTTCCTCCTTCACGGCGTATTCGCTGGCGGAGACGGAGATGCCGACGAGCGCCGGCGCGGCGTCGCCGAGCTTCGCGAACTCGTCCTTCAGGAAGCCGAGCGCGTCGTGGCAGTGCGGGCAGGTGTGCAGGAAAAACACCAGCACGAGCGGCTTGCCGCGCAGCGCGGACAGCTTGAAGGGCGCGCCGCCGCCCATGCGGGTGGCCATGAAATCCGGCGCAAGCGGGAGTTCGCCTGCCGGCGCGAGGCGCAGCCATTCGCGCAGCATGCGCTCGACGGCTTTTCCCGGTTCCGGCAGATCGGTCGGGAAATAGTCGGTCGCCTGAATCACGTTGCCGTCGGCGTCGGCGAGCAGCATCCAGAGCGGCGAAGGCCCGGCGTACTTCTTGATGAAGTCGCCGCTGGGATCGGAGAAGGTGGTGAAGTCGACGCCGATGTCTTTCAGAAAGGCCGCGGTCGTCTCGGGCGTCGAGCCCATCGAGAAGCCAGCGATCTGAAAATTGGCGGCGCTGCGATCCCGCGCGACGATCGCGAGGGCGTCTGCAACGACGCGCGCATTCGGCAGCTCAGGGTTGAAGCCGAACAGCAGCGTGCGCTTGCCGAGGAACTTCGCGATCGAGAGCGGCGAACCATCGAGCGCTGCGCCGTCGA
Organism: Deltaproteobacteria bacterium; assembly: GCA_031387905.1. GTDB lineage: Bacteria > Myxococcota_A > UBA9160 > UBA9160 > UBA6930 > VGRF01. Next base: position 3,595 of record JANNDT010000171.1, read on the forward strand.
ATGCAGGCAGCGGGCGACCGCGCCTCTCGCTCGCTGGCGGTGTCGGCCCGGGCGTGGGTGCGGGCGCGGCCTGCGCGGCGCTCGCGTCGGGAGACGCGGAGATCGCGCTGGGCTGATCGCTCGGGCAACCAGCAATCAGGGTGATCAGGACAAGAACCGCCGAAGTGAGGAGCAGAGCAGATTTACGCACGGGCCGAAGTTAGAACGAGAGGCCTCACCCGCAATTGAATCTCGCGCCAAACGCGGATCAAAAGAGAAAACGGCCGGTCGGCGTTCTGCCAACCGGCCGCTTCATTCTCGTTGTCGAGGTGCCGACGGGCCCGGGCGCGAGGCCGCAAGCGAAGCGCGCAGCGAGCCGGCGTCCTCGGAGGCGAGCGAAGTCAACCAAGGAGGATCCGGTTTGATCGCGCGAAGCGCGATCAAACCTTCTCGAGGATGTGGATGCCGCATGCGCTGCCGAGCCCGATCACGTGGGTCATACCGAAGCGCGCGTTCGCAACCTGGCGCTTGCCGGCTTCACCGCGAAGGTGCGTCGACACCTCGTAGATGTTCGCGATGCCCGTCGCGCCGAGCGGGTGGCCCTTCGAGAGCAGGCCGCCGGACACGTTCACCGGCACCTTGCCGCCGAGTGCGACCGCGCCGCTGTCGATCATCTGGCCCGCTTCGCCGTCCTTGCACAGGCCGAGGTTCTCGTAGTGGAGAATCTCGGCGGTCGCGAAGCAGTCGTGCAGCTCGACCAAGCTGATGTCGCTCGCGCCGATGCCCGCCATCTCGTAGGCCTTCTTGGCCGCGAGCCGCGTGCAGGTGTTCACGTCGGGCATCACGAGATCGCGCTCCTGCCACGGATCGCTCGTGAGCACGCTCGCCTTCACGCGCACCGCGCGCTTCATCAGGCCGAGTTCCTTCGCCTTCTTCTCGCTGCACAACACCGCCGCCGCCGCGCCGTCCACGTTCACCGAGCACATCAGCTTGGTGTTGGGGTACGCGATCATCTCGGCGTTCATCACCACCTCGAGCGGAGTCTCGATCTGGTACATCGCCTTCGGATTGAGCGTCGAGTGGTGGTGATTCTTCACCGACACCTTGGCGAACTGCGCGAAGGTCGTGCCGTACTTCCGGCTGTGCTCCATGCCCGCTTCCGCGAACACGGCCGGCATCGTGCCGGAACCGAGCAGGCCTTCCTTCGGAATGCCCGCGCCGCCGCCCGCGCCGCCGAGCAAGCCGGCGCCCATCTTCTCGACGCCGACCGCGAGCACGACGTCATACACGCCGGCCTTGATCGACATCCAGGCCTCGCGGAAAGCCGTCGCGCCGGTGGCGCAGGCGTTCGCGCAATTCACCACGGGGATGCCGGTCTGGCCGATCTGCTGGAGCACGCGCTGGCCGACCATGCCGCTGGCCTGGCCGAGGTTGCCGCAGTAGAGCGCCTCCATCTGCTGGATCGTGAGGCCGCAGTCATCGAGCGCCATCAGCGCGGCCTGCGCGCCCAGCAACTCGACGGCCGGCCCCGTGCCAGCCTTCATGAACTTCAGCATGTCGATTCCGACTACGTAGACATCGCTCATGGAGAGACTCCTCTCGCAGCCTGATTAGGCGCGTGCTTGGAAGAAGTAGGAAATGTACGAGTTGCCCTCTTTGTCCTTGCGGCCGAGGGCGTCCTTGTAGACCACATCGACCGCCATCCCGAACTTGATCTTCTCGGGGTTCGGATCGACGCCGATCAGGTTGCCCTTCACCGTGCCGCCGCCGTCGAGATCGACGATCGCGGAGATGTACGGCACCTGAACACCGGGGAAGGAGCGCGCCACGATCGAGTAGACGTAGAGCTTGCCGGTGTTGGCGAGCTTGACGGGCGCGATCTTGTCGCGGGCGCCGCACTTCGAGCAGATCTTGCGATCGCCGATGAAGATCGCGCTGCACGCGCCGCACTTGTGGCCTTCGAGGTAGGGATCGCCGCCGTCGGGAAGCTTCAAGAAGTCGACGGCCGGAAGCGGCCGCTTCGCCGCCTGGGCATCGGACATGGGGGCTCCTGTGTCGTTTTGGCGCGGTCATCGCGCGAAGGGCGCAGGATGGCCCACGGCGCCGGCCTCGGCTACCGGCGGGCGCGGGCTTGCCGCAGTTTTCTGCCGTCTTCGCGCGGCGCGTACGAGGCGCGACAGCGGAGTCACGAGGCGGCTGCGCAGACCTGACCACGGCACGCGGGCTGGATGCGTACCGCAAGCCGCGAGCGCCCGAGTGGGCGCGAGCTAGCTGCGTGACGCGGCGCGCAGCGAGGCGGAGTCTTCGGAGCCGAGCGAAGCCCAAGAAAACGAGGTGAGAAGACGCGGGAGTCGAAGAGGACGACCGCGCCCCTCCTACCTTCCGATATCCGGCGGCCCCACGCGACCCGGCGGCGCGTTGCGCAGCGCCAGCTTGATTTCTTCCGCTTTCCTCTTGAACCCCTCGTTCGCGGGCTCAAAGGTGAGGGCCATCTTCAGGTTGCGGGCGGCTGAGGCGAGGTCGCCCTTGTCGAGGTCGGCGCGGGCGAGGCCGAAGTAGCGGCGGCCGTTCGGGCTCTTGCCGAGGTAGTCGTCGAGCGCCTGTTTGTCGGCGCGCGCCTCGGCTTCGGCGAGCGGGATGCGGTTCGCACCGCCCGCGAGCTGCGCGTCGTAGGCGTTGCGCCGCCGTTGGTCGCGCAGCACCTGATAAGCCTCGCTGACGCGCTTGGCGATGCGCTCCAGCGTCTCGCGGTCGGCGCCCACGAGCTGCCGGTTCGCGTCGGGGTGGAGCTTGCGGGTAGCGGCGTAATAACCCTGCTTGACGGCTGAGGCCGGCGCGCTGCGAGGCAACTCGAGCAGCTGGTAGTAGTCGAGTTCGTCGACCAGCTTTCCGAGTGCGCGAACCTCGACGGCAGAGATGCTCACACGCCCCTCATTCGTCTTCGTGGTGGTACCGGGAGAGATCGGCGCCCTTGTCGAACAGGCTCTCGCTGCCGCTCAATAGGTCCGTGCGCTCGGCTGGGTCGCCGTTCGCTTCGATCTCGATGCCTTCGAGGTCGGCTTCATCGACCAGCGCTGCATCCGCGAGCGCGTCGAGGTCGTCCATGAGATCGATCGCCGCTTGCTCCTCGGCTTCGGCAGTGGACGCCTCGGGCGCCGCCGGCTCGGGCTCAGCAGCGGGAACGGGTTCCGAAACCAAGTTCGGCTGCGTCGTCTCGAGGTCAAGGCTGAGGTCGGGCTCTTCGAGCAGGCCGTCCGTGCCCTCGTCGTCGACGAAGTCGACGTCTTCCGGCGCGCTCGCCGCGATCGCGATCACCGCGGACGCGGCCGCGCGCGCAAGTTTCGCAGCCGGTGCGGCCGGCGCAGCCGGCGCGGCGGGCGGTGCGGGCGCGAGTACGAGTTCCTCGTCTGGGGCGGCGTCCGTTTGCACGCGGCTCGTGCGATCCGCTTCGAGGATCTCGTCGAGCTCGCCGTCCGATAGGCCCGACGAGAAACTCAGCGTCGTCGAGGCCACCTTGTTCGTCCCCGGATCGCGCGCGCTCACGTTGAGAATGCCGTCGGCGTTGATCTCGAAGGTCACGTCGATGCGCACCTGTCCGCGCGGCGCCTTCTTGAAGCCGGCGAACTCGAACTGCCCGAGCAGTTCGTTCTCCTCCGCCCTGCGCGATTCGCCCTGATAAACGCGGATCTGCACGCGCTCCTGATTGTCTTGCGCGGTGGTGAAGCTGCGCGTTTGCTCGATCGGCACCGGCGTGTTGCGTTCGATCAGCGTCTCGGCGAGTCCGCCCGAGACGCCGACGCGCAGCGACAGGGGCGTCACGTCGAGCAGGAACGCGCCGCCGCCAGCGGCTTCCTCCGTAACAACGTCGCCGACCAGCGCCGCCGCGTGGATCGAAGCGCCCATCGCGACCACTTCGTCCGGGTCGACGTCGGTGCGCGGCGCTTGCTGGAAGTAGCTCTGCACGTGGCGACGGATCAGCGGCAGCCGCGTTGGGCCGCCCACCAGAATCACGCCGTCGAGGTCGCGCGCCACGAGGCCCGCTTGCTGCAGCGCTTCGTCGCACACCTTGAACGTGCGCAGCACCAGGTCGCCGACCAGCGTCTCGAACTCGGCTGACGTCAGCGTGCGTTCGATCGAGAGCGAGCCGCCCTGCGCATCGCGCGCGATGTCGGGGATGCGGATCTCCGCGAGTTCCGCGGTCGAGAGCGTCCGCTTCGCCGCTTCGGAAGCGACCTTCAGTTTCTCGAGCGCGTACATGTCCGCACGCAGATTGGTGCCGTACTTCGCGACGAACTCGTCGGCGAGCAGGTCGATCACGCGGTCGTCGAAGTCGTCGCCGCCCAAATAAGTGTCGCCGCAGGTGGCGAGCACTTCGAACACGTCCTTGCCGATCTCGAGGATCGAAATATCGAAGGTGCCGCCGCCGAGGTCGTAGACCGCGACCTTCTGCGTGAGGCCTTTGCCGAAGCCGTAGGCGAGCGCCGCGGCGGTGGGCTCGTTGAGCAGCCGCAGCACCTCGAGCCCCGCGATCTTGCCGGCGTCTTTGGTGGCCTGGCGCTGGTTGTCGTTGAAGTACGCCGGCACCGTAATCACTGCCTTGGTCACGGGCTGGCCGAGCCGCGCTTCGGCGATGCTCTTCATCTCCTTCAGCACCATCGCCGAGATCTCAGGCAGCGAATACAGCTCGTCGCGAATCTGAATGCGGACGCTGTGGCCCGGCCCGTCGAGGATCTTGTAGGCGCAGACGGCGCGCGCCTTCTTCACTTCTTCGGAGAACGAGTAACGCCCGATCAGGCGCTTGCCGGAGGCCACCGAGTTCTGCGGGTCGAGGATCAAGTTCGCGCGGGCTGTATTGCCCACCTGTACCGATCCGTCCGCACCGAAGGCGACGACGCTCGCCGTGATGCGCTCGCCGCAGGCGTTCGCGAGCACCTCCAGCTTGCGGCCGCGGGCGATGGCCACACAGGAGTTGCTGGTTCCCAAATCGATGCCGACCGCGATTTCCGCCATGGCCCCTCCGCCCCGCCGCAGGGCGGGACTCCGGGCTCGTATCGGTGCAACCCGTAGGTCGTCTTGAGGCGGACGAGAGGTGGCCTTCCAAGAGGCGGCGGGCGGTTTCGCGGTCCGAGCGCCTGCGCTAGGAGGTGGGCCTTCTCGGGAGAGCGACTGCGATGTCCGGTCATTCCAAGTGGGCAACGATCAAACGCAAGAAGGGCGCGATCGACGCCAAGCGCGGGAAGGTCTTCACCAAGATGATCCGCGAGATCTCGACCGCCGCGCGGCTCGGCGGCAGCGCCATCGACTCGAACCCGCGCTTGCGGCTCGCGGTCGAGAAGGCGCGCGGCGCCAACATGCCCAAGGACACGATCATGCGCGCCGTGCAAAAGGGCGCGGGTGGCGGCGAGGGCTCGAACTTCGAGGAAGTGGTTTACGAGGGCTACGGGCCGGGCGGCGTCGCAGTGCTGGTCGAGGGGCTCACCGACAACCGTGCGCGCACCGTCAGCGAAGTGCGCCACTGCTTCTCGAAGCACGGCGGAAACATGGGTGCGCAGGGCTGCGTCTCTCACCTGTTCGACAAGGCGGGCAACATCATTCTCGAAGGTGGCGACAGCGACGCAGTGATGGAGGCGGCGCTCGAGGCGGGCGCCGACGATGTGCTCGAATACGACGGCGTGTTCACGGTGGTGACGAAGCCGAATGCGCTCGAGGCGGTGAGAGCGGCGCTCGAAAAGGCTGGCCTGACGCCGAAGAGCGCCGAGATCACGCTGCACGCCTCGACGCAGGTCCCCCTCACGGGCGATGCCGCCGAATCGATGGTGAAGCTCGCCGAGGCGCTCGAAGACCTCGACGATGTCCAGAACGTGCACGCGAATTTTGATATTTCAGCGGACGAGCTTGCAAAGTTCGTTTGATCGCGGCTCACGCGACGCGACCCGCCCCAGCGAAATCCGGGCGAAGCCCGACCGAGGTGAGAGGGAGTTCGCGGCCGCCCGAACGCCGTAGCGCCTCAATTCAGGGCGGGAGGCCGCAAGCGAAGCGCGCAGCGAGCCGAAGGCGAGCGAAGTAAACCAGGAAGATCGTGAGCGCGAAGCGCGAGCGTTACAGTGCGAGGCGCGCTGATCCCCCCGCGCGTTTTCTCTCCTCGCGATTAGGTGGCCATTGCGCATTCTCGGGATCGATCCCGGCACCAACGCCACGGGCTATGGCGTGATCGAGTGCGATCGAAGCGGCGTGCGCCACATCGCGCACGGGGCGCTGCGGCCGCCGCGCCAGCAAGCGATGGCGGCGCGCCTCGCGCTGCTTCACGCGGGCCTCGGCGAAGTGATCGCGCTGCACCGCCCCACGCACGCCGCGATCGAGAAGATCTTCGTGGCGGCGAGTTCGCGCTCGGCGCTCGTGCTCGGGCAAGCGCGCGGCGTCGCGCTCGCCGCGATCGGCGCCGCTGCGCTGCCGGTCGAGGAACTCTCGCCCCAGGCGATCAAGCTGGCTGTTACGGGGAGCGGTGTTGCGGCGAAGGCGCAGGTGCAGGCGATGGTGCAGCGCTTGCTCGCGCTCGAGACGTTGCCCGCGCGCGACGCCGCCGACGCGCTCGCCGCGGCGATCTGTCGTGCGCACATGAACGGCGCGCTCGGGCGCGCGCAACGCCCGGACGCGCGCGCGCCCGCTAGCGCGACTGCGAGCGAAGCGCGGCGGCTCTGGGCGGAGAGCGCCTCGCGCAAGCGCGGGCGGCCGCGCGCCGCGCAATTCGTGCTGCGGACGGCGCGATGATCGCGCGGCTGGAGGGTACGCTCGTCGAGCGCACGCCGACACGCGTCGTGATCGACGTGCGCGGCGTCGGTTACGAGGCGTGGATCCCGCTCTCGACGTTTGGGCAGCTGCCCGACGAAGGGAAGACCGTCGCCCTGCGCATCTACACGCACGTGCGCGAAGACGCGCTCGTGCTGTTCGGCTTCGCGACGGAGTTCGAGCGCGCCGCGTTCGAGTTGTTACTGCACGCCAGCGGCGTCGGCCCGAGACTTGCGCAGCGCATTCTCTCGGGCATCGAGGCGGGCGCGCTCGTGCGCGCGATCCGCGCCAGCGACCACGCGACGTTGCGCAGCGTGCCGGGCGTGGGCGCGAAGCTCGCGGAGAAAATTTGCGTCGAGCTGCGCGATCGGGCGCTCGAGCTAGCCGCGCTCGCCGGCAGCTCGGCGCCGGCCCGCCCTCCCATGAGCGAAGCTGACGCCGCGCGCGAGCAACTGATCTCGGCGCTGCTCAACCTGCAGACGGCGCGGCCGAAGGCCGAGCGCGTCGCCGAGGAGGTCGTCGGCGAACTCGGTGCAGAGGCGCCGATCGCGGAACTCGTGCGCGCGGCCCTGCGCAGGCTCGCGCGATGACCGAGAGCGTCGAACGCAGCCCGCTCGTCCGGGATCCGCTGCCTGGCGAGGCGGGCTTCGAAGACACGCTGCGCCCGCAGACGCTCGCCGAAATGGTCGGTCAGAACCGCCTGCGCGAGAACCTCGCGGTCTTCATCGCCGCTGCGAAGCAGCGCGGCGAGTGCCTAGACCATCTGCTGTTTTACGGGCCGCCCGGGCTCGGCAAGACCTCCCTCGCGCGCATCGTCGCCCGCGAGATGAGCGCGCAGTTCCGCGCCACCAGCGGCCCAGTGCTCGAGCGCGCCAGCGATCTCGCGGCGCTGCTCTCCAACCTCGAGACCGGCGACGTGCTCTTCATCGACGAGATCCACCGCCTGCCGCCCGCCGTCGAAGAGGTGCTCTATCCCGCGATGGAGGATTTCCAGCTCGACGTGCTGATCGGGCAGGGCCCGACCGCTCGCTCGCTGCGCATCGACGTGCCGCATTTCACGCTCGTGGGCGCGACGACGCGCGCGGGCTTGCTCAGTTCGCCCCTGCGCGACCGCTTTGGCTGGTCCGCGCGGCTCGATTACTACCCCACCGCGGACCTCGTCGGCGTGCTCGCTCGGTCGTCGCGCGTGCTCGGCATCGGGCTCGCGGGCGATGCCGCGGGCGAGATCGCGCAGCGCTCGCGCGGCACCCCGCGCATTGCGAACCGGCTACTGCGCCGCGTGCGCGATTTCTCGTCGGTCGACAATGGAGCCGACGCCGCCGTCACCGCCGAGGTCGCTCGCTATGCGCTCGAGCGCCTCGACGTCGACGAGGCCGGCTTCGACAAACTCGATCGCGCGCTGCTGCTGACGCTCATCGAGAAGTTCGGCGGCGGCCCGGTTGGCGTTGAAACGCTCGCAGCGGCCTTGTCCGAAGACCGCGGCACGATCGAGGATCTGATCGAGCCGTTTCTGATCCAGGGTGGCTTTCTCGACCGCACGCCACGCGGTCGGGTGGCGACGCGCCGCGCCTTCGAGCACTTCGGCCTGCCAGTGCCCAGCGTGGGCCGGCAGGGACACCTCTTCTAGGGCCCGGCAAAGGCTCAGCCTGCGCCCGCGCGCCGCCGATACGCGCGGAGATGTTGCGGGTCCTCACGTCAGCGTTGGCGCTCGTGTTTCTCACGCTCGGGGCGTGGGGTCTCGGCAGCGCGTTCGCCCCCGATCACGCCGCGATCGCCGCCCTCGATGGCGCGATCCGCGCCGCGCTGGCGGCAGCCGGTCTAGCGAAATACGCGAAGCTGCTCGTCGGAGTGGTGCCGGGCGCCTCGCTGGTCGCCGCGGGCCTCGCGTGTGTGCTGTTCGGCCCCAAGGCGAAGAAGGCGGACGCGAAGGGCGGTAGCGCGAAGGGACCGTCGAGTTCGCTCGGCATGGCGGACGCACCCAAGCTCGACGGACGCGCGACCAAGAAGCTCGAAAAGGAAGCGGCGCGGATCGCGAGGGATGGCGACCTCGTCGCGGCCGGCGAACTCTGCGCCCAGAGCGGGCTCCACGATCAAGCGGTGAAGTACTTCACCGATGCGCGCGAGATCGCGAAGGCCGCTGAGGTGCGCCAGGACCAGAACCGCTTCGAGGACGCGGCAGAGTTGTTCGCGCAAGCAGGCCGCTTCGAGAGCGCGGGCGCGTTGTTCGCGTCGCGCAGCCACTGGGAAAAAGCTGCGGATTGTTATCGGAAGGGCGGCCGCATGAGCGTCGCCGCCGAACTGTACGAGAAGGCGGGCAACCTGCTGCTCGCCGGCGAGTGTTATTCGCGCTGCGAGTTCCATCGCCACGCTGCGCAGGCGTTCCTTCAGGTGAATGAGTGGAAGCGCGCAGCGCAGGCGATCGAGAAAGCGCTCGAGGACGAGCAGAACAACCCAGCGGCGGGCCAGGACCCGAAGAAGGCGAAGGAGCTGAAGAACCTCGTGCTCCAGGCGGCGAAGCTGTACGAGGAGTCCGGCGACATCGACGCCGCACTGCGAACACTCACGCAAGGGCAATGCTGGGCGGTTGCGGCGGATCTCGCCGATCGCGCTGGCCTACACGAGCGCGCGGCGGATCTGCACCAACGGGCGGGCAACGTGCCGAAGGCGGCGGAGGCGCTGCGCCGGCTCGGCGAGAACGGCGCGGCGGCGCAGATGTTGGGGGAGCACCTGCGCGACAAGGGGCGCGAGGGCGAGGCGGCAGAGCTGCTCTGCGAGGCCGGGGATTTCGGCGCCGCGGCGGATCTCTACCGCAACCTCGAAGACTGGAAGCGCGCGGGCGAGTGTTATGAGCGCGGCAGCGATTCGGTGCGCGCGGCGGAGATGTTCCGGCTCTCAGAGGAGTGGGACCGCGCGGCGGTCGCGTACGAGAAGGCGCGCCACTTCAAGGAGGCGGCCGAGTGCGCCGGGCACCTCGGCGATACGCGCCGCGAAGCGCGATACCTCGCGCAGGCGGGCGCGAACCTTGCGGCCGCGCGCGTGCTGGCGCGCGACGAACACGACGAGGACGCGATCAAGCTGCTCCAGCAGGTCGCCGCGGATTCGCCTGAGTTCCGCGAGGCTGCGGCGCTGCTCGGCGAGATCTTCCGCAAGAAGGGCAAGCACAGCCTCGCGCAGAAGAAGCTCGAGCAAGCGATTGGCGGCGAGGCGCTCTCGGCCGCGAACGCCGAGCTCTACTACCAGCTTGCAGCGCTGCACGAGGCGTCAGGCCACCTCACGCAGGCGATCGAGGTCTACGAGAAGATCCTCGCGACCGATTACCACTTCCGGGACGTCGACGCGCGGCTCGAGTCATTACGGACGCTCGCGACGGCGCAGGCGGCGACCTCCGGCGTCGCAGGCTTGACCGACTCGAAGACCGGCGCGCCCCGCGGCGCGCGCTACCGCATTGACGGCGAACTCGGCCGCGGCGGCATGGGCATCGTTTACAAGGCCACCGATCTCGTGCTGGATCGCACGGTCGCGCTCAAGGTTCTGCCCGATCAGCTACGCGACAACCCCCAGGCGCTGCGGAACTTCCTGCGCGAGGCGAAGGCGGCCGCGAAGCTGAATCACCCGAACATCGTGACGGTGTACGACGCGGGCGAACAAGACGGCCGCACCTACATCGCAATGGAGTACGTCGACGGCACGACGCTGAAGGCAATCGTCAAGCAGCGCGGGCCGCTGTCGCCGCGCGCGATCGTGCACGTGCTGGCGCAGGTATGCGAAGGCCTCCACTACGCGCACGCGCACAAGATCGTGCACCGCGACGTCAAGACCGCGAACACGATGTGGACCCGCGACAAGAAGGCCAAGATCATGGACTTCGGCCTCGCGAAGGTGGTCGAAGAGGTGCTGAACCACACCACGCTCGCGTCCGGGACGCCCTACTACATGAGTCCCGAGCAGACGACCGGCGCGAACGTCGACCACCGTTCCGATCTCTACAGTCTCGGGGTGACCGCGTTCGAACTCGCGACCGGCACCCTGCCGTTCCGCGAAGGCAACGTGCCCTATCACCACGTGCACACGGCACCGCCGGATCCGCGCTCGATCCGTGCCGACGTACCGGCCCCTCTCGCCGAACTCATCCTGCGCTGCCTCGCGAAGGACCCCGCCGCCCGTCCCCAAGGTGCGCAGGAGATCCTCGCCGCGCTTCGCCAGATCGGCGCCCGCTAAGCCGCGTCGTCTCGCGAGATTTGGTAACTGCCTCGTCACGATCGTGACGCGGATGTCACGGACGCGTTTTCCCAGCGCGATCCACGGTTGTGATCCAGATCACGCTAAACAGTCGCAGTTGCGGCCGAAACCGTCTCTGGCGGCGTCACGACCAAAATGCCAAGGCCGAGAGCGAAAGCCGTCAACGTGTAAGGCAATCGGCTCCAAGCTCCGCGCGACAGGCGGGTGGGGGTGTCGCGGCGGCGCAGCCAAATGAAATGAGCGCCGATGAGCATGATCGCCGCGGCAGCCAGAATCGCAAAATCCAGCGTTCGCGAATAAAACGCGAGGCCATAGTTCAACCCAACCAGCACCAGCGCCGCAACAGCGCCGCCCGCCACAGCCATATGCGTGCGTGCAATATAAGGATCGCGCGCCACAACATGATGCAGATCGACGAAGTAGCGTTTCGGAATAGCGAGCAACCCGCTCCATTCCACGATAGCCGCCCGCCCGCCGGCCCACAGCCGCGCGCGCCGCACGAG
>JANNDT010000213.1:0-1753 GCA_031387905.1 Deltaproteobacteria bacterium
CAGACAGCACCAAATTACGGCGCGGCGCGGACGAAGACTCGCGAAAAGCGCAACGACGATCAGCGGAAAACCCAACAGTGCGAGATGAAAAAAGATCGTGGCCGAGGGGTACGAGAACACTAGGCGCGCCACTCGGGCAACTCGCGGCCCAGGAAGCGCTCGAGCGCGCGAGTTTGCTCGTCGAGTTGTTCGAGGATGTTACGGCGGCTCGCAGCATCGAGTGGCGACACAGATTCCTGGTGCGCGCGCATACGCGCGCCCTGAATGCGTCGGGCTACTTCGGGTCGTAGCATCCACGCGCGCACGCCTCGCCTCGCGTTCGCAGGCATGAGCGCCTTGATGCGCGCCCAGCCGGGCAGGCTTCGCACTCGGCGGACGATCTGGCGCATTCCTCCACGCGCGACCTTCGTGCCCGATGCGTTATCGATCGGGAGCCTTCCGCTCGCAAGTTCCTGCGGCGCCACGCCCAGGAATTCCTGGAGTTCCTGCCAGGTTTCGAGCGGCCGAGCGCGCAAGTCGTCCAGCGTCAGGACCAGCAACTGCGCTCGCGGAAAGTGCGCGAGGTAGCGCTCGATTTGAAGCGCGTACCGGCTCGCGTCGAGGATCTCGGGAACTTCCTCGATCGCCTGCGCGAAGGAGACGAGCGGACCCGTACCGCGGGCCACGCGCTCCTCCATCAAGTGCTTGTAGTGTGAGTAGGCTCGCTCGACGGGATGGCGAAGCTGGTAGACCAGCTTCACGTTCGGCACGCAATCCGCGATCCGCTTCGCGACGTCCCCGTAGTGCGGCCAGCGCGAGTAACAAGTCGAGGCCTCGCCAACTCGCTGCTCGGGGGATGCGGAAGCGAAAAGCGACCGATACGAATCGAGCCCGCGCTCGAAACGCTCGGAGCGACTGAAGAACTGAGGCTCCTTGGGCTCGCACATGAAGATCTGTGGGTGCCGGGCCAGCAGGCCCGAGAGCGTCGTCGAGCCGCCCTTCATCGCGCCGATCACGATGAAGTCCGGCAGGCGCTCACGCGCGTTCGCCGCGGCGGAGCTCACAGCCCTCGCCTCCACACGAGGCCGACGCCGAGCACCAGGGCCGAGGCGGCGAAGGCGAGCCCGTCTAGGCGCGGTAGCCAGAGGTTGATACGCCGCAGTAACAACGCAAGCGGCAAGTAGCCGAGCCAGCGCCCGGCGACGAGGCCGATCAGGACGCCGCGCGCTCCGCCGAGCAGCTCGTAGCCCAGGAACAGCCCGAAGAGCACGGCCGCGGCTTGCCCCATCTGGAGGATCATATGGGCGAACGAGTCGCCGCGCGCCAGCAGCGCGCGCTCGGCGGAGACGCTGATGATCGTTGGAATCAGCGAGGCCGCGAGCAGCTGCACCATCCAGCCCGCGTTCTCGTAGCGCGGGTCGTAGAGCACATGCACGAGCACGGGTCCGAGGAATGCGAGCAGCCACAGCATCGGCAACGCCACCGCGAGGATCACGAAGCGGTAACGCTCGACCTCGCGTCGCTGCTCTGCGATCTCGAGAGCGCCGAGCCGCGCGTACACCGGGAAGAGGATGTTCCCCGAGAGGCCCTGCATCACCTCCGGGAGCGTCTGTGTGAGGCCCAGCGCGATCGCGTAGACGCCGAGTTCGCCGGAACTCATCAGCTTACCGAGCACCAGGCGATCACTCTGGGTCAGCAGAAAGGTCATCAGGGTCGCGATCAGCACCCAGCGCCCGAAGCGCACGATTGAGCGCGCGGCGGCGCGGTCGTACGC
>JANNDT010000257.1:0-2360 GCA_031387905.1 Deltaproteobacteria bacterium
CCGTAATCAGCTTGCGCGCGTGGAGCAGCGCGGAGAGCGCGAGCCCCACGCACGCGGGCTCCGAGAGCGCGCCGCGCGCGAGCTGCGCGGCGAGGTTCCAGACGAGCGGGTGGCGCGCGTTCAGCACCAGGCGCAGCGGCCGGATGCGGTCGCGCACCACTTGTTTGGTGAGCGCCGCCAGCTGCGGCGCGACCCAGGGCGCGTCCGCGTAGGCTTCGAGCTGTTCCTCGGCTTCAGTCTGCGGCGAAGCGAGCGCCAGCGCGGGCAGTTCGGCGAGCGCGAAGCGCCGCGCGCTCACCAGGTACGCGCCGAGGCCAGCGCCGCGCAGCGCGCGCTCGACGGCGATCTCGAGCGGGCGCAGCTCCGCGGCCTCCGCCGGCGCGAGCGGCTCGAACACGTCGGCGGGCTCCGCGCCGTCGAGCGAGATCAGCGTCAGGCGATCCGCGAAGCGCTCGGCGAGCCGGCGCAGCAGCGCCTCGTCGATCGGCTTGCTCGCGTCGATCACCAGCCAGCCGCGCTCGGCGGCGAGCCTGTAATAAGGCTGCGCCGCTCCGGCAGCGGAGACGGTGTGCACCACGACGCGGCCCGCCTCGTCGAGTGTGTGCCGCTCGCGCAGTGCGTCGCGCAGGCACACCGGGCCGCGGCTCGATTCGAAGAACAACAAGTCGCCGGCCTTCTCGAAGAACTCGTCGTTGAACAGCGCGACGCCCTTCAGGTGGAAGTGATGCCACTTGCAGATGCGCGCCATGCGCTCCGGCTCGCGCTCGGCGAGCAGCGCGAGGCGGTCGAGCACGAGTCGCCCGAGCGCCTCGCGCAGCTGTTCGAGCTGCGCACCGCCGCGCCGCACGTTGTCGCGCGCAGCGTTCAGCTCGAGCGCGGAGCTGTCGATGATGCCGCGCACGAACTTCGCCCACGGCGGCATTAGGTCCGGGTCGGCCTCGCGCACGAACATGCGGCGCACGTAGACGTCGAGCGTGCCGGCCGAGTTGAAATCGGGTACGCGGTTGTGCGTGATGAAGAGCGCGCCTTGCACGCGCAGCGGCTTTTCGAGGTCGACCGGAATCACCTCGAGCGGCAGGTCCGCGAAGCGGCGGTCGACGAACTCGCGCAGCTCCGCCTCGCGCTTATCAGGCGCTGCCCAGGTCGGCCGGTGCCACGGCGCGCTCATCGCGTTCACCGGGCCGCGGCCGTTCAGGCGAATCGGGTACGGGATGAAGTCGCAGTAGCGCAGCAGCGCGGTGCGCAGCGCGTCTTCCTCGAGCAGCGCCGTGTGCTCCCGCGCGACGAGGAGCGTGAGCTGCGTGCCGACCGCCGGCACCGCGCACGGCTCGAGCGAGCAGCTCGCCGAGCCGTCGTTCCGCCAGAGCAGCCCCGTCTTCGCGCCCAGCTTGCGCGTGCGCACCTCGACGCGCTCCGCCACCAGGAACGCCGAGAGCAGCCCGATCCCGAAGCGACCAATTAGGCTCTCCGCCTCCGGCGCGCCAAGTTCAGCGAGCCGCTCGCGCGCCGTGCCGGTCCCCGAGGACCCGATGACTGACAGGAACTGCCGGATCTCGCGCCGGCTCATGCCCACGCCGTCGTCCGTGAACGTGAGCGTGCGCTCCGCCGGCCGCGACTCGATCGCGATGTGCCCGCCGAAGCCGCGCTCGCGCTGCACGCGCAGGCGAATCGCGTCGTGCGCGTTCTGCACGAGCTCGCGCACGAAGGCATCTGGCGAGCTGTAGAGATTCTTCGCCAGCAGCTGCACCAGCCCCTCGAAGTTGGCCTGCATCTCGAAGCGTTCGATCGAGCCCTTCACGGTGTCCCCCCCTTTGCGCGCAACGCGCGCCGCCTGGTTGCACCCCAGCCTGACGCGCTCGCGCGCTCCGCGGTTTTTGAGTCAAAAATATCGTGGCGGGCCAGAACGCATTCGCGCCCGAGCTGGGCGACGGCGCAAACGAGTGCGACGGTCGGCGGCATGGAGACGCTGATCGCCGCGCTCGCGCGCCTCGCTGCCGCGGGCTTTCGCGATTCGTTCCGCGCAGAGCGCGGCGCGCTCTACGCGCTCGACGCCGCCCGCGCGCTCGCGCCGGAGCAGCTCGCGGTGGTGGAGCTGGTGCGCTTCGAGGGCGACAGCGACCCGCAGGACGAGCTCGTGCTGTTCGCGCTGCGTTCGGAGGACGGCGGCGTGAGGGGCACATGGCTCGTCAGTTACGGGGCGCAGACGGATGGGGAGAGTGCGGCGGTGATGCGGAGGCTGCCGGGCAGGAGGCGGTGAGCGCGGTGCGGCGCTGGGTGGCGCGGGATCACGGGCGGCCCCGAGACCGCTCATCCGATCGTGAACACGACCGATGCCGAGCTTCGGTACCGGTGCGTGAGCC
>JANNDT010000324.1:0-34448 GCA_031387905.1 Deltaproteobacteria bacterium
GGCGTGCACTACCGCTCGAGCGCGCAGAAGGCGCGCGCGATCGCCGACAAGTGCGGCGGCGACGCGTTCCTGCTGCGAGCCGATCTCGCCGATTCCACGCAAGTCGACGCGCTGGTCGTCGAGCTCAAAGAAAAAGCTGGCCGGCTGGATGTGCTCGTCAACAACGCCGGCTTCAACGTGAACGCGCCCATGCTCACCATGAGACTCGAGGATTACGACGCGGTGGCCGCGATCGAGCGCGCCACCTGGTATCTCACCAAGCTCGCGCTGCGGCGCTTTCTGCTGCGCTCGGACGATGCGCGCATCATCAACATCACGAGCGTGGTCGGCCACACCGGCAATCCGGGCCAAGTGCCATACACGATGGCGAAGGCGGGCCTCGATGCGCTGACCAAGTCGCTCGCGCAGGAACTCGCCGGCCGTAACATCCGCATCAACTCCGTCGCGCCGGGGTTCATCGACACCGAGATGACGAGCGAGCTGCCGGCTGAGGTGAAGCAGCACATCCTCGGGCGCATCCCGCTCGCGCGGATGGGCACGGCCGACGAAGTTGCCGAAGTCGTCACCTGGCTGGCGACGAAAGCCAGTTACGTGCATGGCACCGTGATCCACGTGAACGGAGGCATGTACGGTGGGTAGGCTGCTCACACCGGCGGAGGCGCTCGCGCTGGTTCCCCAGCAGGAGCCGTTCCGCTTCGTGGACGAGATCGTCGAGCTCTCCGCGGAGTGCGCCGTCGGCCGTTATCGCTGGCGCCCGAGCGCGGATTTCTACCGCGGACACTTCCCCGGCAACCCGGTGACGCCCGGCGTACTGCTCGTCGAATCGATGGCGCAGTGCGGCGTCGTGCCGATCGCGCTGTTCTTGTTCTATCGCGATCTCGACGCCGCCGAGGCCGAGAAATTTCAGACGCTGTTCACCGACACCCAGGTCGACTTCTCTGGCGTCGTGCGCCCCGGCGACGTCGTGCAAACCGAATCGCGCGTCGTCTTCTACCGGCGCCGCAAGCTGAGAGTCGAGGCGACGATGACCACCGAGGACGGCAAAACCGTGTGCTCCGGGCAGCTCTCCGGCATGGGAGTTCCGCGATGAGGCGGCGCGTAGTGATTACGGGCCTCGGCGTCGTCGCGCCCAACGGCAACGGGATCGCCGAGTTCGACGCCGCGCTGCGCAAGGGCAAGAGCGGGCTCGGCACGGTCGATTTCATGGTGAAGCACGGCTTCGCCTGCACGGTCGGCGCCATCCCGAAAGGCGTCGAGGAGCTCGCGCAATCTCTGTTCAGCGAGGAAGAGCTGATCGCGATGAACGCGATTCATCGCTACGCCGCGGTCGCTGCCGTGGAGGCGTGGGCGGACGCGGGCCTCGCGCGCCCGAAGTTCGGCGACGAGCACGTGAACTGGGATACGGGCGCGGTGCTAGGGACCGGCATCGGCGGCATGGACACGGTCGGCGATCGCGTGGTGCCGATGGTGAACCAGAACAAAGTGCGCAAGCTCGGCTCGACGGCGGTCGAGCAGGTGATGGCGAGCGGCCTCTCGGCGCGCGTTTCGGGCATCCTGGCGCTCGGCAATCAGGTGACGACGAACTCGAGCGCGTGCGCGACGGGCGCCGAGGCGATCGCGATGGGCACGGCTCGCATTCGGGCGGGTCTCGCCGAGCGCATGCTGTGCGGCGGCGCCGAGGTCCCCACGCCGTACAACTGGGCCGGCTTCGACTCGATGCGCGTGCTCAACCGCAAGCACAATGACGAACCCGAGAGAGCGTCGCGGCCAATGAGCGCCTCCGCGGGCGGCTTCATTCCGGGCGCAGGCGCGGGCGTGGTGATCGTCGAGAGCCTCGACGCCGCGCAAGCGCGCGGTGCTCGCATCTACGCCGAGGTATTAGGCGCGGCGGTGAACTGCGGCGGGCATCGCGGCGGCGGCAGCATGACCGCGCCGAATCCCGAAGGCGTGCGCCGCTGCATTCAGGCCTCGGTCGCCGACGCGGGCATCGCGCCCGCCGAAGTCGACGCGATCAGCGGCCACCTCACCGCGACGGGCGCAGATCCGCGTGAGGTCGAGTCGTGGTCCGTCGCGCTCGGCCGCGGGCCTCTGAACTTCCCGTGGATCACGTCCACCAAGTCGCTGATCGGCCACACGCTCGGCGCCGCCGGCGCGATCGAGGCGATCGCCGCGGTGCTGATGCTGCGCGGCGGCTACCTGCACGGCTCGAAGAACTGCGAGGACGTGCACCCCGAGATCGCGCCGTTCGCCGCGTCGATTCCCCACGAGCTGAAAGAATTTCCCGCGCTGCGCACGATCTTGAAGGCCGGCTTCGGCTTCGGCGACGTGAATGCGGCGCTCGTGCTGCGCAAGTGGGCCGCTTGATTCGATTCACCGCCGCGTTCGCGGCAGAACCCCTAAGAAGGAGAGATGGAAATGCAGGCCAGTGAAATTCAGTCCCGCGTGATCAAGATCCTGACGCCCTACGTAAAGGACACGACGGCGCTCGCCAGCGCGGGCATCGCCACGAACATTCTCGAAGACCTGAAGGTGAACTCGGCGCGGCTCGTGGACGTCGTGCTCGCTTTCGAAGACGAGTTCGACATCGAGATCGCCGACGAGGACGTGGACACCGTCAACACGATCGGCGACTGCGTCAACCTGATCTCGCAGAAGCTCTAAGGGCCGAGGCACGGCTTGGCACACGGCCTCTCGCGGGAAGAAGAACGCGCGCTGCGCCGGCAGCGCGCAGTCTCGCGCGTGCTCTCGCCGCTCTGGATTCCTGTCTTCGTCAGCCTAATGGCTTGGGCGTTTCGTTGGCGCATCGAGAGCGCGGAACAGCTGCAGAGCACCTACCGCGAGCTGCGCGAGAAGTCGCGCGCGCCGCTCTTGATCTGTGCGAACCACCTGACGATGCTCGATTCGTTCGTGATCGGTTGGGCGCTGGGCGGCTCGTGGTGGTACCTGACGCACTTCTCCGCGCTGCCGTGGAACACGCCGGAGCGCGTGCACTTCGCCTCGACCTGGTGGAAGAGAGCGCTCACTTACTTGCTGAAGTGCGTGCCGATCACGCGCGGCTCCGATCGCAAGGAAGTCGCGCTGGTGCTCGAGAAGGTGCGCTTCCTGTTGAGCATCGGCGAGGCGGTGATGGTGTTCCCGGAAGGCCAACGCAGCCGCTCGGGCCGCGTGGACATCGAGAGCGCGGCGTATGGCGTCGGCCGCATCGTCTCTGGGGTAGAGGGCTGCCGCGTGCTTTGCCTCTACCTGCGCGGCGACGGACAGGCAGAGATGACCGACGCCCCGAAGCGCGGCGAAGTGTTTCGCGGACGCACCGCTCTGCTCGAACCGAAGAGCGACGAGCGCGGGCTGCG
Organism: Deltaproteobacteria bacterium; assembly: GCA_031387905.1. Lineage (GTDB taxonomy): Bacteria > Myxococcota_A > UBA9160 > UBA9160 > UBA6930 > VGRF01. Next base: position 3,351 of record JANNDT010000324.1, read on the forward strand.
CGGCTCGCTCGACATTTCGCGTCAGATCGTCGCCAAGCTCGTGGAGCTCGAGCGGAGTCATTTCGATGATCGGCAATGACGTGGTAGATCTCGCGCACCGGGGCGTTCAGCCCGGCGCGCAGCACCCGCGCTTCGACGCGCGCGTGTTCGCCGAGCGCGAGCGCGCCCTGATCGCGGGCGACGCGACCGAGCGCGTGCGCTGGGTGTTATGGGCGGCCAAGGAGGCGGCCTACAAGGTCGCGAAGAAGCTCGATTCCGCGGTGGTGTGGGCGCCAGCGCGCTTTGAGGTTTCACTCGAGACGCGCGAGCGAGGGAGCGTGAAGCTGGGCGAGCGCCGCTTCGCGCTGCGTGTCGAGCAGAACGACGAGTTCGTACACGCGCTCGCGACCGATCGCGCGCCACGAGTCGGCGGCGAGCGCGCAGGCGTGGCCCTCTTGCGCGGCGATGACGCTTCCGCGGCAGCGCGCGCCTACGCGTGCGGCGAGCTGGCCGCGCAGTTCGGCGGTGCGCTCAGCGTCGCGAAGCGCGGGCGCATTCCCGTGCTCTGCGTCGGCGGTGAGCCCGCGCACGCCGATCTCTCGCTCTCGCACCACGGCCGCTTCGTCGCCTTTGCGTGCGAGTTCGGCGCCGCGGCAGACGCCGCGAGGCTCGCGTCGTGACGCGCATCCAGCCGATTCGCCGGCTCGCGATCGTCAACCGCGGCGAAGCGGCGATGCGCTGCATTCGCGCCGTGAAGGCGCTGCGCGCGCAAGAGGGCGGCGGCATCGAGGCCGTCGCGCTCTACACCGAGATCGATCGCGACGCGCCGTTCGTGCGGCACGCCGATCTCGCGATCGCGATGCCGGCGCCGCGCGGCGAGGTGGCGGCTTACCTCGACTACGACGGCCTAATCAGCGCGCTCCGCAAAACCGAAGCCGACGCCGTCTGGCCTGGCTGGGGTTTCGTCTCGGAACACCCCGCATTCGTCGAGCGGCTCGCGAAGGAAGGGATTCGTTTCTTGGGGCCATCCCCCAGCGCGATGCGCGCGCTCGGCGACAAGATCGGCTCGAAGCACCTCGCCGAGGAGGTCGGCGTTCCCGTAACAGCTTGGAGCAGGGGCGTCGTCGAGAACGAAGCCGCGGCTGAGCGCTGGGCCATCGAGATCGGTCTGCCGGTGGTGATCAAGGCCTCCGCGGGCGGCGGCGGTCGCGGCATTCGCGTGGTGGACACGCTCGAACAAGTGGCGCCCGCGTTCCGTTCGGCCAGCTCCGAAGCCAGGAATGCGTTCGGCGATGGGCGCATGTTCGTCGAACAAAAGGTGTCTGGCGGTCGCCACATCGAAGTGCAGATCGCCGGCGACTTGCACGGCAACGTGCTCGCGGTGGGCTGCCGAGATTGCTCCGTGCAGCGGCGTCACCAAAAGGTGCTCGAGGAGGCGCCGCCGCCGGGCCTGCCGCGCGAAGTGCGCGCCGCGCTCGAGAGCGCGGCTGTGAAAGTCGCCAAGCACGTCGGTTACGCCGGCGTCGGAACCGTCGAGTTCCTCGTGTCCGGCGCGCAGTATTTCTTCCTCGAGATGAATCCGCGCTTGCAAGTCGAGCACGGCATCACCGAGGAGTTATCAGGGCTCGACCTCGTGCAGCTCCAGATTCGTATCGCGCGCGGCGAGTCGCTCGCCGACGTGCGCATCGTCGAGCGGGGCTGGGCGATCGAGGCGCGCGTCTGCGCCGAAGATCCCGATGCCGGCTTCCTGCCCGCGCCAGGCCGGATTGCGCGCTTCGACCCCGCGCTCGGCCCGCGCATTCGTGTCGATACCGGCTATGTGCAGGGCAGCACGGTGCCCGGCGCATTCGACTCGCTGATCGCGAAAGTGATCGCGACTGGCGCCGATCGCGAGGAAGCGCGCGCGCGGCTCGCTTCTGCACTCGACGATTTCGATCTCGTCATCGAAGGCGGCGCCACCAACAAGGGCTGGCTCTCCGAGATCCTCGATCACGCCGACTACCGAAAGGGCGGCGTCGACACGACCTGGCTCGATCGTTTCGCGCTGACGCGCGAACGCGACGATTCGCTCGCGACGCCCGCGCTCGTAGCGGCGGGCATCCTCGCTTATCAGGCTTCGCGTGCTCAGGTGCGCCTCAATTTTTACGGCGCGGGCGCATTCGCAGCGGATCGCTTGCCGGTCTCGACGGGCCAGCAGATCGACCTCAGCTTCGCCGGCGAGCAGTACCGGCTCGAAGTGTTCGCGGTGGGCGCGTGGCGCTATCGCGTGCACGAGGGCGCCAGCGCCGTTACCGCGACGCTGCGCGAGGAGGGCGCGCACACCGCGCGGCTAGAACTCGGCGCGCGCGTTTACCGCGTGCTCTACGACGTGGGCGAAGCCGCGCTGCGCCTCGAAGTCGAGGGCCGCGCGTTCCGCTTCGCTTCGCAGTCGGCGGGCCAGGTGCGCGCCGCGGCGCCCGCGATGGTGGTGGCGGTGCACGTGAAGCCGGGCGACAGCGTCAGCGCCGGCCAGGCGATCGGCTTGCTCGAAGCGATGAAGATGGAGGTCGCGTTCGAAGCGCCCGTCTCGGGAATTGTTACGGAGGTGTTGGTCCGCAAGGGCACCAAGGTGTCCGCGGGCGACGTGCTGCTGGTGATCGATCCGAAGAAGGAAGACGGAGCGGCGAGCGAGGCGCAGAGCAGCGGGCGGCTGGCGCTGCCCGAGCTGCCGGACCCGCTCGCGCCGCTCTTCCACGACAAAGACGGCGACCGGCTCGGTGTGCCGGATTTTGGAGCCGCCGCCTCCGCCACACTCGAGCAGCGCCGGAACGCGATCGCCGAAGCGCGCGACGAAGCCCGCCGCGCGTTGCTCGGTTACGACGTGAGCCCGGCGCGCGCGGAGAAGCTCGCGGAGTTCCTCGAAGCGCCGCTGCCCGACGAGTTGCCCGAGACGTTCTACGGCGAACTCGCCGAAGTGCGCCACGAGCTCGCGTTGGTCGCCGACGTTGCGCGACTCTTCATTCGCTCGCCCGCGGCGTCCGTCTCCGGTGAGCTCGGCCCCTCGAACGACGCGCGCATGCGCATGTTCGCGCGTCGCGTGCGCGCTGGCGGCGCCGGCATCGGCGAAGAGTTCCTCGAACTCGTGCGCGCCGCGCTCACGCACTTCGACGTCGAGAGCCTCGAACACAGCGACGCGCTCGAACGCGCGGTGCTGCGTCTGCTCGGATCGCAGCAGCAAGCCGAGCTGCGCGACCGGCTCGCGCTCGCGATGTTGCGCCGCGTCGCCTCGCTCGCGCGGCACGGCGTGACGCTCGCCGACGATGCGCGGCTCGCTCGCGCGCTCGACCTAATTGCTGGGATGCGCGGCCTGCTCTCGAACTCCGTGGCCGACGCGGCGATCGAAGCGCGCTACGTGATCTTCGAGCGCCCCGAGGCGGAGCGACTCGCGGAGCGCACCAGCAAGCAGGTGCAGGCCTACTTGGACACTGCGGAGGCCGAGCCCACCGCACCGCCCACCAACGTGCTGCTCGACCTCGCCGGTGCGCAGCGCGCCGTGTTCGAGCGCGTTGGCGCGTGGATTTCGGACGCGGACCCGCGGCGGCGCGCGATCGCGCTCGCGGCGCAGCTGCAGCGCGCCTATGCGCCCGAGGAAGCGATCGCGCAGTTCTCGTTCCGCGAGGCCGGGCGCTGGATCGAGCGCATGGACTTCTCAGGCGGCCGCGTCGTGCTCGGTGCGGCCGCCTCGATCGCAGATCTCGCCGAGACACTCCGCGTGGTCGTGCGCGCCGCCGAGTCTTCGCGCGAGAGCCATGATTGGCCGGCGGTGTATGCGCTCGAAGTGTTCGCGGCTCTCGGCGACGACGAGCCCGCGCCCGATGTCGCGGCCATCGTCGCGCCGCTGCTCGACGGCACGCTCGCCGCAGGCCGCGTCACCATCTCGCTGATTAGGCCCGGCGGCCCGGATGTGCATCACACCTTCGTGCCGACTCCGAGCGGCTTCCGCGAGGACGCGGGCCTTCACGCGATGCACCCGGAAGCTGCGCGCCGCGTCGATCTCGAGCGGTATTCCGAGTTCGCGCTCGAGCGCTTGCCTGCGCCGGAAAGCCTCTACGCGTTCTGGGGCAAGAGCCGGCAGGAAGCGAGCGACGAGCGCATGTTCGTGCTCGGCGATCTGCGCACGCGCTCGCCGGATCCGGGGCGCGAAGCGGCGCTGCATGTGCCCGCGTTCGAACACCTGTTCTTCGAGGCGACGCGCGCGCTCCGTAATCACCTCGCGCTGCGCGACCCGCAGCGGCGCCTGCAGTGGAACCGCATTGCGATTCACCTCGCGCCAGAAATCGTGATCGACGCGAGCCTCGTGGATCGCCTCTCGCGCAAGCTCGCGCCCGCCACGCGCAACCTCGGGCTCGAGAAGGTGATCGTGCGGCTGCGCACGCTCGATCGCGCGGATCTCGCGGCGCCCGCCGTCGAGCGCGAACTCGTGATCGCGAACATCACCGGCTCGAACCTCACGCTCGAAATCCGCGAGCCGCGGCGCGACGCGCTGGAGGCCGCCTCCCAGTACGAGCGCAAGGTCGTCGAAGCCCGCCGGCGCCGGCTCGTCTACCCGTACGAGATCGTGCGCATGCTCACCGGCTCGCACGGCGAGGCGGCGAGCGGCGTGGAATTGCCCGTCGCCACGTTCGACGAATGGGATCTCGACGCGAGCGGAAAAGCGGTGCGCGTGGAGCGCCCCTACGGCCGTAACAGCTGCGCGATCGTGTTCGGCATCGTGGCCACGCCAACCGCCAAAGTGCCTGAGGGCATGCAGCGCGTGCTCGTGTTGTCGGATCCGACGCTCGGCATGGGTTCGCTCGGGCCGGAGGAGTGCGACCGCATTGCAGCCGCGATTGGCCTCGCCGAAGAGCGGCGGCTGCCCGTCGAGTGGATCCCCGTCTCGAGTGGCGCGCGCATCGCGATGGACAGCGGCACCGAGAACCTCGACGCCACCGCGCGCGTCGTGCGCCGTATCATCGAGTTCACCCAGGCGAGTGGCACGATCCACGTGATCGTCGCGGGCGTGAACGTGGGCGCGCAGAGTTATTGGGATTCGCTGGCGACGATGCTGATGCACACGCGAGGCGCGCTGATCATGACGCCCGGCGCGTCGCTCGTGCTCACGGGCCGCGCGGCGCTGGAAGCTTCGGGCGCGGTCTCGGCCGAAGACGAACAAGCGATCGGCGGCTTCGAGCGAATCATGGGCCCGAACGGCGAGGCGCAGTATTACGCCACCGACATTCGCGACGCGTACCGCGTTCTGTACGAGCACTACCGCTTCACCTACGTGGTGCCGGGCGAGCGCGCGCCGCGCAACCAACCGACGCGCGATGCGGACGCGCGCGATGCGGGCGCCACGCTGACCCCCGGCGGCGATTTCGCGAGCGTCGGCGAGATCTTCGACGACGCCACCAACCCCGGTCGCAAGCGCCCGTTCTCGATGCGGCCCGTAATGGCTGCGGTGATCGATCAAGACAGCGCCCAACTCGAGCGCTGGCGCGCGTGGGTCGGCGCGGAGACCGCGATCATCTGGGACGCGCACCTGGGTGGCCAGCCGGTGTGCCTAATCGGTATCGAGAGCCAATCCGTCACGCGCGACGGCTATCGCCCACCCGACGGCCCGGCCTCGTGGACGGGCGGCACGCTCTTCCCGCTCTCGTCGAAGAAAGTCGCGCGCGCGCTCAACTCGGCGAGCGGCAACCGCCCGGTCGTGATCCTCGCCAACTTGTCAGGCTTCGACGGCTCGCCCGAATCGATGCGCAAGATGCAGCTCGAGTGGGGCGCCGAGATCGCGCGCGCCGTCGTCAACTTCGCGGGGCCGATCCTGTTCCTCGTGGTGTCGCGCTATCACGGCGGCGCCTACGTGGTGTTCTCTCGCGCGCTGAACCCGCGGCTGCGCGCTGCGGCGCTCGAAGGCTCCTTCGCGAGCGTGATCGGCGGCGGGCCCGCCGCGGCCGTCGTGTTCTCGCGCGACGTGCGGGCTCGCGCCGCGGCCGATCCGCGCGTGCGCGCGGCGCAGCCGAGGCGCAACGCCAACGAGGAAGCGCGAGCGCGCTTCGAGAAAGTGCTCGAAGACGTGCGGCTCGAGAAGCAGGGCGAACTCGCGGAAGAGTTCGACAAGATCCACTCGGTGCAGCGCGCCAAAGACGTCGGCTCGCTCGAATCGATCGTGCCTGCGCGCGAGATGCGCGCATTCTTGATCGGACTCCTGCGCGAGGAAGCCGCGAGCGAAGCGCGCAGCGAGGCGAAGCCGAGCGAAGTCAACTGAGAGGAACGCGGGCGCGCAGCGCCCGGCGAAGTCGACCGGGCCGGGCCCGGCTAAGCTGCGGCTCTCGGCCTGCCGCTATGTTGGCCAGCCCGCACGGAACTCACGCATGCGCTTCGTACGCAACAAGAGCAAGAAGCCGGAACCGCGCCGCGGGCGCAGCGGCTCGATTCCGCTGCTCTCGCCCGAAGAGGTCGAGTGCATGCGCGCCGCCGGCCGGCTCGCGGGCAAACTGCTCGACGAAGTCGCGAAGCGCGTGAAGCCCGGCATCGACACGCTCTCGCTCGACGACTTCATCGACGAGTTCACCAAGGATCACGGCGCCGTCTCCGCCACGCTCGGCTATGGCCACCCGCCCTACACGCGCTGCAGCTGCATCTCCGTGAACGACGTCGTCTGCCACGGCATACCGGACGCAAAGACGATCCTGCGCGACGGCGACATCGTGAATGTCGATGTGACGCCGAAGCTGAACGGCTTTCACGGCGACAGCTCGCGCACGTTCCTGGTCGGTAACGTCGGGCCGAAAGCGCGGCGGCTGGTGGCCGATACTTATCATGCGCTGTGGCTCGGCATCCGTGCGGTGAGACCCGGCGGCGCCACTGGCGACATCGGCCACGCGATCCAGCAGTTCGCCGAGAGCCAGGGCTACGGCGTCGTGCGCGAGTTCACCGGCCACGGCACCGGCCGCATCTTCCACACAGCGCCGACAATTTTTCACTACGGCAAGCCCGGCAGCGGTGAGCCGCTCGTGGCCGGCATGACCTTCACGATCGAGCCGATGATCAACCTTGGCCACTGGAAGACGGAGATCCTCGAGGATCGCTGGACCGCGGTGACCGCGGACGGATCGCTGTCGGCGCAATTCGAGCACACGGTGCTTGTTACGCCGAGCGGAGTCGAGCCGTTGACGCTGGGCGAGGGCGAGAGGGCGCCGATCTAGCGCTTTGGTGGTTTGCTTCGTCGCGGACGCCGCGTCGGGCGGCGGGCCGGGGCGGCTGCGGCTCGTGGCTCGCTGCGGCCCTTGGTGGGAAGGGGCGGCGGGGGATCGCGTTGCGTTGCCTGAGGGCGCGCATTGCGTTGGGGCCTTGCTGCGCTTGACCTCGCCTCCGCCGCCCCGGCCCGCCGCCCGACGCTCCTCGGTGTCGGCAGCGAGTCTTCGAGATTTTGGGGGGACGGGCGCATTCAGACGCGGCTTTGAGCCGCGGCTGAATGCGTTGCGGGTGGTGCGAGATGTTCTGGCAACGAGCCAACGCGGTGGAGGTTCCCGCCGCTCGTGTTGATCAGCTCTTCACGAGTTCGAGCAGCGTCTCGACCGCGCCTGACAACTCGTCCTCCGGAATGTTCAGCGCCGGGAACAGGCGCATCACGTTTCCAGCGGTGACGTTCACGAGGATGCCCGCGGCGAGCGCGCGCCTCGCTAGTGCCCCGGCGCGCTCGAGATCGCGCAGCACGAGGCCGATCAGCAGGCCGCGGCCGCGCGCTTCGCTCGCATGCTGCGGGTTCTCGGCCACGAACATGCGCAGCCGCGCGAGCAGCCGGTCGCCGACCATCGCGGCGCGCTCGGCGAGCTTTTCCTCGCGCACCACGCGCAGCGTCGCGAGCGCGGCGGCGCACGCGACAGGGTTGCCGATGTAGGTGCCGCCGTGGTCGCCGAGCTTGACGGTCGCGGCGACGAGTTCGGTGCACATGAACGCCGCGACTGGGAAGCCGCCGCCGAGGCCTTTGCCGAGCGTGATCACATCCGGCACGACGCCGTCGTGCTCGAGCGCGAGCATGCGCCCGGTGCGGCCGATGCCGGTCTGCACTTCGTCGAGGATCAGCAGCGCGCCGCTCGCGTCGCACAGTTCGCGCAGCCGCTGCAAGTAGCCCGCCGGCGCGGGGTTCACGCCGCCTTCGCCTTGCACGGGCTCGATGATGAACGCTGCGGTCTCGCCGTCGATGGCGCGCGCGGCGGCGTCGGCGTCGCCGAACGGCACGTTCACCGGCTCCGGCAAAAGCGCGCGGTAGGGCTCGCGGTGCTTGGCCTGACCTATTACGGAGAGCGCGCCGAGCGTGCGGCCATGGAAGGAGCCGAGCGTCGAGACGAACTTGCGCCGGCCTGTTGCGCGGTGCGCGAGCTTGAGCGCGCCCTCGACGGCCTCGGTGCCCGAGTTCACGAAGAACGAGCGCGTGATCGCGCTCGGTGCGATCTCGGAGAGAACCTCGGCGAGGTCGAGCTGCGGCAGCGTGTAGTAGACGTTCGTGGTCTGCATCAGGCGCGCGGCCTGATCGCTGATCGCCCTAACGAGTGCCGGGTGACAGTGGCCGATCGCGCACACGCCCCAGCCCGAGGTGAGATCGACGTACTCGCGCCCTTCGACGTCGGTGACGCGCGAGCCGCGGCCCGAGACGAGCGCCACCGGCATGCGCGCCGCCACCGGCAGAATGTGTTTTGCCTCGCGCTTCTGGACGTCCTCGAACTTCATTTCGGCCTCCGCTGAAAAGCGCCGCGCAGTGTAAGCGGAAATTTCCGCAGCGAAGCGGGTTAGGCTGCGCGCTCCGGTCATCAGGAGTCCTCTGTGCCCGACCTGCTCTTGCTCGAAGGCGTGCAGATTCCGGCGGCGCTCGGCGTTACGGCGGCGGAGCGGCGCCTGCGCCGGCCGGTGCTGCTCGACGTGCAACTCGAGCGCGACGTGCGCGCCGCGGGCAAGAGCGACCGGATCGGCAGCACGATCGATTACAAAGCCGTCTACGACGTGATCGAGGGCGTCGCCGCGAGCCAAGATCACAAGCTCGTGGAGGCGCTCGCGGAGCGCATCGCGACCGCGCTGCTCGCGAACTTCGAGGTGGATGCGGTGACGGTGAGCGTGCGCAAATCGCGGCCGTTTGCGGGCGTGCTCGAGTACGCCGGTGTGCGGATTCGGCGCGAGCGCGGCGCATGACGCGCGACCAAAGCGCGGAGGTGCGCGTCGAGCGCGTCTCGGCGCAGGCAGTCCGCCCACTGCGGCAGCTCGTGCTCCGCCCCGGCCGCCCGTTCGAGGAGACCGCGTTCGCCGCCGACGACGCGCCGGGCGCCGCGCACTTCGGCGCCTTTCGCGGCAGCGAGCTGCTCGCGGTTGCGAGCCTGCTCGACGCGCCACACCCCGAGCGCGGCGGCGAGCGCGCTTGTCAGGTGCGCGGCATGGCGAGCCACCCGAGCGTGCGCGGCCTCGGCTTCGGCGCGAGAGCGCTCGCGGCCTGCGTCGCCGAGGCGCGCGCACGCGGCGCGGCGCTGGTGTGGTGCAACGCGCGCGAAGCGGCGCTCGGGTTCTACCTACGCGCCGGCTTCGTCGCGACCGGCGATCGCTTCGAGATCGCCGGAATCGGGCCGCACCTTCGAGCGCATCTCGAGTTAGGGCTCGGGGCGATCGCTCGACAGCGCCACTAACGCCTAAGGCTATCGTCCGCCCTTGCGCCGCTAGTCCCCCCTGCTCAGGTCTCAGCCATGCAAGCGAACTCCACGAAACCCGACCCGTTGCTGATCTTGTTTTCGTACTACCGCGACGCGGAGCTGCGCGGCTCGAACCTCATCTACCGGATGCTGCGCATGCTGCCCGACGGCGAGTCGCAGTTGCTGTTGACCGAACACCTCGCCGATGAGACGCGCCACGCCTGGCTGTGGACCGAGCGCATCAAAGAAATGGGCGCGGCGCCGGTTCCGATCGAGGACGGTTATCAGGTTCGCATCGGTAAGCGCGCTGGCATTCCGCGGCATCCCGTCGATTTGCTAGCCCTCACGGTCGTGGTCGAGCAGCGTGCGCTGCGGCGTTATCAGGAACATTCGAAGCGTCCCGGCGTCGACGAACGCACGCTCGAGGTGCTGCACGCCGTGAGCAAAGACGAGGGCTGGCACATCGACTGGATTCGCAGAAAGGGCCGCGAGCTCGCCGCCGCTGGCGGGACGCCGGAGCGCTTCGACGCGTCGATCGAGCGTTTCCGGCAGATCGACCGCGAAGTGTGGGCGGAGCTCGAGGCCTTCGAGCGCTCGCTGGGGCTCACGGCCTGAGCGCAGCGCCGCGACGTGAAAGCCCGGCTCGCGCGCGGTTCAGCTGGACAGGTCTCGGCGCGCGCTTGTTACTGCGCTCCCTCGCGACGCTCCCCGACGGCGCGGGCTTGGCATTCGGCGCCGGGCTAGGCCGCGCGTGGGTGCGCCTCGGATTGCCGCGCACCCGCGACGCGCGCGTGAACCTGCGCATCGCGTTCCCCGAGTGGAGCGAAGCGGAGCGCGAGCGGGTGCTCGTGCGCTCCTTCGAGAACCTGGGCCGGAGCCTCGTCGAGCTCGCGTGGGTCGGGAGACGCAGCCCCGAAACGCTCGCTGCTCGCGTGCGCTTCGAGGGGCTCGAGAACCTCGCGCTTGCGCGCGCTGCGGCGCCCGATTCGGGCATGATCGTGCTGACTGGGCACTTCGGTTCGTGGGAGTTGTTCGCGGCCGCGATGCCGGCGCACGGCCACCCGGTCGCCGTCGTGTTCCGCACACGCGACGACGCCGGCCTCGACGAGGTGTTACGGAAACGCCGCATTGCAGGCGGCACGAACTACCTCGCGCGCGGCAGCGCCGCGCTCGGCGTCGTGAAGGCGCTGCGCAAAGGCGCGTTCCTCGCGCTCCCATTCGACCAGAACGCCAGCGCCGCCGAGAGCGTCTTCGTGCCCTTCTTCGGACGCTTCGCGTCTACCCGCGCTGGCCCCGTGCAGATCGCGATGTCGACGCGCGTTCCCGTGCTGCCGGTCTTCCTGCATCGCGAAGCCGACGATCCCGCTCGCCACGTCGTCCACTTTCGCCCGCTGCTGCTGCTCGACGCAAACTCCGACGATCACGCGGCGCTGCTCGAGAATGCGCGCCGCATGACGCGCGCGATCGAGGACGAGATTCGCGCGGCGCCGGAGCAGTGGGCGTGGGTGCATCGCCGCTGGCGCACGCAACCTGCGGGCGAGCCGCCGCCGCCCTATCGCCGCAAGCGGCGCTATTAGGGATGGGAGCGCGCCGCTATCGCCTGCGCCGGCCGCCGAGGGACGTGGGCCGGTCGAGTGGGGCCGCGGAGACCACGCAGTCCTTCCCCGCGCCCTTCGCGTCGTAGAGCGCGCGGTCTGCCGCGTCGAACGTTTCGTCGACCGTCGTCGAATGCTCCGCCACGCCGATCGACACGGTGACGTGCACGCTCTCCTCACTGTCGGGCAACAGGAAGCTGTGCTCCGCGAGCACCCCGCGCACCTTCTCGGCGAGCGCGATCGCGCCTTCGAGGTTCGTCTGCGGCACGAGAATCGCGAACTCCTCGCCGCCATAACGAGCCAGGTAATCCGATTCGCGAACCTGCGCGTTCATCACCTGGGCGGTCACGGCGAGCACACGGTCCCCCGCGGCGTGGCCGTAGCGGTCGTTCAATAGTTTGAAGTCGTCGATGTCGACGAGCAAAAGGCAGAGCGGTTGGCCGCTGCGCTCGGAACGCTTCGTCTCGCGCGCGAACTGATCGTGGAAGTGGCGGTGATTATGAAGATGGGTGAGCCCGTCCGTGATCGAGAGCTGCTCGAGCACTTCGTTTGCCCGTAACAACTCCTGGTTGCGATCTTCGACCGCCCGGCGCTGTTCCTCGAGTTGTCCCGCCATCTCGTTGAACGAGCGCGCGAGAGTCTGCACCTCGTCGTGCGCGTTGCGCACATCGACGCGCACGCCCAGTTCGCCCGCCGCGAGGCGCCGAGCGCCGTCGGCGAGATCGAGGAGCGGGCGCAACCGCCAGACGCCGACGACGAACGCCACCACGCCAGCGACGCACGCGATCACGAGACTGGCGAGCACGACCATCGTGATCGTTCCTGCCGGCGCGAGAGCGGTCGGTTTCGCGATCACCATCTGCCAAGGGGTGTTCGAGAGAGTTCTGCGAAGGGCGAGGTAAGAGACGCCCTCGGGGTTGCGCGCCTCCGTGAACCCTAATGAGCCAGCCAGGTCGAGCGCGGCCTGCGAGCCCATCAGCAACTCGCCGCGCTCATCGACGATCGCAGAGCGCACGCGCGCCTGCTCGGCAACGAGTTCGATCGAGAGCAGCGGATTCAGCGCAGCAAGGAACACAACCTGTTCGCCCGCGACCTTCAGCGGCACGCCGACCAGCTCTACCACGCTGTCGCCAATTCGCGCGGTGACGGTCGAGCCTCGGGGCGGCGCGCGTTGGCCGAGCTGCGCGGCCCAGTTTTCAGGAAGCCAGGGGCCGACCGAGACTGCGGTGCGCCCGCCGCGACTGCGCAGAATCGCGAAGCCGAGCGCGGTGGGCTTCGTTTCGAGAAGCGTGCTCAGCCGCTGGTGCGCGCGCGCAGCCCCCGCGGCGCCGCTCGCAAGCGCGGCAGCAAGCTCTCGATCCGTAGCGAGCCGTGAGATCTCTTCGAGTTCATTCGCACGCCAGATCTCGAGCTTCGCTTGCACGTGCTCGAACTCGCGATTGAGGTCGTTTTCGAAGTTGCTGCGAAGCGCCGAGCCCACCACCTCGCGAGCGGTGAGGTCAGTCAGAACCGCGGTCACCAAGCACAGGCCGAGAACGAGCGAGGCCGTATCGCGCGCGAGGCTTCGGCGAAGCCACGCCAGCGAGCGCGTTCCGGTCTGGGATCCGTCGGACACTTCCCCTGTTGATCGGAACGGCGGGTGACGTGCTTGACCCGGTTCCGACCTAGCCAGTCGGGGGCTTTCAGCGGGGGGATGCGCCCAATGGCCCCCGTGGTCGCAGGTCGGGATTCGCGTGGCCCCGCGGGCACCCTTCCGATAGTTTGCTCCTCCCGTTCGCCCGCTGGGAGACCCCGATGTCCGCGGACCCCCAGTCCGTCGTCAATCTGAAGACCGGTTCGCTGTCGGAGATGTCCGACAACGAGCGGCTCAAGGCGGAGAGCCAGGGGCTCTTCTTCGTGGCGGACGGCAAGGGCACGCACAGCTTCTTGGACGAGGTGCGCCTGCTCGACAGCGGTTCGGAGCAGACGGTTTCCGGGATCGCCAAGGAAATCTCGAAGTTCTTTGGGATTTACAAGCAGCAGGGGCGCGGTGAGCGCGGCCGGAAGACCCACGACTACTTCTTCATGGTTCGCATCAAGAATCCCGCCGGCGGGAAGCTCGCGCCGGCCCAGTGGATCGCACTCGATGAGGCCTCAGAGCAGTTCGCGGACGGCACGCTGCGGCTTACTTCGCGGCAGGCGATTCAGTACCACAAGGTCTACGGCCCGAGGCTCGCGCCGCTGATGCGGCACCTGAACCGCAGCTACCGGGACGGCGCGACGGTCTCGGCCTGCGGCGACGTGAACCGCAACGTGATGGCGTCGCCGATCGACGAGCTCGACCCCAGCTGCGCGCCGGGCGGCCTCGCGCTTGCGCAGTCGATCGCAGAGGAGTTGACGCCGCGGAGTTCGTCGTATTTCCAGATCTTCGTGTCGGACGACGCGGGGCGAAACCAGGCGCCCGTGAACGTCGACGAGCCGATCTACGGAGCGCAGTACCTGCCGCGCAAGTTCAAGATCGGCATCGCGCACCCACGCGATGGTTCGGTGGATGTGCGCACCCAAGACGTCGGCCTCGTGCCTGCGGACGAGCGCGGCGAGCGCTGGGATCTCTACTCGGGCGGCGGGCTCGGCCTGACCCATAATAATCCGAAGACCGCAGCGCTGCTCGGTGAGTACCTCGGCCGCATCTCCCGCGAGCAGGCCGCCCCGGTGTGCCGCGCGATCGTGACCCTGCAGAAGGAGAACGGCGATCGCAAAGACCGCAAGCAGGCGCGCTGGAAGTACACGCTCCGGCGACTGGGCGTGCCGGCGGTACAGAAGGAGCTGCGCGAACGTTTCGGCATCGCGCTCGAAGACGCGGCGCCCGTGCGCATCGCAGACATGCAGCTGCATCTCGGCTGGCATGCGCAGCGCGGCGGGCGTGGCTATTACGGGCTGTCTGTCGAGAACGGCCGCCTCAAGGGCGCGCAGCGCAAAGCCGTGCGCGAAGCCGTCGAGAGACTTGGTTGCTCGGTGGTGCTCACGCCGCAGCAGGATCTGATCCTGTGCGACGCGCCCGACGCCGCGAGTGTCGAGCGCATTCTCGACGCGCACGGCGCGACGCGGCCCGAGACGGTGTCGCGCGTGCGGGCGAACGCGATGGCGTGCCCGGCGAAGCCCACCTGCGGGCTCGCGATGACCGACGCCGAGAACATCCTTCCGCACTACATGGACGCGATCGAGGCGGCCGGCCTCGGCGGCGTCGATGTGGTGATTCGCATGACCGGCTGCCCCAACAACTGCGCCCGGCCGCCGTCCGCGGAGATCGGCATCTTCGGCTACGGCAAGAACGACCACGTGATCCTGGTCGGCGGCGCGCGCAACGGCGAGCGCCTCGCGCACACGCTGTATGGCCGGATCGCAGAGCAGCAGATGGTGCCGGCGCTCGTCGGCCTCGCGCGGGCAATCCGCGAGCACGGGGCCGGCCTACCGGCGGGCGACTTCCTGCACCGCGCAGATCCCGCGCAACTCCGCGCCTGGGTCGGCATCGCCGACGGCAAGTAGCCCACGCGACCCGCCCGCCGAGAGCCGCCGATGCCGACCGACTCGCGCGTTCTCCGAGGTATGCTGCCCCCGTGACGATGCCCTCCTCCCAGCAAGCGCAAGCGATTGCGCGCACCGCCCTCGATGAGGGGCGTATGGCGCGCGAGTCGGCGCTGTGGCTGGCCGAGCGAATAGGCGACGCGAGCGTGCGCCGCGCAGTGCTCGAAGCTGCCGCGGAGAGCACGCGGCTCGCGCAGGGCGACGTCGTCACGTTCTCGCGCAACGTGTTCATCCCGCTCACGAACCTGTGTCGCGACCGCTGCGCGTACTGCACTTTCGCAAAGCCAGACGACTCGCCCGAGGCGAAGACCTACACGCTCGCCGAAGTCGCCGACGTGACGCGCGGCGGCGTGCGCACCGGCTGTATCGAGGCGTTGTTCTGCCTCGGCGACAAGCCGGAGATCGCGTACCGCTCGTATCGCGAGTGGCTCGCGGGCGTCGGCTTTCGCTCTACAGCCGAGTATCTGGTGGAGGGCTGCCGCGTCTCGTTCGAGGGCGGGATGCTGCCGCACACGAATGCCGGCATTCTCACCCAACAAGAGATGGCGGCGCTCCGGCGCTGGAACGCGTCGATGGGCCTAATGCTCGAGTCGGTGAGCCCGCGCCTGCGCGGCAAGGGCATGGCGCATCAGTACGCGCCGGACAAAGACCCGGCAGTGCGGCTGCGCATGCACGAGGAAGCGGGCGAGCTGAAGATCCCGTTCACGACGGGCATGCTGCTCGGGATCGGCGAGAACGTGGAGGAGCGCATCGACACGCTGCTCGCGATGCGCGGGCTCGATGACCGCTACGGACACATTCAGGAAGCGATCATTCAGCCGTTCCACCCGAAGCCGGGTACACGCATGCGCTGGGCGGCAGCTGTTACGGACGCCGAAGTCGCGGATTGGAGCGCGCTGGCGCGGCTCGTGCTCGGGCGCGACATCAACGTGCAGGCGCCGCCCAATCTCTCGCCCGAGTCGTTCGGCGAGTTGCTGCGCGCGGGCGTCAGCGATTGGGGCGGCGTCTCGCCTGTTACGCTGGACTTCATCAACCCCGAGGCGCCGTGGCCTGCACTGCGCGATCTGCGTGCGCGCACCGAGGCGCACGGCAAGCGGCTCGTCGAGCGGCTGCCGGTGTACCCGAAGCACGCGCAGCGCCCCGAGTTCTTCGATCCCGCGGTATACGAGGCCGTGCAGCGCGCGGCCTCTGACGATTTTCACGCGCGCCCGCGCATGAGCCTGGAGGCTGCCTAATGCTCGAACGACTGTTCTCCGCCGTGAAGCCCGACTTCGCGCGCCTCCTCGACGCCACACTCTCCGGGCGCGAACTCTCGCGCGAAGACGCCATCACGCTGCTCACCGCGCAGGGCCCCGACTATCAGGCGCTGCTGCTCGCGGCGGATGCGGCGCGCAGAGCGGACAAGGGCGACGACGTCTCCTACGTGGTTTGCCGCAACATCAATTTCACGAACGTCTGTTACGTCGGCTGCTCGTTCTGCGGCTTCGCGCGCCATCGCGACGAGGCCGACGCTTACGATCGCTCGATGGAGCAAATCCTCGCGAAATGCGACGACGCGGTGGCGCGCGGCGCAACCGAGGTGTGCATCCAAGGCGGCATCGATCCGCACAAGGATCACAACCACTACAGGCTGATCCTCACCTCGATCAAGGCGAAGTACCCGAACCTTCACATTCACGCGTTCTCGCCCGAGGAGATCAACTTCGCGCAGCCGAAGAGCGGCATGCCGCTGCCTGAGTTCCTGCTCTGGTTGAAGGACGCGGGCCTAGGAACGATTCCCGGCACCGCCGCCGAGATTCTCGACGACAGCGTGCGGCGCTCGCTTTCGCCTAACAAGCTGATGTCGGAACGCTGGCAGGAGATCGTGCGCGCCGCGCATGGGGTCGGCCTGCGCTCGACCTCGACCATCATGTACGGCCACATCGAGAAGCCGCACCACATCGCCGGGCACCTCGGGATCATTCGCGACATTCAGAAGGAGACGGGTGGGTTCACCGAGTTCGTGCCGCTCGGTTTCATTCATGAGAAGAACGCGCTCGGCCACGTCGAGATCACGCGCCCGGGCCCGTCGGCGGCGGAAGATCTGAAGATGATCGCGGTGGCGCGGCTGTTCCTGCGCCCGCACATCCTGAACGTGCAGATGTCGTGGGTGAAGATGGGGCCGAAGCTCGCGCAGGTTTCGCTCACCGCTGGAGCGAACGACATGGGCGGCACGCTGATGGAGGAGTCGATCAGCCGCGAGTCGGGCGCCGACTTCGGCGAGAACCTTGCGCCCGAAGAGATGCGCCGCCTAATTCGCGAGATGGGACGTACGCCCGTCGAGCGCAGCACCACCTACAAGACTCTGCGCCGCTTCGACGATCCGGCGAACGATCCGCCGTCGCTCGAGCCGGAACACCTGCGCGCGCTGTCTGGGCCGGCGCGCTTCCGCGACGAGAAGGGTGTGGAGCGGGTGCGCGCGCGCATCCAGGCCGAGACCGCGCACTGAGCGAGTTCGCTTGCTAGACCCGCCCGGGAGTGCGCCGCTCTAACCGCGCGGCCAGTTCCTCGACCTGATAACGCAGCGGCGCGCGCTCCAGCATGGCGCGCTCGACAGCGCGCAGAGCGTTGGCGACCGCCGGGTGATCGCGGCCGAGCGCGCGGCCAATCTCGGACAGGCTCGCGTCGGTGTATTGGCGGCACAGATACATCGCGAGCTGGCGCGGGCGCAGGCTCGTCCGGCGGCGCGACCGGCTCGCCAGCTCGCTGCGGCGGACGCCGAAGAACAGCGCCACCGAGTCGATCACGTCATCGAGTTTGAGTGCATTGCTGCTCGGCCCCGCAATCTTGCGGAGCGACGCCTCCGCGAGCGCGCGGTCGATCGGGCGACCGAGCAGCGTTCCACTCGCGACGAGCTGCATCAGCACGCCTTCGAGATCGCGCACGCTGCCGTGCACCGAATCGACGAGCAGTTCGAGGCAATCGTCGGGCAGCCGGAAACCGCCGCGCGCAGCGCGATCGCGCAGGATGTCGCGCCGCAGCTCGCGATCGGGCAGCTCCATCTCGGCGACGAGGCCGCTCGAAAGCTGCGAAGCGAGGCGCGGGTCGAGGCGGGTGAGCTCGCGCGGCAATCGATCCGCCGTGAGCACGATCCGCGCGCCGACGAGCCGCAGGTGCTCAACAGTGTGAAACAACTCGAGCTGCGTCGCGTTCTTGCCTTCGAGGAACTGCACGTCTTCGAGCACGAAGAGGTCGCACTCGCGGCGGTAGCGGCGCCGGAAGCCAGGCGTTTCCTGCGCGCGAATCGACACCATCAGGTCGCTCGTGAAGGCCTCGGCGGACGTGTAGAGCGCACGCTGCGCTCCGTTTAGGCGCGCCTCGTGGACCACCGCGCGCGCCAAGTGCGATTTGCCGGTGCCGGTCGGGCCAGCGATCAGCAGCGGACCCGCGCCGAACGCGCGTCCGCGCGCGATCGCAAGGGACGCTTCGCGCGCGAGTGCATTGCCCGGGCCGACGACGAAAGTCTCGAAAGTGCTCGGCAGTGCGAGCTGCGCTGTCGGCTGTGCCTGCGGCTCGACGCGAATCACCGAAGCTCGCGCAGCCAGAGGCGCCGACTGCAGCTCCGTGCGCCGAAGCGGCACAACGGCACACGCTTCACCGCTCGGCTGTTCGGCCGCGCTCTCGCCAACTTCCAGCCGAATCTGGATCGGCGCGGATGCCTCACCCGCCAGCTGGGCCTGAATCGCGCTCAGGTAGCGACTCCGGACTCGCTCGGCGTGGAATGCATTTGGCGCCGTCAGGACGAGCGTGTCGGCTTCCGCGCGGATCCCGAGGGGGAGAATCCACGCCTTCAGGGCGAGCGGTGACATCTCGACCGAAAGACGGTGGAGCACACCGTCCCAGGCCGTGAGGGGCGAGGGCATCAGAATCCGGGGGGAGGAATGGGGGGTTGAGGCGATATTCGGGGATCCACCGCGGTTCGCCGGTGGGCCCCTCCAAGAACGCGGCGGATTACATCACTTCCCTCCGAACGGGGCAAAGCCCCGCACGGCGGATCGACGCGGTGGCCCGACACCAGAGCGGTTCACGCGAAAAACCGTTTCAGTGCTTAGAGAACCGACGTTTGCATCCCGAAAACTTGCCGCTCTTTCAGGGGGTTCGCGAGCTTTCGTGAAGCGGGATCGGGTGGCGCATTCTCGTGTCACCCGCGCAATCTGATCGGGAATCCAGGCTCGGACTTTCTTCGATATCTAGCTCGTTTTGGCGAAATACGTCGCGATCTAACGGGGGCGATCCGACGCGAGGCTTTCAATGCAGCGTGGGTTCGTGGCCACCGCGCTTGGCAGCCAGTGCGCGGTAGAACGAGAGCGTCTGAGCGACACGTTCGAGCCGCTCCTCGGCGCTCGCGGCCTCGAGCAACGCCTGCTTCTCGGGCCCGGGCAGACGCAGCGCGTGGGCGACCTCGCAAGCGAACCGCGAGAAGTCGGGCTCCTCGAGCCGACTGGGGTCGAACGCAGCGCCGTCATCGACATCTGCAGCGGCGATCGCCAGGAGTTCGCGGTCGACCTCCGCGCGATGCTCGCGAGCGCGCGTCTCGTCGCCGGGTATCTCGTCTAATAATTCGACTTGCGCGACGCGGTAAAGGCGATTGGCTGGCCGCGCCGGTTCATGCAGGATCCGAAAGCGCGATGTCGCCTCGAGAAGTATTAGATAGCGCCCATCGGCTAGGCGTTGGTGTTCCGCAATGAAGCCAGCGCAGCCGATCGAGTAGAGCGCAGGGTCGCCCGCCAACGCGCCGAGCCCCTCAGGCCGAACCGTGGCCATGCCAATGCGGCGATCGCCGCTGAGCGCATCCGCGGCCAGCGCGCGATAGCGCGGCTCGAAAATGTGAAGCGGCGCCGCGCAGAAAGGAAAGAGCGCGGGCGCTTCGAGCGGGAACAGCGGCAGTTCGGCCTGCGACACTCGCGCACGATACTTGACGCAGAACACACGCGCCGAGATGCTGCACCGCCGTGGAGACTGCGCGACCCGAGGAGCTGATCGCTCGCCTGAATCGCGATGCGGTGGTGATCGCGACGCGCTTCGTACTCCGCTACCGCGCGATCGAGGCGGAGCGGCCGCGCGTGAAGCGCCGCTATGGCGTCTGTTATGCCGACGGCACGATCCGCATTCGGCTGCGCCACGCCGCGACCGACAAACCGCTGAAGTACTCGAGCCTCGTGAACACGCTGTGTCACGAACTCGCGCACCTGCAGCACTTCAATCACGGTGCGCGTTTCCAGCGCCTCTTCCGCGAGATCCTCGAGTACGCCCGCTCGGTTCGCATCTATCGGCCAGGGCGCGAACTGCCGCCGCGCCTCGCGCCTCCGCCGCATGTGGTTTCGCAAGCGCCGCCGAGGCCCGCCGCCGCTCCGCGCTTGGCGAAGAGCGGTCCGCTGCAACTCGCTCTGTTCGAGGTCGACCGGGCTGATTAGCCGCTCTGCGAGTCGTAATCCTCGAGCGTATTCGGGCCTTCGATGACCTCGACCTGAATCGAGTCGCAGGCGATCGCCTTGTCCAGGATCTCCTTGACGAGCCCTTCGACGGTCAACTCGTCGTATTCAGCCATCGCATCCTCGAGCGAGGGCCCGGTGATGGTGAATACGAGACTTGCCTTGATCTTGACGTCCATCGCTGGCTCCGGCGCCCGTTTTCAATCTACGTTCGTTCCGCGGTTTGGCTACGCGCGAGCTGTTGTAAGTCCTTGAAATTAAAGGACTATTCCGAACGGCGGCAGAGCATACACGACGCGTTTGTCGAAGGCTACGGAAAAACTGCGTCTTTTCGCGTGTTTGCGTCGCTTCCCCAATCACTGTCCGTTCAGGAATGGCGCTCGCCGAGCCGAAGCACCGCGAGGTGCTCCATGGGACCCCGCGTTTGGCTGACACAACGGCTGCTTGATTGGCTTTCGGAACCGATCCCTGCCTACGAGCAGCGGGTTTGGAACGATCCGCACGCCCTTCGGCGCGCCATCCGGAAGGGCGACATCGTCCTCATCGAGGGCGACAACCGCATCTCGGTCGTGATCAAGTACCTGACGCAGAGCAGCTGGTCGCATGCCGCGCTCTACATCGGGGACGAACTCCTCCGCAACGGCGGCGAAGTCGCAGAGCGAACACAGCGGGAGTTCGGGAGCGACGCAGAGCACCTCGTCGTGGAAGCGTTACCGCGCGGGGTCTTGGTCGCGCCGCTCTCCAAGTACATCGACTACAACATTCGGATCGCGCGGCCGCATCGCCTCCGCCCCGAGCACCTGAAGGTTCTGCTGACCAACGCGATCGCCGCGCTCGGCTGGCACTATGACCTGCGCAACGTGCTCGACCTGCTCCGCTACCTGCTGCCCGCGAAGATCGTCCCGCACCGCTTTCGGCGAGACGCGCTCCACTTCGGTAGTGGCGAGCCGACTGAGGTGATCTGCTCGAGCTTGCTCGGGCGCCTCTTCGGCGGCGTCGGCTTCCCTGTGATTCCGCAGCTGGAGTTCCCCGACGGGAGCTCTCTCGAAGGGCGGCGAGCGGGGCTGCTGTCGCGAGTGCTCGGCCATGAGAGCGAGCACTTCACCGGGTTGTTTCGAATGCGCCACCCGACACTGCTGACGCCGCGGGATTTCGACCTCTCCCCGTACTTCGAGATCGTAAAGTTCAACGTGATCGAGAGCGGCGCGTTCGACTACGAGCGCATTCACTGGGCCGAGCTCGACGAGGCAGCCGAGCAGGACGCGCGCAAGGCCTAATCAATCATGGTGGCTTCGAGCACCAGAGCCCGGCCCGCGGCGAGCACGCGTAGCCCAGCTGCGTCACTCGCTACCGCCGCCACACGCGCGGCGCCGATCGTGCGGCGGATCAGCTCGAGCCCCGCGTAGCGCTGCGCGCGTGCGAGCGTTTCGATGTCGCACGCGCGCTCATGGCGATACGCGCTGCGAACCCGCGCTACCAGCGCGCTCGCAACGTCGCCCCGCGCGAGCGCAGGTAGCGAGAGGTGCGCGAGCAGCGTGCCGAGATCGAACGCGGCGTCGCCTGCGTGCGCGATCTCGGCGTCGAGCAGCTTCACTCCACCCGAGGTTGTTAGGAGCACGTTGCCAGCTTGTACGTCCGCGTGGACGAGCGCACCATTCGGGCGCAAGTAGTTCGCGTGAGCGTCCGCTGCAGCGCTTACGAGCGCGCGGTCAGCGCGTGCTTCTCGCGCCGCTTCCTCGAGCTGCGGCGAGAGCCCGAAATCGTTCGCCTGATAAGGCAGCGCGAAGATGTGATCCCCGTGCAGGCGCCGCATCGCGTCGTTCTCGAAGCGCGCCGGCAATGAATCGTCGCCGGCGGTCGCGGCGTGGACGCGCGCGAGGAAGCGCGCGAGCGCCTCCATCTGTGGCGCTACATCCACGCCGCGTGCGAGCGCCGCATCGAGGCGATCGGCGCCGCCGAGATCTTCGAGCGCGAGCACGCGATTCGGCGCGTCGAGCGCGAGCACGCGCGGGCAGATGTGCTCGCGGTCGTGCGGCGCCGCGAGTTCGAAGTAGCGCGCCTCGAAAAACAGGCGCTCGGTCGGCGCCGCGTACTGCGGGAAACGCTCGAGTGCGGGTCGCGCCTGCTTCAGCACGAACGAGCGCGGGTTCGCGCTGCCGACGCGCACGCGCCGCACCCAGTTGATGTTGCCGTCGCCGGCGGGCTCGACCGAGATCGACTCGCCCGCGCGCGCGAGCCCGGCTCCGCGCGCGTAGTCAGGCACCGCATCATCCGTAAGCAGCCGTTGTGCAGCCATCGCGACTATCTCCGCGAGATTCCCCTCAAGTCGAACGTGACCGGGCCGAAAGCATGCCTAGGCAGCCGGGTCGAGCTGGGGGGTGAGACCAGGCCGCTGCGAAGCCCCGAGGCGATCACTCGCCTCGGGGCTTTCACTTCACTCCGCGTGCAGTTGCTTCGCCTCTTCCGGCGTCGCGACATCGCTGTGGCAGTCGGCCTTGCTCCCGGTTTCGGCGCCCACTTTTGCGCGCGCCTTGCTCGCCAGCCGGTGGATCTCCGCCGCCGTCAGCACGCCGCGCTTTTCGAGCACCGCCTTCTGCTCGTCTGTTAGGGCCGCCGAGATCTTCGGGGCTCTCCACGCGTACTGCTCGTCCTTGCCGCTCACGAACTGGGTGATCTCCTTGCTGATGCGCACCGAGCACCAGTCGTGGCCGCACATCGCGCAGAAGTCCGTGTCGACGTCGAGATCTTCGTCGTGATAAGCGCGCGCCAGATCGGGATCGAACGAGAGCTCGAAGTGGCGCTCCCAGTTGAGCGCCGCGCGCGCCTTGGTGAGTTCGTCGTCGCGGTCGCGCGCGCCCGGAATTCCGAGCGCCACGTCGGCCGCGTGCGCCGCGATCTTGTATGCGACGCAGCCCTGCTTCACGTCGTCCTTCTTGGGAAGTCCGAGGTGTTCTTTGGGCGTCACGTAACAAAGCATCGCGGCGCCGTGATAAGCGGCCGCCGTCGCCCCGATCGCGCTGGTGATGTGGTCGTAGCCAGGGAACATGTCTGTAACAAGCGGACCGAGCACGTAGAACGGCGCGCCGTGACAGAGCCGGCGCTGCAGCTTCATGTTGTACTCGATCTGATCGAACGGGACGTGGCCCGGGCCTTCGACCATCACCTGCACGCCTTGCCGCCAAGCGCGCTCGGTGAGTTCGCCGAGCGTCTCGAGCTCTGCGAGCTGCGCGGTATCCGTCGCATCCGCGAGCCCGCCCGGCCGCAGCCCGTCGCCGATCGAGAACGTCACGTCGTAGCGCCGCAGGATCTCGCAGATGTCGTCCCACAGCGTGTACATCGGGTTCTGCTTGCCGTGGGTGATCATCCACTTCGCGAGCAGCGAGCCGCCGCGCGACACGATGCCGATCAGGCGCCTCTGCACGAACGTCAGGTGCTCCTGCAGCACGCCGGCGTGGATCGTCATGTAGTCGACGCCTTGCTTCGCCTGATGCTCGACGCCGTCGAGGATCATGCGCTCGTCGAGATCTTCGATTTTGCGGCCGATGATCATCGAGTAGATCGGCACGGTGCCGATCGGCACCGTCGCGTGCCTTATGATCGCGGCGCGCGTCGCGTCGAGATCTCCGCCGGTGGAGAGATCCATTACGGTGTCGGCGGCCCAGCGCTCGGCCCAGCGCAGCTTCTCGACCTCCATGTCCGTCGAGCTCGAGATCGGCGACGCGCCCATGTTGGCGTTCACCTTCGTCCTGCTCGCGCGCCCGATCGCCATCGGATCGAGCGTGAAGCCGAGGTGCACTCTGTTCGCCGGGATCACCATACGTCCGGCGGCGACTTCGTCGCGCACCTGCTCGGCTGTTAGGTGCGGCTCGCGCTCAGCGACGCGCCGCATCTCCTTCGTAACGGCGCCGAGCCGCGCGAACTCGAGCTGCGTCGAGGGCTCGAAGCCCGCGGGCGCGGTTGCGAAGCCCGTCGCCGCGTCGCGCTGCCAGCCGCGCGGCAGGAAGTTCCACGCGGTCTTCTCCGACGGCGCGGGCATCCCCGGTGTGTCGGGCGAACTGAAGCTGAGTGCGCCGCCGAGCTGCGGCGCGTTCGCAAAGCTGCCGGGCGTCGTGCCCTGCGCGTTCGTGGATGGGTTGTTCCCCAATGCGGGCAACTGATAAGTGGGCATGCGCACTCCTTCGTGGTTGACGAGAGGAGGGCTGCCGCCAGCGCTTCGCAGCGCCGGTGAGCCTTCCCTCCGCTCGCATGAACGAGATCAGGTTCCGAGGGTTTTCTCTCAGGATCGCTTCCCGCGATCCACCCCTAGGCTCGGTCGCAAGCTACCACGGCGGCTCTCGCGATCGCAGCTAAGGTGCGCGCCCAATGCTCGCCTCACGCATCGCGTTCATGCTTGTTGCTTCGTCGCTCGCGCTCGCCTCGTGCAACCGCAAGGTCGAGCCGTACGACCCGAACGAGAAAGTCGAGCAGCCGGATCTCTCGAAGATCTTTCCCGAGGGCGCCGAGCGCGCGGCTTCGCAGGCGCCGACCCAGATGCCGCCCGCGCCGGGCGAAGAGCCGCGAGGAGCGCCCGCGGTAGAGGGCATGACCGCGCCCGAGAACGCCGGCCCGCCGCTCAGCGGCACGATCGCGCTCGCGAGCGGCGCCGAAGTCCCGAGTGGCGCCACGCTCTTCGTGATCGCGCGCACCGGCGAAGCCGGGCCGCCCACCGCGGTGCTGCGCATCCCCGCGCCGCGCTTCCCGCTCGAGTTTCAGCTCGGCCCCGAGAACCGCATGATCGCCGCGATGCCGTGGCAAGGGCCGTTTCAGCTGACCGCGCGCGTCGACCTCGACGGCAACGCCATGACGCGCGATGCCGGTGGGATCGGAGGCCGCGCCGCCGCGCCGGTTTCTCCCGGCGACACCGGGATCGAGATCACGCTCGGGCCCGGCGAGTGAGCGAGCGCCCAAAGAGCCCGCGCCCGGTCGCTTCTCCGCCTGCTTGGGAAGTGCTCGGCCGAGAGCCGCTTCAGGATTGCCGCGTCTTTCGCGTACAGCGCGCCACGGTCCGCTCTCCGCACACCGCGAACGCCCACCCCTTTTATACGATCGAGTCGGACCCCTGGGTGAACGTGGTTGCGATCACCCCGGACGACGAACTCGTGATGGTTCGCCAGTGGAGGCACGGCGCGAGCAAGCTGACGCTCGAGATTCCCGGCGGCCTCGTCGACCCAGGCGAATCGCCCGAGGTTGCCGCGGCCCGCGAGCTGCTCGAAGAGACGGGCTTCGCACCGCGGAGCATCCGGCCGCTCGGCCACGTCAACCCGAACCCCGCGCTGTTCGGGAATCGCGTGCACACCTATTTGGCCGAGCACTGTGAGCGCGTTCGCGAGGTGCAGAATGGCCCGCTGGAAGAGACGCTTGTCGAGTTGGTGCGCGCCGCCGAGTTGCCTGCGCGGCTGCGCGCGGGCGAGATCGATCACGCGCTCGTGATCGCCGCGTTGCACTGGTGGCGGCTCGATCAGGACGGGCGCTGAGCCTCGCCCCGCGCGGCTCGCATCGACTCCGCATCGTCGATGATCAGCGTCGCGAGCGCGCGCGCTGCGGAGGAGCGCTGCTCGAAACCGCGGTCGCTCTTGTCGAAGATCGAGAGGAAGAAGTTCGCGTCGACCGCGAGCCCAAGCGCGCCGCCGAGCGCCTTCGCGTCGCGCTCGGGCCCGACGATCTCGGCGATCGTCTCGATCAGCGCACCCTGGAAGCGCATGTTCAGGTCGAGCAGTGCGGTGATCACGCCTTCACGGTGATCGGGCGATTCGAAGCCCCAGCGGATGAACGCCGCAAGCTCGTGCCCATGCTCGCGCGCGAAGAGTTCCGCGGTGCCGAGTTGTTCGTGGAGGCGCTTCGGGGCGGGTAGGTCGTGGAAGTCGCGCTTCAGCGAATCGCGGAACGGCGTGAACAGCCGCACGAACGCCTCGCGGAACAGGCCGCCCTTGTCGCTGAAGTGCCAGAATACCGTGGCGCGGCTGACGGCTGCGCGCTCCGCCACGTCGGCGACGGTCGTGCCTTCGTAGCCGCGCTCCATGAACAGCCCCGTCGCGGCGGCGAGGATCGCCTCCTGGGTCGCGGCCTTCCCGGCGCGGCGCGCACCCTGGGTATTCTCGCCAGCCTCGATCGCTTTCGTCATCACGCCCCCCGCGGTCGGCACACTCTAACGTTCGTTCCGAATCAGCCCCGCGTGAGGGCGAACGCACTCAGACCCAAAGGCTCGCAGAGTCTAGAACTATCGCCCGATTGGGTCAGCCAGTTTCGAGCGACACGCGTCGCGCCCGCGCCGATCATCCCCCCATTCGCGGGGGGTGACGAACGATGAGCGATGACGCGACCCGGCATGCGCTGCTCGGATCCTGGAAGCTGATCTCATTCGAACTGCGCCTGCCGAACGGCGGTTTCAGCTACCCGTTCGGCCGCGACGCGCGCGGCTACGTCTTCTACAACGCGCAGGGCTTCATGTCCGCCGCCTTCATGGGCGCTGAGCGCGCGAAGCCCCAGTCGGCCGACCTCGCCGACACCTCGAAGACGGTGAACTTCGACCAGTTCAACGCCTACTGCGGGCGCTTCGAGGTGAAGGGCGACCGCGTGACACATCACGTGGAAGTCGCCTCGCTGCCGCAGTGGTGTGGCCTCGACCAAGAGCGAATCTTCAAGATCGACGGCGACCGGCTGATTCTCGAAACGCCGCCGCTCGCGATCGCTTCTCAGGCGCCCACCGCTTACTTGATCTGGGAGCGCGTTTGATTCGCGCCGCACCCGAGCCGATCGCAATCATCGGCCTCGGTCTTCGCTTCCCGGGCGCGCGTGGCCCGGACGAGTTCTGGCGCATGTTGCGCGAGGGCCGCCACGGGATTCGCGAAGTGCCGGCGCATCGCGTGGAACTCGGCTTCAACATCGACGAGCTCTACGACCCGCGGCCCGGCACGCCGGGCAAGATCTCCTCGAAGCTGGGCGGCTTTCTCGATCACCCGGAGTTGTTCGATCCGTTCATTTTCGGGCTCTCGCCGCGCGACGCCGTCGCGATGGAGCCGCACCAACGCTTCGCGCTCGAAGTCGTCGGCGACGCGCTCGACGACGCGGGTATTCCGCACGACTCATTAATGGGCGAGCGCGTCGCGGTGATCTTCGGCCGCATGGCCGAGGACTATTCGCGCGAGCAGATCGCCGTGCTCGGCGAGGACCGCTTCCGCCGCAACATGGACGTCTGGGGCGCGGCCGGCATCGCGGGCTCGGTGTTATCAGGGCGCATCTCGTTCTGGCTCGGCACGCGCGGCCCGAGCTTCTCGCTCGACACCGCCTGCTCGACCTCGCTGCTCGCCGTCCACCTGGCGTGTCAGAGCCTCTGGTCCGGCGAGACCCACACCGCGATCGCTGGCGGCGTGAACGTGTTCCTGACACCCGAGGGCATGATTGCGCTCTCGCGCGTCGGCATGATGGCGCCGGACGGCAAGATCAAAGCGTTCGACGAGAGCGCCAACGGTTTCGTGCGCGCGGAAGGCGCGGGCGCCGTGGTGCTGCGCCCGCTCGCAGCGGCGCTCGCGAACGGCGACCCGATTCACGCGGTGATCCGCGGCACAGGCTTCAGCGCCGACGGCCGCGACGGCGGGCACATGATGGCGCCGGGCCGCTTCGGCCAGGGCCAAGCCATGCGCGACGCCTACGACCGCGCCGGCATCGCGCCGTGCGATGTGCACTTCGTCGAGACGCACGGCACCGGCACCGTAATTGGTGATCCGGTGGAAATTCGCGCGCTGGCCGACGTGATGGGGCCTGGCCGCGCCGCCGATCGCCCGCTCTTGATTTCCTCCGTGAAGGGCAACATTGGCCACGCCGAGCCGGCCTCGGGCGTTGCGGGCCTAATCAAAGCCACGCTTTCGGTGCAGCACCGCGAGCTGCCGCCGCAGCTGCACTTCTCGAATCCGAGCAAGGCGATTCCGTGGGACGAAGTTCCGATTCGTGTGCAATCGACGCTCGCGCCGTGGCCGTACCCGGAGCGCGCGCTCGCGGGCGTCAACTCGTTCGGCATCAGCGGCACGAATGCGCACGTCGTGATCGAAGAGGCGCCGCCGTTGCCGGAGCTCGCGCCCGAGAGCCCGCACCCGCGGCTCGTGACGCTCACCGCGCACACCGACCGCGCGCTCGTCGAGCTGGCCGATGCGCTTCGCGAGCAAGCCGCGAGCGAGAGCGGCCCCGGGCTGCGCGATCTCGCCTACACGCTCGCGCGCCGCCGCACGCAGCGCGGGCATCGCCTAGCGCTCGTGGCGAGCAGCCGCGCGGAGCTCGCGAGCGAGCTCGCGGGCTTCCTCTCAGGCGCGCCCTCCCCAACAACTGCTTCCGGCCTCGCGAGCGGAAAGCCGCCCGGCGTGGTGTTCGCGTTCTCGGGTCACGGCACGCACTGGGCCGGCATGGGCCGCAAGCTGCTCGCGAGCGAGCCGGTATTCGCCGCCGCGATCGACGCATGGGATCGCGAGCAGCGCGCGCACGTGGACTGGTCGCTGCGCGGCCTGCTCGAGCGCGCCGCCTCTGGCGAAGATCTCGATCGCATCGATGTGCTTCAGCCCGCGCTCACCGGCATCGCGATCGCGCTCGCGCGTCAGTGGGAGAGCTGGGGCGTGCGCGCGAGCGCCGTGGTCGGCCACTCGAGCGGCGAGATTGCGGCCGCTCACATCGCGGGCTGTCTCTCGCTCGCGGACGCAGCGCTCGTCGCCTGCGCGCGCGGCGCCGTGGTTCGCGAACTCGCGCCGCCTGGCGCGATGGCGCTGGTCGCGCTGCCTGCGAGCGCAATCGCCGAGGATCTCGCGCGCGTCGGCAATCGCGCGGCGGTCGCGGGCGCGAACAGCCCGACGCTGACGGTGCTCTCGGGCGATATCGACGCGATCGAGGCGCTCGTTGCGGGCTTCAGCGCGCGCGATGTCTTCGCGCGCAAACTGCGCGTCGAGTTCGCCTCGCACGGCTCGCACATGGACGCGCTCGCGCCCGAACTCGCACGCCGTGTCGCGAGTGTCATGCCGCGCGCAGGCAGCGTGCCGTTTCAGTCGACCGTGACCACCGGCTTGCTGGATGGCGCCGCGCTCGACGCGACTTATTGGGGCGAGAACCTGCGCCAGCCGGTGCGCTTCGCCGAAGCGGCGGCCGCGCTCGTCGCCGCCGGCCACACCACGTTCCTCGAGATCGGCCCGAACCCGGTGCTGAAGCTCGCGCTCGAAGAGATCGGCCGCGCCGCAAAGCAGCGCGTGACGGTGGTGACCTCGCTCCGGCGCGATGAGGACGATCAGGCCGAGATGCTCGCAGCGCTCGGCGGGCTTTTCGTTGCCGGTTGCAACGTCGATTTCACTGTGTTGCACCCACAAGGCCGCGTCGTACGCACGCCGATGTATCCGTATCAGCGCGAGGAATACTGGTTCGGCGCGAAGCGCGGAGTCGAAGGCAAGCGCAGCGCGCATCCGTTCGTGGGCATGCTCGGCGGCAACGCGACCGAACTCGAAGCCGCCGGCAGCGGCGAGCGCTTCTGGCAGATCGATTTGTTTCGCGACGCGCTCGGCGGCGAGGTGCGGCGCGACGGCGCGGCGGTGGTTCCGCCAGCGGAGTTGATCGGCACGGCGCTCGGCCTCGGCGCGCGCTTCTGGCCCGGCGAAGCGACGGCGCTCGAGAGTTGCGAGTTCACGGCGCCAATAACACTTCCGAAGGATGGCGCGCGCACGCTTCAGCTGGCGGTGGAGCTCGGCGCGAACGACGCGCGATTGCGCTTCGCGAGCCGCGCCGCCGGCGCGCGTGGCTCGTTCGAGGTGAATGCCGCGTGCCGCATCTCTCGCGCGCCGCGTGCGAAGAGCGCCGCGGCGCGTGCTCTCGATCTCGATGCGCTGCGCGCGCGCTGCACCGCGCCCGAAACCCGCGACGCGTTCTACGCAGCGCTCGACTCGAGTGGGCTCGCGGTGCCGAAAGAGCGCCGCGCGCTCCGCGAAGCAAGTTTTGGCGCGAGCGAAGCGTTCGCGCGGCTCACTCACGGCGCGCCGCTCGCGCGTGGCGAAGTGACGCCCGCGCCGCTGCTCGACGCCTGCATCCAGCTGCTTGCGCGTCTCGCTGAGCGAACGCGCGGTGACGCGGCCTCGCGCTTCGAACTCGCGCGCGTCTCGTCGCTTTCACTTGGCGGCGGCACGCCGCAGGGTGAATCGTTCGCCCACGCGCGCCTGAACCCTGCGGACCCATCGACCACCGATCTCTCAGGCGAAGTCGTGCTCTACGCAGAGCGCGGCGAGCCGGTCGTCGCGCTGCGCGGCCTCCGCTTCGCGCGCCGCGCGAGAGCTGTTAAGGCCGACGCCGGGCCGTGGCTCTACGAGATCGCGTGGCGCTCACTTGCGGAAGCGAGCGCCGAGGCCGAACCGCAGCGCGTGCTGCGCGATGGCGCCTGGCACGCGCCGCGCCTCGTGCCGCTCGCGCTCGCCGCAGCGGGCGCGCGCCGCGAGCCCGCTCGCAAACGTGAGTTCGCGGCCGAAGCTGCGGAGCCGACGCGGCTCGCGGGCGCCGTGCTGCGCGAGATCGACGCGCCCGCGCCAGGCCACGCTGAAATCGCGATCGAGGTTAGAGCCGCGGGTCTCACATTCCTGGACGTGCTGCGCACGTTCGGACTCGAGCGCGAAGGCGCGCTGCGCGGCCTTGGCTGCGAAGTGGCTGGCGTCGTCACCGCACTCGGCGAGGGCGTGACCGGGCTCGCGGTCGGCGCCGAAGTGCTCGGCTTCGCGCGCGGGGCGCTCGCCTCGCGAGTGATTACGG
>JANNDT010000375.1:0-21254 GCA_031387905.1 Deltaproteobacteria bacterium
TCTCGATTCCCTTGGTTCACCGGCAGAGTGGGATTTGCTTGGTGGCGGGGCGCGGCGCGTTGCAGCGGAGGCGAGCTTTAAGGCCAGCCCAGCGCGGGTAGCTGAGCCGCAAGCAATTCCGGCGCGGCCCAAAGCAGCACCCGAAGCGAGCATCGACGCAGCACTCACGGCGGCTGCCGCGCGTCCGCGAGAGCGCGAAGCTCAAACGCCCGACTGGCGCGACTCTTTCCAAAGCGCGCTCGGCCAAGCGGTGGAGGGGGTCGGCTGGATCGCGGCATCCGTGCTGTGCGCGATCGGTCTGGCGCTCGCGGTCGCTCCGCTTCCGCTGCCGAGCGCGGCGCTCGCTGCGCCGAGCGCGGTCGAAATCGGTGGTGCGTCCGTGGAGCTCTCGATTCACTCGCTAGAAAGCGCGGTCGCCGGAAATCTGACGATTGTGCGCGGCGAGCTCCCGGCGAGTGCGATCTCGCGCAAGCCCGAGCGGCTCCGCGCCAGTTGGGTCGACGCGAGGGGGAAGCCTGTCGCCGGCGCGACCGCCATCGCGGGGCCGCCGCTCGCGATTCGCAAGCTGCGCGAGTTCTCGCTCGCGCGGCTTCAAGCAGATCACACCGCGCACGCACTCGAGTTGACCGCGGGCGGCGCTTTCGAAGCGGTGTTCGGCGCGTTACCGCCCGGCGCCGAGCGCATCGCAATCACGCGTGAGGCGGTCGTGCCGACGGCGAATCCCGCCGTCGCTGCGGCGGAACCTGAGAACTCGGGCGCTACTTCTTCCCGTCCGACAGCTCGTCCTTCTTCGGAGTGACGTCGATCTCGTCCTTGCCGGAGAGCCCCGAGCGGAAGTTCTTGATGGCGTTGCCGAGGCCCGAGCCGATCTCGGGAAGGCGTCGCGCGCCGAACAGCACGACGACGATCACCAAGATCACCATGAGTTCCCCGATGCCGATCCCTGCGATTCCCAACATGTTGGGGAGAGTGCCCGCAGCGCTCTCCTTGGTCAAGCAGCGCAGCGGCGCGCGAACTCGCCGGTAGAGTGCCGCGCGTGTCGATCTTCAAGGCGTATGACATCCGCGGTTTGGTGCCGAGCGAGCTCGATGCGGAGGCGGCCTATCGCATCGGCCACGCGACCGCGCGCTTCCTGAAAGCGCGCCGCCTGGTGATCGGACGCGACGCCCGCACGCATTCGCCCGAACTCGGCGAGGCGCTCGTACGCGGCGTGCGCGAGGCCGGCTGCGCGGTGCTGGACATCGGGCTCGCGGCGACTCCGATGCTGTATTTCGCGGTCGACGCGCTGAACGCGGATGGCGGGATCATGCTGACCGCGTCGCACAACGCGGCGCAGTACAACGGCATGAAAATCTGCGGGCAAAACGCCCGGCCGATCGGCGAGGCCAGTGGCCTGCGCGAGATCGAGCGGATGGCTGGCGCCGCAACCGCCGCCGTGCGCGGCGAACGCGGCGGGCGCGAGAGCGTCGACATCGTGGACGGCTACGTGCGGCAAGCGCTCAGCGTCGCGAGTTCGCCGATCTCGCCGCTGCACGTCGCCATCGACTGCGCGAATGGCATGGCGGCGGTCGGGCTCGAGCCACTCCTCGCGCGCCTGCCACTGCGAGTCGAGAAGCTGTACTTCGAACCGGATTGCCGCTTTCCGAATCATCCCGCGGATCCGCTCAAGCTGGAAAACCTGCGCGACGTCTGCGCCGCGGTGAAGGGCGTCGGCGCGGATTTCGGCGTCGCTTTCGACGGCGATGCGGACCGCGCGGTGTTCGTCGACGAGCGCGGCGAGCCGGTGCCGTCGGACCTAATGACCGGCCTGCTCGCGCGCGGGCAGCTCGCGCGCGCGCCCGGCGGCACGGTGCTCTACGACCTGCGCTCGAGCTGGGCGACCGCGGAAGAGGTGCTCGCTGCAGGCGGCGTGCCGCTGATGTGCCGGGTCGGGCACTCGTTCGTGAAGGCGCAGATGCGCGAGAGCGGCGCCGTGTTCGCGGGCGAACTCTCAGGGCACTTCTACTTCCGCTTCTCGGAGCGGCTGGTGGCCGATGACGGCATCGCGGCGTTCGTCGCGCTGGTCGATGCACTCAGCCGCGCAAAGCGGCCGCTCTCCGAACTGATCGCGCCACTGCGCCGCTATTCCGCGAGCGGCGAGATCAACCGCCACGTCGACGATCCGCAGGCGATCATCGAAGCGGTCGCCGCGGAGCACCCCGCCGCGCGCGAGCTGTCGCGGCTCGACGGGCTGCTCGTCCGCTACGACGACTGGTGGTTCAACCTACGGCCCTCGAACACCGAGCCGCTGCTGCGCCTGAACCTCGAGGCGAAGACGCCAGCGCGCATGGCGAAAGAGCGCGACAAGCTGCTCGCGCGCATCGGCGGTCGGGCCTAGGCGGCGGCTGCGCGTCCGCTGGCTAGCGCGTTGACTTCGCTTGGCGAAGCGCCGCTTGCATCAGCTTTGTGTGTTCGCTTTCGCGAGTTCAGCGTCGATCGTCTTGCGAAATTCTTCGATCGGGATCGCGCCCGAGAAGGGAATCCCGTTCACGAAAAATGCAGGGGTGCCGGAAACGCCGGCGGCTTGCCCGGCCTCGAGGTCGGCGCTCACGCGTTCGCGGGCTCGGCCGTCGGCGAGGCATGCCTGAAACATGTTCACGTCGAGGCCCGAGTTCGCGGCGTGCTTGAGAAGTTCCGGCGCAGCGAGGTCGCCCGCGCCTTTGAAGATCTGCGCGTGGTAATCCCAGAAGTGCCCTTGCTCGTCGGCGCAGACGGCCGCTTCCGCAGCGCCGCGCGCATTCGGGTGAATGCTCTCGAGCGGGAAGTGGCGGTACTCGAGCCGCACCTTGCCCGCGTATTCCTTCAGCATCTGTTCGACCACGGGTTCTGCGCGCTTGCAGAACGGGCACTGGTAGTCGCTGAACTCGATCACCGTGACCGGCGCATTCGCCGGGCCGCGCGCGGGGCCCGTGCCTGCGATCGCGACGCGCGGTTGCTCGAGCAGCGTCTCCACCTTCGCCGTAGCGCGCAGTTCCGCGACGAACGATTCCGCCGCCCCTTTGCCCTGCTCGCGCTCGAGGTATTGCTGAATCCCTGCGCGCTCTGTCTCGAGCGTGCGATCGCCCCACTGGGCTGCGTGCGAATCGAAGAACGCCTTCACTTCCGCGTCGCTCACCTTCACGCGCTTCGCCGCTTCGTCGTCGAGCAGCTGGTCGGCGTCGATGCCGCGCTTCTTCGCTTCCGCGTCGAGTAGGCGCTGGTCGATCATCCGATCGAGGCCGCGCTCCCGCAGGGCGAAAAGCTTTGTCGCATTGCCGTCGTCCGTTTGGTTCCGCCAGAGTTCGTCTTTGATCCACGCATCGAGTTCGCCCTGAGTAATCGTCGCGTCGCCGATCTTTGCGACCGGGGTGCCGGCGGTTTCATCGGCAATGCCAGTCGCCGAGCCGCCATTGCAGGCTGCGAGCGCGAGCGCGCAAAGAAGCGAGGCCGAGAGCATGCGGAGTTTCATGGGAAGGGGCCTCGATGGAGCGGAGTTGGCGATGCCTTAGCAATCACGGCGAGCGGCACAATCGGATGCGGTCAGCTGTGCAGCTCCGCAGCGAGAAAGTCGAGTAGATCGTCCGGCCGCGCTAGCCACGACAGCGGTTTTGCGGGGGCGCTCTCGATCTCGGCGGCGCGCTCGACGCCGAGCGCGGCTGCGGCTCGAATACGCGCGTCGAGGCTCGCGTGGGCGCGCGCAATTGGCGCCGAGTCGCCGAACGCGACGCTCGCGATGCGCGCGGGGTCGATCCCGCCGCTCGCAATCAGTGCGTCGAGCGCGCGGGCGAGATCGCGAACGGCCTGCGCGAGGAGGCCGCGCCAGAGCTCGCGATCCGCTGCGCTCGCAGCGGGGGTCTCGGCCGCGGCGACCGCGCGGCGGGAGAGCTTCGCGTTGTGGCGCTCGCCATGCAGCGGCAGGTCGATGGCCGCCGTCGCCCAGCCTGCGCTGGCCCAGGCGCGCGCCGCCGCAGCGACCTGCGGATCGCTCGCGCCGCGTGAGAGTGCGTGAACTGCGAGTACCAGGGGCGCCTTCCCGTCCGCGCCTGGGCGCCACAGCATCCCGCTCACGCGGTCACCACGGCTCGCGCACTCAAAGCGCTGGACGCGCACGCCCGCCAGCGTGCGGTGTGCGGAGAACCACGGGGAGAGCGGCTCCCCCGGTGTCGCGGCGATCGAGAGGTCGGTCACGCGCGGCAGATTATCCCGCCTGCGGCGCCGCTGCTTCGCTCTCGAGTGCGCTCAGCGCGCCAATAACATCTTTCGCGCGCGATATAAGTGAGACTTCACGGCGTCGCGGCTGCACTGCGCGCGGCGCGCGATGTCGTCGATCGGCACGTCTTCTAAGTGGTGTAAGCGGAAGTACTCCCACTGCGACGGCGATAACCGCTGCGCGGCGGTCTCGAGCTGCGTGAGCCGCTCGCTGCGCTCGTAGGCGGCGTGCGGGTCGTGCCCGTCCTCGTTGAACTGTGTGTTGCTCGCGGCATCGGCCATCGCGACATCCGCGTCGTTCCACGGCACGGTTTCGGCGCGCTTACGCTTGTAGCGATTCGCGATCGTGCGCCGCGCGAGGCCATACACCCAAGCGCCGAACGGGGCTTCGCCACGGAACGCGCCTAATGACGAGAACGTGGCGATGAAGATTTCTTGCACCGTCTCTTCGACGTCCGAGCGGTTGCCCATGCGCTTCTGCGTGAAGCGATAGATGCGCGGAAAGAACCTGCGGTAAAGCGCCTCGAACGCTTCGCGGTCGCCCTCCCGCACGCGCGTCACTAACTGTTCGTCGCTCGGCGCGCTCTGCGCACCCGTCTTCGGCTCCGGCATTTCCTGCTTCCCCTTCCCAATTCCCCCAAAGTGCAGTGCGGCCTCCACCCCGAGCTAGTTGTGGCCGCCTCGGGGCGCGAGGTGACAAAAAAAGTCACTGGGAAGCGTTTTTAGGCAGGGGAGAAAGCCCCAGGGGGCGGGAATGCGGCGATTCCGAGGCCGAGATGAGGCGGCCTAAGCCGAGATGAGGCGGTCTAAAGCTGGGCAGCGCGCAGCCAGTTCTCGAGCGCCCGGGCCACGCCGAGGGAGGCGCTGTTCGGCAGGGCGGCCGAAAGCGAGGTTCGAAGTGCGGCCGACGCCGGGACGCTCCCGATCCAGCGTGCGCCAAGACGGCCGGCGAAGCACTGGATCGCCGCGGACTCAGACGCGTCGGCAGCGAGATCGACGAGCAGCAGTTCGCGCGCGGGCCCCCCTGAATCGAACGCGAGACCGTATTCCGCGACTGCCGCCAGGTCGGAGCACATCAGCAAGACGCTTTGCGCGCGGGGAGTTCCGAGCAATGTCGCGATCTCGAACGTGAGCCCCGGGGTTCGCGAATCTGCCGTGGACGCGCTCCGACAGAGAGCGCGCGCGCCGGGATCGAGCGCGGAGACCGAGGCAGGAATCCGCAGCCGTCGCAGTTCGGCCGCGATCGACTCGATCACAGCAGCCGCTAGCCGGTTACCTGGCGCGAGCGGCACGCGAAGCAGTCGGTGGTTCGCGCCAGGTTTCGGGGGTGCGCCGTCGATGAACGCGTCGAAGACCTCTGCGAGGCCGCGCGCCACCGGCTAGTGAACGACGAGGACGGAGTGCCGGCCGCCGAGTGGCGCCGGGCTCTGGTCGGGGTTCGCCGGGTCCTCACGCCACTCGCCGTCGACCAGATATCGGTAGCGGTACGTGCCGGGCTGGAGCGCGATCACCTTCGTCCAGACGCGCTCGCGCCCGCTGACGTGCAGCTCGGAGCGAACGTCTTTATCCGGCACCCAGCCGTTGAAATCGCCCGCGACGCGGACGTCCTGCGCGCGCGCGTCGCGGAACGAGATCGTGACCTCGCGCGGCGCTGCGTTCGCCTCGGGTTGCGCGCGCTGCAAGGGCCGCCCGAGCACCACCTCGAGCGCGAGCGCGGCGTAATCCTGCGCGCCCGCCGCGCGCGGCGCGTAGGTCTGGATGGGCACGCCGGCTCGCGCGGCTTCGCGCAGCTTCACGTTCGCGCGAATCACGGTGTCAAAGCACAGCTCGGGAAAAAGTGCGCGAATTTCGCCGAGCATTTCGCGCGCGTAGCGCGTGCGGCCGTCGTAGAGCGTCGGCAGGATGCGCACGTCGAGCGCGTGACCGATGCGATCCGCGAGCAGCGCGATCGTTTCGAGCAGCTTCTGCACGCCGTGCACCGCGAACTCGCTCGTCTCGAGCGGAACGATCACTTCGCTCGCCGCGCGGAGTGCGTTGAAAGTGAGCACGCCGACGCTCGGCGGGCAATCGATTAGGGCGTAGTCGTAGTCGCTGGCGACCGCAGCCAAAGCGCCCGCGAGGCGCTCGGTGCGCCCTTCGGCGCGGTCCGCGGTGAGCTTCTGCTCGAGCGCGGACAGCACGATGCCCGACGGCGCAATGTGCAAGCGATCCGAGTGCGCCTTCACGATCTCCGCGAGTCGCGCGGCGCCCGGCGAGCCGACGGGTTCGATCAGAATCTCGTAAAGATTCTCGTCGAGCGTGTCCGCGTCGAGTCCGAGCGCGAGCGTTGCGTGCGCTTGCGGATCCATGTCGACCACGAGCACCCGCGCGCCTTGTTCCGCGAGTGCGCCCGCGAGGTTCGCGACGGTCGTAGTTTTTCCGCAGCCGCCTTTCTGGTTGACCACCGCAATCGTGCGCATACCGGCGACCTCCGCCGCGCGTCAGTTCGGCGCGGGCTGTAGCGGAAGGCGAGGCACGCTCTCGCGGTCTAATCACTCGGAACTTCGATTCGGCTTGGCGCACG
Source organism: Deltaproteobacteria bacterium (assembly GCA_031387905.1). Classification (GTDB taxonomy): domain Bacteria; phylum Myxococcota_A; class UBA9160; order UBA9160; family UBA6930; genus VGRF01. Next base: position 6,791 of record JANNDT010000375.1, read on the forward strand.
CACCGGCGAGCTTTGCGCGCCGGGCGTGACACGAGTCCAGGGTCAGCAACCGGCACCCCGTCATCCCGTCTCGCAGGGTACGCCTGAGGCATCTCGCGTCAATCATTTTACGGTGGTAGAGCAAGCACCTAGCGGTGAAGTTGCGACGGGCTCGCGTGTTCGCGGTACCCGCGAGCGCTGCTCGCTGCGAGGGTGGGGCTCCGTTAGGCTCGGCGAAATGAGTTCTCCCGCGCGCGCGTCCGGCATGCCGCTCGTCGAGGACGGCGCGGGCCGCCGCCCGTTCATGCGCGGGATCATGGTCCACTCGCTGCTGTCGCGAGGCGCGGGATTCGATGAGGCATTTCGCGCTGCGACTGCGGTGCGCGACAAAATTCGCGGTCGCGAGACGGTGCGCCGCGACGAACTGGCGCAGATGGTCGGCGAGCTGCTCGGAAGTTCGATCGAGGCGCGGCCCGAGGCCGCGGGCGGCTCGCCCGCGATCGTGGTGCGCGACGACCGCCGCGCCGAGGGAGCGACCACGCCATTTTCCAAGGGCTTTCTCACGCAGTCGCTGCTCGCGGCCGCGATCGACCCAGACGACGCGTTCGCCGTCGCGCGCGACATCGAAACTTCGTTGGTGGCCAGGCGCGTGCGCGAGATCTCGCGCGACGAACTGCGCCGCATCGCATACGAGACGCTCGGCGCCAAGCTCGGCGCGCGCGTCGGGGAGCGCTATCGCGCGTGGCGCGAGTTCCAGGAAGCCGGCAAGCCGCTGATCCTGCTGCTCGCCGGCGCCGCGGGAGTGGGCAAGAGCGCGCTGGCGCACGCGGTCGCGACGCGGCTCGGCATCACGCGCGTCTACTCGACCGACGCGATTCGCCAGGTCATGCGCATCATGCTTTCGAGGGAGCTGATGCCCGAGATCCACGCTTCGTCATACGACGCCCACCTAACACTTCCCGAGCTACTCGAGTCCGAGGACCCGGTGATCAAGGGTTTCCGCGCGCAGGCGACGGCGGTCACGGTGGGGGTGCGGGCGATGATCGATCGCGCCGTCGAAGAGAACACCAGCATGATCCTCGAGGGCGTTTCGATTCTGCCCGGGCTCGTGGATCCCGGCCGTCACGCACAGGATGCGCACGTCATTTTCCTCACGGTATCGACGCTCGATCGTGAGGCGTTTCGCAGCCGCTTCACTGCGCGCGCGAACGAGGCCAAGCAAAGGCCCCCGCACCGCTACCTCGAGAACCTCGATGGGATCCTCAGGATCCAAGATCATATTCTCGAGTTGGCGGAGGCGCTGGATCTGCCGATCGTCGACAATCGTTCGTTCGACGAGTCAGTCCTCTCGATTCTGCGCCACGTCACGGAGAGCCTTCGCTCGCGGGGAGAAGCCAGTGGAAGCAATCAGGAGTGACGTTGTGCGCCGGCTGGTTTGCGCAGCTTATTTGCTCGCAATTTCGGCGTGCGGAACGCCAACCATCGAGGATGAAGAGGACCTCGGGCGCCGCGCGGTTGCCGAAGTGCGCCAGAATGCGTTGGTGCTGTTCGACGACGTCGTGGAGTCGTACATCGACGAGATTGGACAGACACTCGTGCACGGCGCCGGTCCGCAGCCGTACGAGTACACGTTCACCGTCCTCCAGGACGATACTCTCAACGCCCAAGCCGTCTTCGGCGGCAACATCTTCTTGAACACCGGCATGATTCTGCGCGTGCGCAACGTGAGCGAGCTCGCGGGCGTAATAGGCCACGAGATCGGCCACGTCGTGCACCGTCACATGGCCGACAACTATCGCCGCGCGCAAGAAGCGGGCTTGCTCCGAAAAGCTGCGGTGATCGGCAGCGTGATCGGCGGCGTCAACCCGGGCGCCGTGGATTTGCTCACGAGCTACGGCGCGCTAGGGCTCCTCAACACCTTTACGCGCGAGGCGGAGACCGAGGCCGATGCGTTCGCGGTGGATCTGTTGCCGCGCGCGGGCTACGACCCGAATGGCATCGCCACGATGTTCGAGACTCTCACGGCCGTGGACAACAGCCGGACGCCGGCGTTCTTCTCGAGTCACCCCGCGAGTGAAGACCGCACGAGGACCACGAAGGCGCTGATTGCCGCGAAGACGCTGCCAGCGGATCTGAAGCGCGAAGACAACGGCAAGCTCGAGATCATCCAGCATCGCGTGCGTTTGCTTACGAGGCAGGCCGATTCGCCGCGCCGCTAGCTAGCGGCTCGCCGCGCGCTTGCCCGATTCGCGTGGTATCCCTCGGATCGCACGCCGAGGAGATGACGATGAGCCGAGCGGAAGCTGCCCCTTCGCCCCGAACCCTTGGCGAGTTGCGCAAGGCGGGCTTCACCCGCCGCACGCTGCGCGAGGAGTTGCGCGCGAACCTGCTCCTGAAGCTGAGCAAGGGTGAGCCGCTCTTTCCGGGCATCATTGGTTACGAGGAGACGGTGGTGCCCGCCGTCGAGAACGCGCTGCTGTGCGGGCACGACCTGATCTTCTTGGGCGAACGCGGGCAGGCGAAGAGCCGCATGATCCGGGCTTTGTTGGGGCTGCTCGATCCGTGGCTGCCGATCGTGGCCGGCAGCGAGATTCACGACGACGCGTTCGCGCCCGTCTCCGCGTACGCGCGGCGACTCGTCGTGGAAATGGGCGATGCGACGCCGATCGCGTGGATCGACCGCGAGGCGCGCTACGCCGAGAAGCTCGCGACGCCGGACGTCTCGATCGCCGACCTGATCGGCGACGTCGACCCGATCAAAGTCGCAGAGGGCCGCTCATTAGGCGACGAGCTGACGATTCACTTCGGCCTCTTGCCGCGCACCAATCGTGGGATCTTCTGCATCAACGAGTTGCCCGATCTCACGGAGAAGGTGCAGGTAGGCCTGTTCAACGTGATGCAGGAGCGCGACGTCCAGGTGAAGGGCTACGCGGTGCGTTTGCCGCTCGACGTGCTGGTGGTCGCGAGCGCGAACCCCGAGGACTACACGAGCCGCGGGCGCATCATCACGCCTCTCAAGGACCGCTACGCCGCGCAGGTACGCACGCATTACCCGCCGACGCGGGAGCTCGAGCTCGCGGTGGTGCGCCAAGAGGCGAAACCGCCCGCGGCGCCAGGGATTACGGTGCACATGCCCGTGTTCATGGAGGCGATCGTCGGCGAGCTGACGATGCAATCGCGCTCGAGCCCGGACGTGAATCAGTCCTCGGGCGTCTCGGTGCGCATGTCGATCGCGAACTTCGAGACGCTGGTGGCGAACGCGCTGCGGCGCGCGCTCAAGCTCGGCGAGCAGCACGCGGTGCCACGTGTTACGGACCTCGAATCGATCGTGCAGTCGACCGCCGGCAAGCTCGAGCTCGAGTACGCGGGCGAAGAGCGCTCGGAGACCGAGGTGGTGCGCGCTCTCGTCCAGCGCGCGGTGCGCGTCGTGTTCGATGCGGCGGTGCCGCTCGAAGGCGTCGCCTCGGTGGTCGAGTCGTTCAACCAAGGCTGGAAGGTGGAGATCGCCTCCGACATGCCCGCGGGCGATTACCTCGACGGCCTCGAAGAGATCCGCGGGCTGCGCGAGGCGGCGGCGGTGCTCGCGGGCGGCGACACGCCGGAGCACCTGGCGTCCGCGATCGAGTTCATCCTTGAAGGGCTCCACCTCTCGAACCGCCTGAATAAGTCCGCGACCGAGAGCGGGGCGCGCTACGGCGCATGACCCAGTGGCGTTACAGCCGTTGGGACGGGGCGCAGGCCGAGTTCAGCCTCGACGTGCAGAAAGCGCTCGACGCGCTCTCCGACCTGATGATGGAGGGCATGTCGGTCGAGGAGGCGCTCGAGTTCATGCGCCGCGGCGGCTTCGAGCTGGCGGGCATGGACTTCCGCGTGATGGGCACCGAGGAGTTGATCCAAGAACTGCGCCGCGAAGCGCAAAAGCTGCTGCAGCAATACAACCTCGATCGCTCGACCGACGAATTGGCGCAGAAGCTCGCCGACATTCTCGCGCGCGAGGAGCGCGCGCAGCGCGAAGCGCACGGCGATGAATCGCGCGCGCTAAACGAGTTTCTCGAGAAGCTGCACCGCGAGAGCACCTCGCTGGCCGATCGCATCGAGGCGTTTCGCGAGCACGAGTTCCTCGACGAAGAAGCGGGCGACGAGTTCAAGGAGTTGCTCGCGGAGCAGGACCGCTTGCGCAAGCTCGAGGAGTTCACGCGCGAGAATGGGCAACGCTTCCGCGGCAAGGAGAGCGCCGACTACGAGAAGGCGCAGGAAATCCGCGAGCGCATGCAGGCGCTCCAGCAGCTCGCGCAAGATTTGCGCAGCGGCAACTTCGAGCGGCTGACGCCGGAGCAGTTGCAGAAGTTGTTGACCGAGAACGGCGCGCGCTCGATCTTGATGCTGCGCGATCTCGATCAGAACCTGCGCGAGGCCGGCTTTCTGCGCGACGGCAAGGACGGCGCGGAGCTCACGCCGCGCGCGATCCGGCGGATTGGCGCACAGGCGCTGGCGGCCGTCTACAACACGCTGCGCAAGGGCAGGCCGGGCAGCCACGACACCGTCGCCCACGGCGTCGCCACGCTGCGGCCCGATGAGACGCGGCCCTGGGCGTTCGGCGACGCGCTGAACCTGCACGTCGTGCGCACGCTGCTGAATGGCGTGAAGCGCGCGGCGATGGAGCGGCCCGGCCAACCGCCCGGCGCGGCGATCGCGCTCACGCTCGACGATTTCGAAGTCAACGAGTGCGACTTCTCGACGCAGACCACGACCGTATTGTTACTGGACATGAGTTGGTCGATGTCGTGGGCGGGGCGTTTCCCGGCGGCCAAGCGCGTAGCGCTCGCGCTCGATCACTTGATCCGCACGCGCTTTCCGCGCGACAAGTTCTTCGTGGTGGGCTTCTCGACGCGCGCGAAGGAATTGCCGATCCAGAAGCTGCCGTACGCCACCTGGGACATGGGCGACCCGTTCACGAACTTGCAGGACGGCCTGCTCGTCGCGGAGCGCCTGATTCAGCAGCACCCGAGCCCGAGCCCGCAGATCCTGGTGATTACGGACGGCCAGCCGACCGCGTACTTCCTCGGCAAGGAGCTGCACGTCGAGTGGCCGATGGGCTTCGGCGGCGTCTCGCCGCACGCGGTCGCCGAGACGCTGAAGACCGTTCGCCGCATCACCGGCCGCGACATCACCATCAACACGTTCATGCTCGACGACTCGCCCGAGCTGGTGGGCTTCGTCGAGCGCCTGACCGAGATCAACCGCGGGCGGGCGTTCTTCACGTCGCCCACGCAGCTGGGGTCGTTCCTCACGGTGGATTACTTGAACCACCGCCGGTCGCGTTCGCGGGCTTAGGGGCGGCGGCAAGCGAAGTCCGTAGAGTCCCGCACCCCATGTCCCGCACGCTGAAAACCGACATCCTCGGCCCGGACCGGCGCGTGGCGATCGAGGATGTGCGCACCAAAGGTTGGGAGGCGCTGTTCGCGCCCGAGCTCGCGGCGCCGCTCGCGCCGCTCGTGGTCGAGATTGGCTTCGGGCGCGGCGAGTTCTTGCGCCAGCTCGCGACGGAGAACCCGGCCGCGCCGCACCTCGGTATCGAACTCTCGTGGAAGCGCGTGCTCAAGCTGGCGCGCCGCGTCGCGAAAGCAGGCGACCCGAATATTCGGATGATCTGCGCGCGCGGCGAAGACGTTCTGCAGGAAGCCATTGCGGACGCGAGCGTGCGCACGTTCTGGATCAACTTCTCCGATCCGTGGCCCAAGGCGCGCCATCACCGTCGCCGGCTCGTGCAGGCGCCCTTCGTCCATCAACTTGCGAAGCGCCTCCTGCCGGACGGGTTGCTGCACGTCGCGACCGATCACGTCGAGTACGCAGAGCACATTCACGCGGTATTGCGAGACGAGCCGCTGCTCGAGAATACGCTCGCGCCCGCGCCGTTCGCGCCGGAGATTCCCGGCCGACCTATTACGGCTTACGAGGCGATGTGGCGCGCCGAGGGTCGCGCGCTGCATTTCTTCACGTACGCCCGGCGCGCAGCGTGAAGCCCGCGCGCCCGAACCTGCGCGATTTCTCGCCCGCTGCGCTGCGCGCGCGCTTCAAGGCCGAGGGCATCTCGGCGTATCGCGCCGACCAAGTGGCGCAGTGGCTGTACGCGCGCGGCGTCGACGAACCCGCGCAGATGACGGACCTGCCGGCCGAGCTGCGCGAGCGGCTCGCGAGCGACTACGAGACGCGAGCGCTGGCGATCCGCGATCCGCAGTTCTCGAGCGACGGCACGATCAAGGCGGCGCTGGTCGCAAAAGACGGCGCCGTGCTCGAGGCGGTGCTGATCCCCGAGGACGGCCGCACCACGCTCTGCGTCTCCACGCAGGTGGGTTGCCCGCTCGCATGTTCGTTCTGCGCCACGGGCACGCTCGGCCTCGAGCGCAATCTCACGGTGTCCGAGATCGTCGAGCAGGTGGTGCGCATGGCGGCGCTGCTGCCTGCTGACCGGCGCATCACGAACGTCGTGTTCATGGGCATGGGCGAGCCGCTGCTCAACCTCGCGAACGTGGTCGAGGCGGTGAAGACGCTGATCCATCCGAAGGGCTTCGCGATGGCGCCGCGGCGCGTGACGGTCTCGACGGCGGGTGTGGTGCCGCGCATTGCAGACTTGCTCGAGCAAGTGCCCGTGAATCTCGCCGTCTCGCTGCACGCCGCGACCGACGAATTGCGCGATGTGCTGGTTCCCATCAACAAGAAGTTTCCACTGGCTGTTTTGTTCGAGGCGCTGCGCAGCATCCCGCGGCTCTCGCGCCGGCATCCGGTGTTTTTCGAGTACACGCTGCTCGCGGGCGTGAACGATTCGCTGGCCGACGCCGAGCGGCTCGCGGACTTGCTGCGCGGCGTGCCCGCGAAGGTGAACCTGATTCCGGTGAATCCGCACCCTGGCTCGCCGTATCGCGCGCCCGCGGCGGAGGTTGCGGATCGCTTCATGGGCGTGCTCGCCGAGGCAGGTCTGACCGTCACGCTACGCCGCAGCCGCGGCGCCGACATCGACGCCGCTTGCGGGCAACTCGCCGCGAAACGCGCGGCGCCGGTTCCGGGGTCAGCCGCGGCGCTCGGCTGACCGAAGAGGTCGCGAATGCTTTACGCAGTCGGGGACATTCACGGCGAGCTGCGCAAGCTCGACGCGCTAATCGCGAAGCTCTCGCTGAGCGCGGGCGACAAGCTCGTGTTCCTCGGCGACTACGTCGATCGCGGCCCCGAGTCCGCGGGCGTGGTGAGCCGCCTGATCGATCTGTCGCGCCACGTCGAGTGCAAGTTCCTGCTCGGCAACCACGAGTCGATGTTCCTCGACTTCCTCGGCTGGCGCGGCGCGGCCTACTTCGGCGGCGATGCGTTCTTGATGAACGGCGGCGACCGCACGCTCGCGAGCTACGGCTACTTCGGCCGCGAGAAGGCCGACCCGGAATCGTTCGAGCTCCCGCCAGCCCACGAGCGCTTCTACGAGGGCCTCGCGCTCACGCACGCCGAAGGCGACTACCTGTTCGTGCACGCCGGCCTCGGCGAGCGCGGGCTGCAATCCGCCGATCTCGCCTACGCGCTGCGCGTCTCGCGCAACGAGGATTTGCTCTGGAACCGCACCACCGCAGACCTGCCGCACAACCTCGGCATAACGGTCGTCTACGGCCACACGCCGCGCGCAGACTTCGGCGTGCGCTGGAACGCGCCGTTCAGCATTGGGATCGACACCGGCGCAGTCTACGGCGGGCCGCTCACCGCCATTCGCCTGCCGGACGAGGCGGTGGTGCAGGCTGATTAGGCCGGCTAGCGCCCACCCGGTGCCGCGACGGGCGTGACAGCTTCCGGCGCAGCGGAAGGAGGCGGCGCTGCTTCCGCTTGCGCTGCGGGAGCGGGCGGCTCGGGCAGCCGCAGCGTCTGCCCCACCGCGAGCAGGTTCTTGTTACGGATGCCGTTCAGCGCGATCAACTCGGCCATCTGGACGCCTGTGCGCGCTGCGATCTTCTCGAGCGTGTCGCCGCGGCCAACCGTGTAGGAAGTAGACGCGGGCTCGGGGCTCGACGCAGCGAGCGGCGGAGGCGACACCAGCGCAGGCGCCGCCTCTGGCTCGGGCTCCGGCGGACCGGGCACGTACAGCGTCTGCCCCACCCTGATGCGGTTCTTGTTTTGAATCCCGTTCAGCGCGGTCAACTCGGAGACTTCGACGCCGAACTTCTTGGCGATCTCGTCGGCGGTGTCGCCTCGGCGCACGGTGTAAACGCCGGCGTGCGAGCGGTCGCCCGGCTTGGCGGTGAGCGAGCCACCCGGCAGTTCGAGCACTTGTCCGGGTCGAATCTGATTCGCGTTCTGGATGTGGTTCACCGAGGCGAGATCGAGCGCGGAGACGCCGAAGCGGCGCGCGATCGAGGCGAGCGTGTCGCCGCGCCGCACCCGGTAGACGCCCTCCGCGGGTGATGGCACCGGCACGGCGGAAGCCTCCGCGCTCGCGATTGGAGCGGGCGGCGGCGCGGGTGCGGGCGCGTATCCAGGAATCTTCAGCCGCTGCCCGACACCGATGCGATTCGCGCTGCGCAGCCCATTGGCGCGCTGCAACTCGCGGGTCGAGACGCCATAACGCTTTGCGATGCTCGAGAGCGTCTCGCCTCGGCGCACGCGATGTGTGCCACTCGACGGCTCTGCTGCTTGCGTCTCGATGCGCTCGGTGCCCGCGATGCTCGCCAGCACCACTCTTGGCGCCGCGCGCAGCGGGTCGCGCGGGACGCGCAGTTCGTAGCCCTGCGGCAATAATCGGCGCCCGCTCCACACCGAGTCGGTCACCGCTGGGTTCGCCGCGCGCAGCGCGCCCTGCGTTATGCCGAACGCCGCGGCGAGCGTGCTCGGCCGATAATAATGATCGAGGATCACGAGCTCCGGATCCTCGGGCGGATCGCGGCGCACCACGCCGAAGTACTTCTCAGGCTCCCGGTCGATCTCCATCGCGGCCAGGAACGACGAGTAGAAGTTCTTCGAGGCGAAGCCGAAGGAGCGGCTTTTGTACTTCGCAATGATGACGCCGATGTCCTTCGTGCCGAGCTGCCGCGCCGCGCGCTGCATGCCGCCGAGGCCGTGGTTGTAAGCGGTGAGCGCCAGCGGCCACGAATCGATGTTGTCGTGGTTGGACTTCAGCAGGCGTGCGGCGGCCACCGTCGCGAGGAACGGGTCGTTGCGCTCATCGACAGCGGAATCGACGCGCATGAAGAGCCGCCCCGTCGACGGCATGAACTGCCAGATGCCCGATGCGCCGACCGACGAACGCGCCGCGGGATTGAACGACGACTCGACGTGGGGCAGGGCGCCGAGTTCCGGCGGCAGCCCACGATCGATGAACACCTGCCGGATGTGTGCGTCCCAGCGCCCCTGCCGCGCGAGGCCGGCGCGGAACTTGTCCGATTGCCCGAGCTGGAAGCGCACGTTGACTGCGGCGTTGCGCAGCGTGCGGCTCGAAACGCCGCTCGGGAAGAGCGCGAGGATGCGCTGCTCGTCGTCCGTCAGCCCGCTGCGTTTGCCGCCGGCGAGCGCGCGGAGCACGTGCGCGGCGGCGCGCTTGCGCGCATCGACGTGGCGCTGCCCTGCGCGATCCCAACTCCCGTTCGGCAGCGAAACGCGCTCGTAGACGAGGCTGAGGTCGTCCGGATCGTGGATGAAACCGCCGTCGGTCCCGACCTCGGTGTAGACGCGCTTCCAGAACTCGACGCGCGACTCGATCGACGCAGGCTTCGGGAAGTCTTCGGGCGCTGCGCGCAGACCACCGGGCGCGAGCGCCGACGCCGCACACACGAACCCCCACGCGATCCAGCGAATGCGCATGTGCCCCCAACCCACGGTGTCCGCGCGTTCTCCGAACTATCGGACGGAGACTTCCCGGCCCTTACTCATTAACGCCGCCCGGCTGCGGCTTACTTGCGCCCTTTGCGGCGCGAATCGTTGGCTTGCTTGCGCTTCTTCTTGGCCGCGTTCTTGTCGAGCGATTTCTGCTGGCGCCGCATGTGCCGGTTGCCCATGCCTCCCAGCATCGCCATCGGGTCCATCCCGGCGGGCATGCCGCCGCCTGCGCCAGCGCCCGCGAAGCGGCCCATGCCGGGAATGCGCGAGAGCAGCCCGCCCGCGCCGCCGCCCGCCATACCGCCCATAGCGCCGCCGAGCATGCCCATCATGTCGCGCATCTGGCGGAAGCGTTTCACCAGCTCGTGCACGTCGCTCTTGCCGCGCCCACTGCCGCGCGCGATGCGCGTCGCGCGGCTGTCGTTGATCAACTCGGGCTTCGCGCGTTCCGAGCGCGTCATCGACTGAATGATCGCCTGCACACGGTGGAGTTCGCGCTCGTCCACTTTGCCCGCGAGGTCGCCGAACATCGGCAGCTTGCCGAGCACGTCCTTCAGTGGGCCGAGCTTGCTGATCGTGCGCAGCTGGGCGAGCAGGTCGTCCATGCCGAACTGGCCCTTCAGCATGCGTTCGGCGTCGGCTTCGGCCTGCTTCGCGTCGACGACTTCTTCGAAGTCCTTCACCAGGCCGACCACGTCGCCCATGCCGAGAATGCGCGAAGCGAGGCCCTCGGGGCGGAACTCTTCCAGGCGGTCGAGCGTCTCGCCCGTCCCTAAGAACTTGATCGGGACGCCGGTCTTCGCCTTCACCGCGAGCGCTGCACCGCCGCGCGCGTCGCCGTCGAGCTTGGTGAGCACGAGGCCGTCGAGCGCGAGCCGCGCGGCGAAAGCGCCCGCCACGTTCACCGCGTCCCGACCCATTAGGGCGTCGCACACCAGGATGCGGTTCGCGGGCGCGACGGCGGCGTTGATCGCCTCGAGTTCGCGCATCAACTCGTCGTCGATCGCGAGCCGGCCAGCGGTGTCGTAGAGGATCGCGTCGCGGCCCTCCGCCAGTGCACGCGCCAGCCCGGCGCGGCAGATCGCGACGGCGTCGGGGTTGCCGTCTTCGCGATACACCGGCACGCCGATCGAAGCACCGAGCTGCGCGAGCTGCTCCGCGGCGGCGGGGCGGTAGACGTCGGCGGCGACCAGCAAGGGCTTGCGGCCTTGCTTCGCGAGATAGCGCGCGAGTTTCGCGGCGACGGTCGTCTTGCCGACGCCCTGCAGGCCCAGCAGCAAAATCGAGATCGCGCCGCTCGCGTCCTTCGCGAGGCTCGCGTCGACCGGGCCCATCAGCGCCGAGAGTTCCTGCTCGCAAGCCGCGACGAAATGCTGTCCCGGCGTCACCTGCAGCACCCGCCCGTCGGCGGTCTTCACGCGCGTCTCGACTCTCTCGCCGACGCAGCGCTCTTTCACGCGCGCGAGGAAATCCTTCACTACGCCGAGATCGACGTCGGCCTCGAGCAGCGAGGCGCGAACCGAGAGCAGCGCCTCGTCGACGTTCGTGTCCGACAGCTCTCTCACGCCGGCCAGGCGTTCACGCGCGCTCTTGAACCCCTGCGTGAGCGTTTCGAGCATGCACTCCCCGTTGCCGCGGCGAAAAAAGCGCACGCAAGATACGGGGCCAATCTCGCGCGGCCATGGGCGGGTGGAGTTATGGTTGGCGCGCGACGAGTGAAAAAGACCAGCGGAACGAGGGAAGCATGCCGACGCACGTGGAAGCGCAAATCACTGGGAACGTGTGGAAGATCGAGAAGCGCGTCGGCGACCAGCTCGCTCCCGAGGACGTGATCCTGATTCTCGAATCCATGAAGATGGAGATTCCCGTCGAGGCCCCGTGCAGCGGTCGGCTCACAGAGATTCGCGTGGCAGAGGGCCAAAACGTCGAAGAAGGCGCCGTGCTCGCGGTGATCGAGTAAGGCAGCGGTGTCCCGCGGCGTGCGTGTGCGTTCGCTGACGGCGCGCGATCGCCCGGAGGCGCTCGCGCGGCTCGAGCGCGCTGCCCGCCTGAACCTTTTCCTGATCGATCTCGCGCTGCGCATGGGCGAACCCGCGCACGGCCGCGGCCGCAGTGAACTGCTCGGCGCGTGGCAGGGCGACGAACTCGTCGGCGTCGCGAGCGTGCAGCCGTCGCTCGTGCTCGATGCGACGGCCGAGCCCGCTGCGCTGGCCGCGTTCTTCCCGTACCTCGGCGGCGTCGCGAGCGGGCTCGTAAAGAGCGGCGCCGACGTCGTCGCGCCGCTGCATCGCTGGCTCGACGACCACGGGCGGCAGATTCTGCTCGATCGCTACGAGCACGCGTACGAGCTCGAGCCCGGCGGCGCGAAACTGCCCGCTTCACCGCGCGGCGTGCGGGTGCGGAGCGCGGACGCGGAGGACTTGCCTGCACTGGTCGAAGCGTCGCGCGCGAGCCTGCTCGAAGAGGACCGGCCCGACCCGACCGAGAGCGACCCGGCGGGCTTCAAGCGCTGGGTTTCCGGGCGCGTGAAGCAGGCGATCGTGGCGGAGGAGCGCGGGCGCGTCGGCTTCGTCGGCTACGCAGACGTGCGCTCGCCGCGCGGGTGGCTCCTACAGGGCGTTTACACGTGGCCCGAGTTTCGGCGGCATGGCCTTGCTCGGGCGGGCGTCGCGGAGTTGTGTCGGCGCGCGTTCGCCGATGGAGCGGAGCACGTGCAGCTCGCTGTCGTCGAGGGGAACGCCGCGGCGGAGGCTCTCTACGAGCGGCTGGGTTTCGTGCGGTTTGCTCGACTGCGGACGGTGCTGTTTACGTAGGTCTATTTTTTTCCAGAAGGGAGAAATCCGAGCCTGCGGCGCTACGGGGAACCCACGTAATCGAACGTCGCCGGACCGAAGACCAAGCCCTCGACGAAGAGCCACGCCGCGTACCGGCCCACCGGCAGACCAAAGACCGGCGGTGCGAGGGCGTCGACCGCGAACTGACCCTCGAGCAGATCCCCCGGCCTGGCAGCCGCATCGCCGTAGACGGGAACGGCGAGGGCCTTGAGCAGAGGCCTCGGGCTATCCATGCCAGCGATCGCGATCGTCACGGGCACGACGGCCGCGATGCTTCGCTCGGAACCGTCCGTCTCGGCGAACTTCTCAACGCCGACCGGCACGTGAGCCGCCGACGCGGTCACGCGAAACGACCCGTGGACCGTGAGCCGCGACGCCTCGGTGGGAGACGGATCGACGGCGATCGCCCCGGCCGGGGATCCCTCGGGAAGCGACACCCGGCGGCGCCCTGCGTACGTCGCCATGCCGGCGGGAGGCAGCTTCGTCGTCGTTGGCGCGGGCCGCGGGTTCACCAGTGCGGGGCGCGCCAGCGAGGCTGGGCCGGCTCCCTCGAGGTCCACGTCAACCAGATTGGACGCTTGATCAAAGAGAAGGACGCCGACCGACCACCGTCCGGGGCCCCACGGCAGATCCAGAATCTCGCGCGCATCGAACCGCCTGACGCCAGTAACAATTGCCTCCGCGCTCGCCTCGTCTGGCCGTTTCGGTTTGCTGGCCGGCGTCGAACTGGAAAATTCCTCCGCCTTGGCGTCAAGAAAAACCGGTCCCACCCGGACGCGGCCCGTGGCGCGATCAATCGCGAAGAGGGCGGTGTTGAGATCTCGGCTGACCTCCCAAGCCGCAAGCCCGCGGCGCTGCATCGCGAGGAGCACGGGCAGCGTCGCGCGCGAGCCGGTCGGCACCGAGGCCGGCGAGGAGATGGCGACTCCCTCGAAGTCGGTGTCCGCGAGCTTCGCCTCGAGCCCCGGGAAGGATGCCGCCGCAGCATCGAAGAAGGCCTCGTCTCCGACGTCGAGAATCTCGGCCGAAACATCCTGCGCCGTCGCCATCGTCCGTCTCCCTTTCGCGGGGTCCGGAGCGGCTGCGCACGCAGTCGCAACCAGGGCCACCACCGCGACGATGCCCGCCGCCTGCAGGTTGGTCGTCATCGTCTCAGGTCGTCCCGCTCATGTCCCGGATCCTGAGATAAGGCTGGCAGGTGTCGCAGAATTTCTGCGTGCATCCGGCAGGGTTGATCTGGTGGAACATGATGCACGTGCCGCCGTCGTAGCGACCCGCGGGATAATTGCCGTCGGCGACCATGACCGCGCCTTCGTGACAGTGCGAGCCAACGCCTCCATGCTCGTTGGTGTATTGCTGCGCATGATCAGCGAGGCTGGGCGATGCCGTCCCAGGGCGAGGCACCTGGCCGAACGTGTGGCCAAGTTCGTGGGCCACAGTCTGGGTGAAAGACTTCATCTCGCCGGCGCGAAGCACGATCAGGATCTGGTGCTTCGCAGACTCGCCGGCGTAGAACTTGCCGTAGTTGACCTGGAGGGTTGCGGCGACGGCGTACTTCGCCGGATCGGGCGCCTCGGGCGGCAACGAGATCTTCACCCGGTTCAGGCCACCTCTCGTCTTCTCCACGACGATGTTGTCGTCGTTCAGGACCCCTTCCTTCTGCATATCGCGATGCGCGATCGCCGCCCCGATTTTTTTGAAGAACCTCTTGAAGGCGTTGTTCTCGTCGTAGACGACCTTCCATGACCCTTGGACGACGATGTCGCCCGCCAGGGCGGGCTTCAGGATGCCGGCGTTCCAGGCGCCCA
>JANNDT010000342.1:0-10648 GCA_031387905.1 Deltaproteobacteria bacterium
CCCGGGTCGAAGCCGTCGTATTCGCAGTAGAAGCCGTCGGCGTGCTGGCGCGCAAGGATCTCGCGCACGGTCGCCTCGGCGCGTCGCGCAAGCGCGGGGTCGCGAAGCCACTCGCCCGCGTCGAGCCAGCCGAGCGCGTAAAGGCCCTGATGATTCGAGATGAACGCGTGATCCTCGGTGCTGCGCTGCGCGAAGCGCACGGCTCGCTCGATGCAGCCCGTGAGACGCGCGCGGTCGGCGTCAGCGAGCGCAGCGCCGAGCGCGCGCGCGGTCTCCACCAAGTAGTAGATCGAGCCAAGCGCGCCGCCGTAGTCCTGGTTGTTGGGGCCGACGCTGTCCCAGGCGCCGCTCTTGTGCTGGCGCTCGCACAAAACGCGCAGCGCGGCGCGCGACCACTCGATCAGCGCCTCGGATCCGAGGTACGGGCTGCCGGGAAACTCGAGTCGCGCGAGCAGCGCGATCGGTAGCACCGCCCATTGGGTCATCAGAACCGGAAAGTCGCGAAACTTCCAGCTCCAGTGGTCGCGGTCGAAGCTGCCGTACGTCACCGAGTGCGGCTCGCGGTCGAGCTGTGACAAGAGGCGTGGCGCGGCTTCCAGCACGAAGGGCGCGTAGATCGCGGCTCGCTCGCGATCGACCGCGGGCTCGGCCATTAGGCTCGTCTCGCCTCTGCCCGCTTCTCGCGCACCATGAACGGGCCGAGCAGCAGCCAATCGAGGCGGCTTTGCTGGAACGCGGAGATCGCTTCCTCGGGCGTCCGCACGATCGGCTCCTCGTGCATGTTGAAACTCGTGTTGATGGTGCACGCGAGGCCCGTAATGCGTTTGTACTCGGTGAGGATCGCGTGCATGCCTGGGTTCTGGTCGGCGCGCACGAGCTGCGGGCGCGCGGTGCCATCGACATGGACTGCCGCGGGGCAGCGCGTCCGCATCTTCTCGGTGCAGTCCGTCACCAGCGTCATGAACTCGCAGGCGCGCTTCTCACCTTCGCGCAGCACGAAGTACTCGTCGGCGTCTTCATACAGACAAATTGGCGCGAACGGCATGAACTCGGTGCGGTTGAACTGCTTGTTCAGCGTTTGATTCACAGCCGAGTCGTCGCAGCGCACGAGCACGGAGCGGTTGCCGAGCGCGCGCGGGCCGTATTCCATGCGTCCATCACAGCGCGCGACGATCTTGCCCACGGCGAGCTGCTCGGCGGCAAAGCGCGCGATGTTGTCAGGGCGAATCACTTCGAGCTCGGGATGCCTCGCGAGTTCCGCCGCGATCTCGGCTTCGCCGTAACCCGTGCCCAGGTAAACGTTCGGAGCGGGTGTGGGCGCGCACGCCGCGAGTTCGAGCGCTGCGCCTGCGCACAAGCCGCCGTCACCCATGGCGGGGAAGATGAAGAGCGACTCGGGCTTCAGTTCCTGAGAGATCGCCATGTTGAGCTTCACGTTTGCGAAAACGCCGCCCGCGAGCGCGATGTTCTTCACGGGGCTCTTCGCGATCTCGCGAATCATCCGCACCATCTCGCGCTCGAGCAGGTGCTGGAACGTCCACGCCACGTCTTCGCGCGTGTGGCCGTCGAGCAGCGGTTTCAGCGGCGCCTTGTAGTTGCGGTACTCGAACGAATGAACGCCGAGCTTGCCGCCGAACAAGTCCGAGAACACGCGAGCGCGCAGGCGCGGGAAGCCCTCGGCATAGAAGCGCTTGCCGAGCCGGAAGCCATCGTCGCGCGTGAAGGTGGACTCGACTTTCGCGAGCAGCTCCGGGTTCTGCTTCCCGAAGCCGGCGAGGCCGGTGATCTTGCCTTCGTGGTGCCCGGCTTTGAAGCCGAGGATCTGCGTGCAGGCGCTGTAGAACTGGCCGAACGAGTTCGGGTAGAAGTAACGCTTCTTGGTGCGGATCGTGCGGCCGCGCGCTTCCGAGAACGTGATGCAGACGTCGTCGCCGACGCCGTCAGCGGTAACGATTAGGGCGTCCTGCGCGGCGCCGCTGCGATAGGCGCTCGCGGCGTGCGCGTGGTGGTGGTCGATGTACCAAGCTTTCGGGCGCACGCCGAGTTCGGTCTCGAGGAAGTCGAGCACGCGCTCGTAGCCGGTGGAACGCCAGAACGAGAAGAAGCGGTACGCGATGCGCAGGAAGTGCGGGACGTAGTCGCTGAGCCCCTGATAGTCGCGCGCGTCGGCGACCAGGCTGCGCCAAGTCTGCACGAGCAGGTCGCGCCACTCGAGGCCCGCGATCGCGACGGCGTCAATTTCCTCTGGGCGGATGCCGCTCACGCGAATCGCCTCGCGGATCGAGAGCACCGGCGGATACGCGTTGTCCATCTTTTTGCGCGAGAGGCGTTCCTCGGTGACCGCCGAGAGCAGCTTCCCGTCGCGCACGACGCAGGCGCCGGTCTCGTGGGTGGTCGCGACGCCGAGGATCGTGCGCGGCCGAAGACGCGGCTCTTCGTGCCGGCGCTCCGCGAGGAATTGCTCCGTGGTGGTCACGGCCCAGGTCTCGCGCACATCGGCCGCGAGTCTCGCGAGGAAGCTCTGCTTCGCGTCTCCAGAGAAGAAGTTGTTGGTGAAAAAGCGTAGGCCGAGCCCGCGAATCTCGTCCTGCGGCTCGGCGAAATCGGTGAAATGGAAGAGCAGCGTCAGGTGATCGGCGCGCTTGGCATGCGAGCGCAGGCCGGCCCTGAAGTACGCGCGGCGCAGGTAGAACGCGAAACACGGGTGAAACGCGGGCAGCCCCGGCGGCGGCGCGGGTAACGGGAATTCCATCAGGCCGCGATCGGGCAGAATCTCGAACGGATCCGGATAGAGCCGCTGAAGGCCGAGCTTCTCGCGGAAGGCGAAGTTCGCGGTGATCGAGCTGTCGTAGGCGTAGCCGGCCTCACCGAGCAGCTCGAGCGACTCGGCGTCGATCGCGTAGCCGGGCGCGCGGAAGCCGCGTACCGGCGCGCCGAGTTCGTGCTCGATCATCGCCTTCGCTTCGAAGATCTCTTCGCGCTTCTCTGCCGGAGTAGAGCGATCGAGGTAGCGGTGATGGAGCCCGTGAGAGGCGACCGCGTGACCAGCCCCAACAACTTCGCGCAGCGCGGCGCGCTTGTCCTTGTCGCGCAGGTCCGAGGCGATCACGAAGTACGTGGCCTTGGCCTGCTGCGACGCGAAGAATTGGAGCGAGCGCTCGACCGCAGAAAGGAAGAAACCGTCGCGCGCGCCTTCCCAGACTTGGCCGTGCGCGCGGTAGATCGCGGCGAGGCCGTCCGTGTCGACGTGATAGAAAGCCGCGCGCCTAACTGCCGCGCTCATCGCCGCTCCTCCAGCGCACGCACGATGACCTGTGCAGCGTTGCCAGCGCCGAAGATCGCCGTGCTCGCCTGCTTCGGGGCGCGAGCGCTGGCTGCTGCGGCGCGAATCTTCTCGGGGTCCGCGCCCGCGAGCACGTTCCAGCCGAGCTCGACCGTCTCGACCCACTCCGTTTCGGGCCGCAGCGTCACGCAGGGCGTGCCCAGGAACATCGCCTCTTTCTGCATGCCGCCGGAATCCGTGAGCACCACGCGCGCGTCGGCCTGCAGCACGAGCATGTCGAGGTACGAGACCGGATCGATCGGGCGCAGTGCCCCGCGTTCGAGCAGCGCGCCGGGCAACTCCGCGATCTTCTTGCGCGTGCGCGGATGCACGGGGAAGACGACGGGCCATTCGAGCGCCGCAAGGGCGCCCAACAACTGGGCGAGCGCGGCCGGATCGTCCGCGTTGTAGTTGCGGTGAATCGTCGCCACGGCGAACTGCTTCGGGCGCAGGCCGTGAGCGTCGAGCACGCGGGAACGCTCGCGCGCGATCGGCAGGAACGTGAGGACGGCATCGAGCATCGTGTCGCCCACGTGCAGCGCGCGCTCGGCGAGCCCCGCACGCGCGAGGTTCTTCATCGCGGTGGGCGTTGGGCAGAGCAACAAGTCGGAGGCGTGATCGGTGAGGACGCGGTTGTCCTCCTCCGGCATGGTGCGGTTCCACGAGCGTAGCCCGGCTTCGATGTGGGCGAGCCGCAGCCCGGCTTTTTTGGCCGCGAGCGCGCCGCCGAGCGTCGAGTTCGTGTCGCCGTAGACGACCACCCAGTCTGGTCGTTCCCCGACTAGGACTTCCTCCGTGCGCCGTAACACCTCGGCCACCTGCCAGCCCGGAGCGCCGGAGCCGACGCCGAGGTTCACGCTCGGCGCCTTGATCGGCAGCTCCTTGAAGAACACGTCGCTCATGCCGGCGTCGTAGTGTTGACCCGTGTGGATCAACAACTCCTCGTGGCCAGCCGCTGCAAGCGCCGCCGAGAACGGCGCCGCCTTCACGAACTGCGGCCGTGCGCCGACGACCGTCGCCACTCTCATTGCATGGCTCCGAGCTTCACCGGCGCGCCGCCGCTCTCGAGCGAACGCTGGCAAGCCGCGAGCACGCGCAGCACGCGCAGGCCGTTGACGCCGTCCGTCCTCGGTGGCTTTCTGTCGGCGATGGCCGTCAGAAAGGCCTCGCACTCGAGCCGCAGCGGCTCGGTCTCGTCGAAGAACAGCGTCGTCTCCGCGGTTTGCCGCACCACCAGCGCGCCACTGCGCTGCTCGATGCCCTTGTCGTAGAGCTTCAGCTTGCCCTCGCGCGCGGTGTCGTCGAACACGGCCATCTTCTTGTCGCCCACCACGACGAGGCGCTGCTCTTTGTGCGGGTGAAGCCACGACACGAAAATGTGCGCGCGCACGCCATTCGGGAACGCGAGGTTCGAGACCGTCACGTCGGCGACGCCCTGCGTCAGAAACTCGCCGCCAGACGCCGTAACAACCTCCGGATCAGCGCCGACCAGCGAGAGGATGATCGAGATGTCGTGCGGGGCGAAGCTCCAGAGGATGTTCTCTTCCGTGCGCACCTTCCCGAGATTCAGCCGGTTCGAGTAGACGTAGCGGAGCGCGCCGAGCTCGCCGCGCTGCACGAGGTCCAGCAGCAACTTCACGGCGGGGTGGTATTCGAGCACGTGGCCGACCATGAGAATCCGGCCGCGCTCGCGCGCGAGTTCGAGCAACGCGAGGCCGTCTTCCTCGCGGAGCGCGAGCGGCTTCTCGACGAACACGTCCTTGCCGGCGAGCAGCGCGGCGCGCGCGTGCGCGAAGTGGTGCACGGCCGGTGTCGCGAGGACGACGCCCGCAATGGCGGGGTCCGCGAGCACCGCGTCATAGCTCGCGGTCACAAGCGCCGGCTTGTGCAGCGCCGCGATCTTTTCGAGCGTCGGCGCGTGGCCGTCGCACACGGCGTGCAGCGCGCCGAGCTGCGCGAAGTTGCGCGCCAGGTTCTTGCCCCAATAACCGACGCCTACGACTGCAACCTTTATGCTCACGAGCCGGCCTCCGCCGCGAGCGGCGTAAT
This sequence comes from Deltaproteobacteria bacterium, assembly GCA_031387905.1. GTDB lineage: Bacteria > Myxococcota_A > UBA9160 > UBA9160 > UBA6930 > VGRF01. The sequence goes on from JANNDT010000342.1 coordinate 5,372, forward strand.
GAATTGCGTGCGCCGGCGCAGCACATAGAGCAGCCCGCCGAGCAGCGCGACTAGCGTGACCGCCAGCCGCCAGCCGATGGCGATCTCAGCGCCGCCTTCCATCCCGACGAACTGAAACAAGCGGTGGAAGGCAGTCTCGCCGACGCCGATGCCGCCGGGTGTGAGTGGCAGCGCGTTCGCGACGAAGCCGAGCGGCACCACGAGCCCGAGTTCGGGGCGCTGGCTGGCAGCGTGCACTGCGCCCGCGATGAACCAGGTCGTCAGCACCGCGGTGGTGTGTGCGGCGAGCGAGAGCACGAACGACCAGGCGAGTGCGCCCGGAAACGCGCGGAAGAAGCGCACAGTCGCGATGCTGCGCGTGACGAGATCTCCCGCGACGCGGCCCGGCAGCGCGACCCACTTCTCAGGCAGCCACAGCACCGCCGCGAGCGCCGCGCCGCCGCCCGCGAACACGAGCCCAGAGAAGCGCACGAGCGTCCGAATGGCCTGTGCGTCGCCGAGCGTGGCCGCGAAGAACGGAAACACGAGCAGCGGCATCGCGAACATCGCCCACATGCCGAGCGCGCGGTCGAGCAGCACGGCGGTGGCGAGTTCGGTGCGCGTGCCGCGCTTCTGGCCGGCCACGGAGTAATAAACTTTGGCGATGTCGCCGCCGGCGCCGCCGGGCAGGAAGAGCCCGAAGAAGAGCCCGGTGGTCATCAACACCACCGCGGGCCAAGTGTCGAGCCGGTAGCCCAGCGGGCGCAACAACACGGGCAGGCGAATCGCGGTGACCCAGGTCGAGATCGCGAGCACGCCGAGCGCGGCCAGCGTGAGCGGCCAGTGGTGCACGAGCCCGGCGAGCGCGCGCCAATCGATCGCGCCCGAGCGCACGAGCAGCCAGATCAGCACGCCCGCGATGCCGAGCCGCAGCGCGAGCGAACCCCAGCGACGCGCAGGCGCCTGCGCTTCGGGCGCTTCGCTCATTAGGCCACTCCGAGAGTCGGGCGCTCCCCGTCGATGAACGCGCGGTGCCAGAGCTCGAGGTTGAGCAGGCCCCACACCTGGCGGCCGAACGGGCGCTCGCCATTCACGAGCGCTTCCACCGTGTCCATCTGATAGAGCCCGCGTTCGCGCGCGCGGCGCGAGAGCAGGTGGTCGGCGACGAACTCGCGCAGCGGGCCACGCACCCACTCATTGAGCGGCACGGGGAAGCCCATTTTGTCTTTGCGCTCGAGAACCACGGGCGGCAAGAGGCGCCGCACGGCTTCGCGGAACACGCGCTTGGTGTCGCCGCCTTGAAAGCGCACGGTCGGCGGCATGCGCGTAATCAGATCCGCGATGCGGTGATCGAGCAGCGGCACGCGCGATTCGAGCGAGACGCTCATGCTGGTGCGGTCTTCCACTTGCAACAGAGAAGGCAACAGCGTCTTCAGATCGAAGTGCGTCATCTTGTTGAAATACGACTCGATCGCCGAGTGATTGAACACTCGCTGGAAGCTTCCGAACAGCCGCTCGCGGCTGTCCGGCCCCCAGGCCTCGGTCGAGAACATGCTGTCGGCGTCTTCGGCACGACCAATTAGTCGGAAGTAGCGGCGGTCCATGTCCTCGAACAGGCCTTCCTTCCAGAAGGTCTGGAGCATCGGCTTGTACTGCTTGAGCATGCCGAGGTTCGGCTGGATGCTGTCCCAGCTGACGACGTAGCGGCCTTCGTTGCCGCCGAAGATCGCGCCTTTGAGAACCTGCTCGAGGTACGCGACGAGATAGCGCGCGTAGCCGCCGAAGATCTCGTCGCCGCCCTGCCCGCCCAACACCACCTTCACGTGCTCGCGCGCGAGCTTGCTCACGCAGTACTGCGGGAACAGGCCTGGCCCCGCCGCCGGCTCGTCCATCGCGTAGACGAGTTTCGGCATCGCGTCCGCGAACTCCGCCGCGGTCGGCCACACCTCGTGGTGCACCGACTTCACGTGCTCTGCGACGGCGCGCGCGTAACGCGTCTCGTCGTACTGCGGGCCATCGGCGAACGCGCCGGTGAAGGTGTGAAACGCGCCGCCGTAGGGCTCGGCCGCGAGGCAAACGACCGTGGAGCTGTCCATGCCGCCGGAGAGATGCGCGCCCACCGGCACATCGCTGCGCAGTTGGAGCCGCACCGAGTCCTGCAATAACAGCAGGAGTTGATCGGCGTAGTACTCCTCGGTGTGGTGCGTATCCACGTCCCAGCGGAAATCCCAGTAGCGCACGATCGTGGGCGCCGAATCGCGATACGGGCGGAACGACAGCCAGTGGCCGGGCTCGAGCTTCGCGATGTCCTTGAACAGCGTCTGCTCGCGCAGACAAAACTGGAAGTACAGATATTGCTCGAGGCCGTCCGAATCGCGTTCGGGTTTCGCGATGCCCGAGGCGAAGATCGCCTTCGGCTCGCTCGCGAACGCGAAAGTGTCCTTGTTCAAGTGCCAGTAAAACGGCTTGATGCCCATGCGATCGCGCGCGGCGAACAGGCGCTTCTCGCGCGCGTCCCAGATCGCGAACGCGAACATGCCGTTCAGGCGCTCGAGCATGCGCTCGCCCATCTCTTCGTAGAGATGCACGAGCACTTCGGTGTCACTGTGCGTCCTGAACTTGTGGCGGCCCGAGAGGTCGCGGCGCAGTTCGAGGTAGTTATAGATCTCGCCGTTGAAGACGATCCAGACCGAGCCGTCTTCGTTCGACATCGGCTGCTTGCCGCCCTCGATGTCGATGATCGATAGGCGCGTGTGCACGAGCGCTGCGGCGCCATCGAGGTGCACGCCGCGATCGTCCGGCCCGCGATGGTTCAGGCTCGCCTGCATGCGCGCGAGCGCCTCGGGGTCGGGCCGCGCGTTCGGGTCGCGGTGCAGGATACCGGCGATACCGCACATATTAGGCCGACGCCGGCTTCAGCTTGCCGTCCGGCTGATACACGCGCGCCGCGCGCTCGGCGCACTCGCGCTGCCAACGCGCGCCGTTCGCGCCCCACGGCACGATGTACTTCGCGATCAGCATGAAGTAGCCGAGCGTGGTGAGGCTCGTGACGACTTTGCTCTCACCCGGCTTCCGGTCGTAGCGCAGCACGAACGGCACTTCGGTCACGCGCGCGTGCATCATCTTCAGCTTGATGATCTTCTCGACCGTGCCGGTGAAGCCCATGCCTTTGAGATCGATGAACTGGTTGCCGAAGATGCGCAGCGCGTCTTGGATCAGCGCGACGCGGTAGCCGCGGAAGCCGCACGTGTACTCCCACACGTCGCGCATCGGGAAGCACGCCTTCATCAACAAGTTGGCGACGCGGCTGATGAAGCTGCGGTAGGCGTCGAGGCCCACCACGCCGCCGCCCGGCTGGTAGCGCGAAGCGATTACGGCTTCCCAGCCCGCGTCGAGCTTCTTGACCATTTCGAGGATGTATTTCGGATCGTGCGTGTCGTCGCAGTCCATGCGCACGATCACGTCTTCAGGCTTGGCGTGATCGGCGATGAACTCGAAACCGTCGCGCGCGGTTTCGCCGAGGCCGCGGTTGTAGCGGTGCGTCACCACGTCGATCGGGAACTTGGCGCCGAGCTCGGCCGCAACCTGCGCGGTCTTGTCCTTGCTGCCGTCATTCACGACGACGATGCGGTACGCGAGGCCCGCTGCGCGCAGGGTCGAATCGATGCGCGCAACGAGGGGCGGCAGCGCCTCTTCCTCGTTGTACGCCGGCAACATCATCCAAATCATCGAACAACCTCACCGGCGTCGCGCGCGGGTCGCCCCGCTGCAATCACCCTTCCCATCTTTAAAGGTGGCCCGACGTCCCCGCCGGGTGACCGCTTCCGTTTGCGTTCGTCCTTGTCGGCCGAACCGCGCCCCGTTCTTCAGAGCTTCGGAGTTTGCCCCGCAGGGGAACCCGCGCCAGAGGGGGGCGAGAGAAGCTTCCGCCAATAGAGCAACTCGATACCCTGCGCTTTCGCCTCGCCCACCCGAAATGCCCCAACGCGCTCCATGAACTTGTTGATCGGCGGGTTGTCGGGGGCGGGCGCCGCATACCAAGCCGGCACGCCGCGCGCGCGCATGTCCGCCTCCATGACCTCGAGCATCGCGCCCGCCACCCAAATCCCGTGCGCCTGCTCGAACTCCTTCGCGCGGAACTCAGCTTCGACCGCGAAGAGCGTCCAGTGCGCATCGCTGTCGGGGATGAACGCCAGGTTCTCGCCGCGCACGTAGGCGAGGTTGCCGAGGAGGTGGCGCAGCACACGCGGCTCGCGCGCGATCGAGCGCAGCGTGCACCACGCGAGCACGGGCCAGGCGTGCGCGAGCGTCCAGCGCGCGATGCGGCGGCGATCGGTCGCGTAGTGCATGAACGCGATCACGCGCCCATCCCAGCGCGCGACCTGCACGCCTTGGTGCGGGTTGGCAAAGTTCGCGGCGTAGAAGGCGTCCGCGAGCCAGTCTTCGCCGAGCATCGCGAGCGAGCTGCCGCGCCCGAGCTCGGGGCCGAACCACTGGTAGTGCAGCTTCGCGACCGCGCCGACCTCGTCGCGCCGCATCACTCCAACTTCGAAGCGACCGGCCGCCTTCGCGCTCACGGCAGCGCCTCCCGCGATGCGCTCGCGAGCGCGGCCGCGTAGCTCTGATGACTCCGCGCCACGCGCTCGGGCGTATCGCCTGCCATCGCGCGCGGGCGCGCCTCGGCGAGCCAGCTGCGCAGCCACGCACCCCACGGAAACGCGGGGCTCATGCCGCGCACGTGGTAGTCGATCACCGCGACGCCGCCGGTTTGGTGGATCACGTCGAGCAGCCCGCGCGCGTGCGCGATTGGGTCGGTAATGCCGTTCTCGGCAAGCCGCCCGTCATATTGATTGTCCATCCAGGTTGGCGCGAACTCGAGGATGCCGAGCGTGCGGCGCTCCGGCGGATGCCACGGGTAGTACGGATGGCAGACGCCGCGCCGGAAACCGGGATAGAACTCGTAGCCGAGCGTGGTGTCGTAGAGAAAGCCTGCGCGCTCGAGGTGGTCGAGCGTCTCGTGAGGCTTCACGGGATCGAGGCGCCAGTAGTGGCTGCGGTTGCCGGCGATGGGCGCACCCGCGGCTTCTTCGATGCGCGCTTTCTCGAGCGCGAGCCGCTCCGGCTCGTCGGGCGAGCGGAACGACGCGTGCAGCCCGATCTCGCAGCCGCGCGCGCGCAGCTCCGTAATCACTTGCTTGAAGTGCGGCTCGCGCACGTCGTAGAACGCATCCGGATCGCCGCGCAGGTACTTCACGAGCGAGCCTTGGCGCGCCATGAAGTAGAAGCACGAGCGCGCGC
>JANNDT010000371.1:0-2176 GCA_031387905.1 Deltaproteobacteria bacterium
CGTCGGCGGGCGGCGACTCGTCCGGCGCGAAGTGATCGAAGTGATTACGCCGGGGCTCGTAGGAGATCCGCAGGGACTCCCGGCTGCCCGCGAGGTTGCGCTCGCAGCCGTGGCGATCTGCGCACCCGACGCGGGTCTCGCGGCGCTCGACGCCTCGACCGGGCATTTTCGCGCGACGTCGGCGCCCCTCGAACGCGGCGCGCTCCCGAAAGCGCTGCTTGACGAGCTCGAGCGCATCGCGCCGCGCGAGTGCTTGCTCGCTGACGACGCGCCGGAGGCGGCGCTCGCGCTGTTGCGTACACGGCTTCCGCAGCTCGTGATCTCGCGCGCGCCGGGCGCGTCCTTCGCGCCGGCGCCCCAACAAGTCTCGGGAGAAACGCCTGGGGCCGATCTGGCTGCTGCCGGCGCGCTGCTCCGCTACCTCGCGGCGCACCAACCTTCGGCCGCGAGACTCGCGCCGCCGCTGCGTCGCTACGCGCTCTCCGACACGATGATCCTCGACGCCGCGACCCGCCGGCACCTCGAGCTGTTCGAGAGCGCCGAAGATCGCACGCGCCGAGGCACGCTGATCGAGCGCATCGACGAGACGCTGACGCCGCTCGGAGCGCGGCGGCTCGCGCACTGGCTCGGCTACCCGCTGCTCTCGCCCGTTGCGATTCGCGCGCGGCAGAACGGCGTAGCCTGGCTGGCGGAACGCGACCGCGCGCGCAGCCGCCTGCGCGTGGCGCTGGCCTCGGTGCGCGATCTCGAGCGGCAGCTCGCGAAGTGCGCGCGCCCGGGCGCGGAGCCGCGCGATCTCGCGCAGCTGCGCGCCTCGCTCGCAGCGCTTCCGCAAGTGCGCGCCGCGCTCGCGAGTGATGCGCAGGTGCTGCTGCCCGAGACAGTGCCCGCGTCCATGACACTTCCCGAGCCGCTCGCGGAACTCGTGCAGCTCCTGCAGGACGCGATCGTCGACGAGCCCCGCCCGCTGCCACGCGGCTCGCGCGGCGCCAGCGAGACGGGTTTCATCCGCGTCGGCTTCCGGCCCGAGCTCGATGCGCTGCGCGAAGCCGCGCACAAAGGGCGCGAGTGGATCGCGGGGCTCGAGGCGCGCGAGCGCGAACGCACCGGCATCCCGTCGCTCCGGGTTCGCTACCAGCCCGTGTTCGGCTACGGGCTCGAAGTGAGCAAGAGCCAGCTTGCGCGCGTACCGGCGGATTATGAGCGCAAGCAAACGCTGGCGAACGCCGAGCGCTTCACGACGCGCGAGCTCCGCGAAATGGAAACCCAGGTCCTGGGCGCGAACGATCGCGCCGCTGCGCTCGAGCGCGAAGTGTTCGAAAACGTGCGGCAGGCGCTGCTCGCCGACGCGCCGAGAATTCGTGCTGCGGCCGACGCGGTCGCGGAACTCGATGCGCTCCAGTCGCTCGCCGAGGTCGCGCGACGCGACGGCTGGGTGCGCCCCGAGCTCCGCGAGGGCTCGCAGCTCGAGCTGCGCGCGGGCCGCCACCCGGTGGTCGAGCGCGTGCTGCAAGCGGAGGGCGCGGCCTTCGTCGCGAACGACACCTCGCTCGATCCCGCTGCGACGCGCATCCTGCTGCTCACCGGCCCTAACATGTCCGGCAAGAGCACCTACCTGCGTCAGGTCGCGCTGATCGCGTTGCTCGCGCAGATCGGCAGCTTCGTGCCGGCCGCGAGCGCGCAGATCGGCATCGTCGATCGCATCTTCACGCGGGTCGGCGCTTCGGATCGGCTCACGCAGGGGCAGTCCACGTTCATGGTGGAGATGCGCGAGACGGCGGAGATCCTCGCGCAGGCGACGCAGCGCAGCCTCGTGATCCTCGACGAGATCGGTCGCGGCACCAGCACGTTCGACGGGCTCTCGATCGCGTGGGCGGTCGCCGAGCACATTCACGATGCGCCGGGCCTCGGCGCGCGCACTTTGTTCGCGACGCACTACCACGAGCTCGCCGATCTCGCGCTCGCGAAGCCCGGGGTCGCGAACGCGCACTTCGAGGTGCGCGAGTCGAACGGCGAGGTGGTGTTCTTGCGACGTCTCGCTGCGGGCCCCGCGAATCGCTCGTACGGCATCGACGTCGCGCGCCTCGCTGGCCTGCCCGCGCCAGTCATCATTCGCGCCCGCCAGCTGCTCGCGCAGCTCGAAGCGGGCGAGTTCGATGCGCGCGGCCGGCCGCGG
>JANNDT010000392.1:0-7865 GCA_031387905.1 Deltaproteobacteria bacterium
GTCACCAAGTGCTCCCCAGCAGCGGCCGGCGCGCCGGGGACCAACCGCGCAGTCCAGGTGGTGCCTCGGTAAACCACTCGGGCCGTGCGGTCGGGCGCCCACGAGGCCACGCTGATGCGTTCGCCGATGTCGAGGTTGACGTCGCGGTTCTCACGAGCCTGCGCCGCCCGGGGTTGCTTCGAGCGGTACGCATGCCACGCCGCAGTCGCACCGCCGCCCGCCACCGCGGCCGTAACAATCTGCCCGGTGGCTGGGATTCCGAGGTGCGCTGCGACGGCCGCAGCAGCCAGGCCGAGCGCGATCATCAGCAGATAAAAGCTGCCAGTCGCCAACTCGGCGGCGACCGTCACGCCCGCGGCAACCCACCAGAATGTCGCTCCAAGTTCCATCGCGCCTCCTCGTTTCATTAGGGCGCTGGCTTGTACCGAGTGTACGTGACACGCGGTGGCTTCCCGCGACTCGTAGCGAGCCTCCGTCGGTGCACGCTTCCCGACGGGCTCGTGAGGGAACAGAGCCGGCGCGCTTCCGAGGAGTCATGGTGGGGCGTACAGGGCTCGAACCTGTGACCTCCGCGGTGTGAGCACGGCGCTCTACCAACTGAGCTAACGCCCCGACCTAGCAATCGAATTAGCCTAGGAAGCGGCGGGTTGTAGGCGACGCTGCTAGCGCTCGCAAGCCGCGCCGCGCAGGCATCCGGCGCGACGACCGGCAAGAAACGCGCGCTCCGCGGCGTTGCGTGGAGCGAGCGCGCCTAGCCGCGCGGTTTGTTGCGCTCCGCTTCGGCAACCGCCGCGCCGACGAACGCCGTGAAGAGCGGGTGCGGCACGAACGGGGTGGACTTGAACTCGGGGTGGAACTGGCAGCCGACGAACCACGGGTGATCGGCGAGCTCGACGATCTCGACCAGCCGCCCGTCCGGTGAACTGCCCGAGAGCACGAGGCCCGCGCGCGTGAGGCGATCTCGGAACTCGGGGTTGAACTCGTAGCGGTGACGATGGCGCTCGCTGACCTCGCTCACGCCGTAGGCCTCGAAGGCTCGGGTCCCGGGGCGCAGAGTGCACGGGTAGGCGCCGAGCCGCATCGTGGCGCCTTTCTCCGATTTTCCGCGCTGCTCGGGCATTAGGTCGATCACTGGGAACGGCGAGTCGGGATCGACCTCGGCGCTGTTCGCGCGCTCGAGGCCGGCGACGTGGCGCGCGAACTCGATCACCAGCATTTGCATGCCGTAACAAATGCCGAAGTACGGGATGCGCCGCTCGCGCGCGAAACGCACCGCCGCGATCTTGCCCTCGACGCCGCGCGAACCAAAGCCGTGTGGCACGAGGATGCCGTGCAGGCCAGCCAGCGCGTCGGTGTTGTCGAGCTTCTCGGAGTCGAAGTACTCGATCACTACCTTGGTCTTGTGCGCGATGCCGCCGTGGTGCAGCGACTCGTTCAGGCTCTTGTACGAATCCGAGAGATCGACGTACTTGCCGACCATGCCGATGCGGATCGTCTTCTCGGGGTTGCGCACCGCGTGCACGACGCGCTCCCAGGCCTCGAGCCGCGGCTCGCCGGTCCAGATACCGAGCACCCGCGTGATCTTCTCGTCGAGGCCCTCGTCGTGAAACGCGAGCGGCACCTCGTACAGGTGCTGCACGTCCTTCGCCGTAATCACTGCGTTCTCGTCGACGTTGCAGAACAGCGCGATCTTGGCCTTCACCGAGCGCGGCAGGAAGCGATCGGTGCGGCAGAGCAGCACGTCGGGCGCGATGCCGAGCGCTTGCAGCTCCTTGACCGAGTGCTGGAGCGGCTTCGTCTTCAGCTCACCCACCGTCGGCACGAAAGGCACGAGCGCGAGGTGGACGTAACAAACGTTGTCGCGGCCCACTTCGGCGCGTAGCTGGCGCACGGCCTCGAGGAATGGCAGCGCCTCGATGTCGCCGACCGTGCCGCCGACCTCGACGATCAGCAGGTCCGGCGCCTCGGCGGCCTTGTGAATGCGCTGCTTGTTCTCGTCGGTGATGTGCGGGATCACCTGCACGGTGCCGCCGAGGTAATCGCCGCGGCGCTCCTTGGTGATTACGGTGTGATACACGCGGCCGGCGGTGACGTTGTTCACCTGGCCCATCACCGTTTTGGTGAAGCGCTCATAATGACCGAGGTCGAGATCGGTCTCGGCGCCGTCTTCGGTGACATAGACCTCGCCGTGCTGGATCGGGTTCATCGTGCCGGCGTCGACGTTCAGGTACGGGTCGAGCTTGAGGAAGCCGACGCGCAGGCCGCGCGCTTCGAGCAGCGCGCCGATCGCTGCGGCCGAGAGGCCTTTACCGAGGCCGCTGAGCACGCCGCCAGTAACAAAGATGAACTTCTTCGGACGCGCGTTCATCGTCTCTCCCCCGTGTGGATCATCGCACCGCAGCCGACGGAGCGCCGGTCAGCGCGTCGCGGATGCGGATCTCGTGAATGGGCACGAACGGCGCGGGCAGCGCATTCGCAGCGAAGTAACCGGTCGCGAGCGTCTCGTGCGGCGTGGTTGCCGTGCCGCTGCCGGTCGCGCGTGCTTCGAAGCACAGGTTGATGGCGTGCACGCGGCGGCCATCGGCGTACGCGATCACCTGGCGCGCGGGATCGGAGTAGACGCCGACGAGGCGCCCGACATCGACGCGCACGCCGGTCTCTTCGTACACCTCGCGCGCGGCCGCGGACGCGACGCTCTCACCGGGTTCGACGTAGCCGCCCGGCAAGCCCCAATAGCCGTTGTCGGAGCGCTGCATCAGCAACAGCTCGCCTGCGGGCTCGTCGCGCCAAACGATCGCCGAGACCGAGAGGCGGATCTCCGTGGGATCGCTGGCGAAGTACGAACTCACGCCACGACCCCCGTCACGTCCGCGCGCGTGCACACACGCTGCGCGATGTGAGGGAACGACTCGATGCCTCACCCCGAAGCTCGCGCGTTTTACCCTCCACGACCGAGCGAGTCAACGCGCGAAAAGGCAAGCCGGGACGTTCTTGCCTTTTCGCGCGCGTGCATCGCGGCCTGCAAAAGGCAAGAACGTCCCCAAGTTGCCTTATTGCTAGGGCGCGAGGGGAGCGGACAGGAGCGCTTCGCGTTCGTCCCAGCCCATCGCGACGTTGAGGCACTGCACCATCTGCCCCGACGCGCCCTTCACGAGGTTGTCGAGCGCGGCCAGCACGATCAGCGTGCCGTTGCGTTCATCCGCGAACGCGGAGACGTCGCAGAAGTTGCTGCCGCGCACGTTCGCGAGCGAGGGCGCCGCGCCGAGCGGCAGCACGCGCACGAAGAAGTCGTCGCGATACGCCTCGGCCAGCACGGCGCGCGCGTCGGCGGCGCTGAGCTTCGCCTTGGGGCGCAGGTAGACGGAGGTCGCGATGCCGCGAATCACGGGCAGCAGCTGCGGTACGAAAGTGATGCCGATGCCCTTGCCCGCCGCGAGCGCCGCCTGCTCTTCCATCTCGGCGGTGTGCCAGTGGTTCGCGACCTTGTAGGCCTGCACGCTGCCGTCGAGTTCGGCGAACAGGTATTGCTCGTCGAGCTTGCGGCCCGCGCCGGAGACGCCGGATTTCGCGTCGATGATCGCGTGCGGCTCGACCAGCCCCGCGCGCAGGAACGGCAGCATCGGCAGCAGCGCGGACGTCGGATAGCAGCCCGCTGCGGCGATCAGCTCTGCGCCGCGCATCTCGCTCCGGTGCAGCTCGGGGATTCCGTACACGGCTTTCCCGAACAGTTCAGGCTGCTTGTGCGCGCCGTGCCAGCGTTCATAGGTCGCGAGATCGGCGAGGCGGAAATCGGTGGAGAGATCCACCACGCGCACGCCGGCCTTGCGCAGCGCCGTCACCGCCGGCGCCGCGGTGCCGTGATGCAAGCACGAGAACGCCACCTCGACGCGGCTCGCGATCTTCGCCGCGTCCATCGCCTCGAAGCGGAGGTTCGTGAGGCCGCGCAGCGCGGGGAACGCGTCGCCCACGGGCTGCCCCGCCTTCTGCTCCGAGGTCACCGCCACCAGTTCGAGCTTCGGGTGGCGCAGCGCGATGCGAAACAGCTCGAGCCCCGTGTACCCGCTCGCTCCGAGAATCGCCGCCTTCATCGCATCGCCCCTTTGCCGAGTGTTCGCCGCTGCCCCAAAACAGAAACGCGAGGCCGAAGCCTCGCGTTTCGATTGAACCTCTAAGCGCTCGCTTCGATTAGCGCTTCGAGAACTGGAACCTCGCGCGTGCGCCGCGCTGGCCGTACTTCTTACGCTCGACCTCGCGCGAATCGCGGGTCAACAGGCCCGCGCGCTTGAGCGGCGGACGCTGTCCGGGGTCGAGCTTCTCGAGTGCGCGGGCGATGCCGAGGCGCAGCGCACCGGCCTGGCCCGCGACGCCGCCGCCGCCCATGTTCGCGAACACGTCGTAGCGGCCGACCGCGCCGACCGCGTCGAAGGGCTGGTTGATCAGCGTGCGCAGCGTCTCGCGCGGGAAGTATTCCTCGAGCGTGCGGCCGTTGATGTTGTACTGCCCGCTGCCGAGTTGCAGCCGCACGCGCGCGATCGAAGTCTTGCGGCGGCCCGTGGTGCGCGCCTTCGTCTGAATCTCGGGAAGTCGCGGATCAGCCAAGCGAGAGCACCTCCGGCCGCTGCGCATCATGTGGATGCGACGGGCCTGCATAGACCTTCAGTTTGTCGAGCATCTTCTCGCCGAGATGGTTCTTCGGGAGCATGCCACGCACGGCTTCCTGCATGACGCGATCGGCGTGCGGCCCCGATAAAATCTCGCCCGCGGTGGCGCTCTTGATGCCGCCGCGCCAGCCGGTGTGGCGGATGTACTTCTTGTCCGTGCGCTTCTTGCCCGTGAGCTTCACCTTCTCGGCGTTGATCACGATCACGAAGTCGCCAGTGTCGACGTGCGGCGTGAAGATCGGCTTGTGTTTGCCGCGCAGAATCGTCGCGATGCGGGTAGCGAGGCGGCCGAGCACCTGGCCTTCGGCATCCACGAGCAACCAGCGCCGCTTCACATCTTCGGCACGCGCGCTTTGTGTTGCGCGATGCGCTTGGGCTCCCATGAACCTGATCTCCCGGATCGGGCGTCCGCGCTGCACGAACGGCCTGAAAATGAAGGGCGCGGACGAGCCACGGGGCCGGTCCGCGCGAGCGCAGTTGGATAGCCAAGCCCCTCTGGGCCGTCAACGAAAAGGGGCCGTCAATGAAAACCAGCCTCAAGCTCCTGGCGTGGCTGCGCTTTCCGCCGAGTCCGCGTAGCGCACGAACTCGAGCGTGAGGCCACAGGCCGGTGCGGTCGGCCCGGCGGCGGCGCGATCCTGTGCGGCGAGCACTTCCGCGACCCAGGTTGGCGGCCGGCGACCGAGCCCGACTTCGAGCAGGGTGCCGACGATGTTGCGCACCATGTGCCGGAGGAAGCCGTCGCCCTCGAAGCCGAGGCGAACCTCGGCGCCGCGCTCGCCCGCGACGTCGATGGCGTGGAGAGTCCGGGTGCTCGTTTTCACGGCCGAGCCAGCGCCCCGGAAGCTCGCGAAATTGTGGCTGCCGACGAGCAGCGCGGCGGCCGCCCGCAGCGCTGCCAGGTCGAGGGGCTCGCGCACGTGGTGGAAGCGCGGCGCGCGCAGAGGAGACGGCAGCGCGCAGTTCCAGATCTGGTAGCGATAGCGCTTGCCCAGCGCGTCGCGGCGCGCGTCAAAACTGTCCGGGCGCAGCTCGGCAGCGAGCACCGCTAGATCCGCGGGCAGCTTCGCGTTGAGCGCGCGGCGCAGCGTCTCGCCGTCGAGGCGCGTCTCGAGCGCGGCTGAAGCGACCTGCCCCTCTGCGTGGACGCCGCGGTCGGTGCGCCCGGCGCCCACCAGGCGCACCGAGCCCGCGGCGATCTCGGTGAGCGCGCGCAGCAACTCGCCCTGGGCGGTGCGCAGACCTTCGCGCTGGGTTTGCCAGCCCGCGAAGGCAGCGCCGTCGTATTCGAGGGTGAGTTTGAAGGTGGGCATCGCTGGACCGCAGCGACTTAGCTCGCCGGAGCGCCCGCGTCAGGTCGCCCCTCCGTCTCGCAATCGGACTATCCTGTGGCCATGCCGCTCCTCCGCTGGTTATTACGGATTCTCGCGGCGCTCGTCGCGATCGTCGTCGTCACGCTCGGGGTCTGGGCGCTGCTACCGGCGAGGACTGCTCCGATCGCGGGCGATCACGCGATCGCCGGCATAGAGCAGGTGGAACTCGGCGGCTTCCCGCAGACGATCCTGCTGCGCGGCCACGACGCGCGAAAGCCGCTGCTGCTCTACCTCCACGGCGGACCCGGCGCCGCGCAGATGTCGCTCGCCCCGTTCTACTCGGGCGAACTCGAGCGCCACTTCGTCGTCGTGCACTGGGATCAACGCGGCGCGGGCGCTTCGTGCCGGGGAGTGGACCCGGCGACGCTCTCTCTCGATCAAATCGTCGCCGACACGATCGAGCTCGCCGAATACCTCAAAGCGCGCTTCGGGCAGCCGTTGGTTCTGCTCGGGCACTCCTGGGGCTCGCTGGTCGGTGTGCGCGCCGCGCAGCTTCGGCCCGATCTGTTCAGCGCCTACGTCGGCGTTGGCCAGCTAGTGAATCTGCGGCGCAACGAGGAGCTCTCCTACCGCTGGGTGCTCGAGGAAGCGAAGCGGCGCGGCGATGCCGAGGCGCTCGCAGCGCTCGAGGCGATCGGCGCGCCGCCGTACGCGAGCCAGGACGAGCTCGGTGTGCAGCGCGGCTACCTGATGCGCTGGGGCGGCAGCATCCACGACTTCGCGCATGCGCGCGACGCGCTGCCGGCCTTCTTGTTCGGCCGCGAGTACACGCTCGCCACGCGGCTTCACTTCATGGGCTGCTTCGGGCGAAGCATCGAGCGCATCTGGGACACGATCGAAGGCGTCGATCTCGTCGCCGAGGTGCCGCGGCTCGAGCTGCCGGTGGTGCTGCTCGTCGGCCGTGACGACTACAACACGCCGTCGGAGCTGACGGCCGAGTGGGCGCAGCGGCTCAGCGCGCCCCACCTCGAGGTGCTGTGGTTCGATGGCGTCGGCCACTTCCTCCCGATCGAGAACCGCGAGGCCTTCCAGCGCGCGCTGATCGATACGGTGCTGCCGCTGGCGCGCTAGCGGAGCGTCCTGCTCAGCGCGCGCTGCGCAGCTCCGCGAGGCGCACCGCCGCCTGCGCCGCGATGCGGACGGGGTCGAGCGCGAGCCAGAGCAGAACGCCATTCACGCGCGTCGGGTCAGGCCGCAGGCGGCCGACGAGGACATCGCCCTCGCCCGCGGCGTCGCGCATCGAAGGGCCTGCGGGCGCCCCGAACATGCGCGTGCCCGGCGCCTCTTCGAGCAGCTTCTCGATGGCGTCGATCGGCAACAGCGTCTCGAGTTCGAGCGCAACTTGCGCGCCGAGGCCGGCGAACGTGGGCACGCGCAGCGCACTCACGGCGGCGCGCACACCCGGCGCCAGCCGCGCGAAATCTCGCTGCGTGGCGGCCTCGCTGGCTGTTAGATCGCCGACACCGATCGGCCCGGTCGCCGCGAGACAATCGAATGCAACCGGGTGCGTGAACGGGCTCTCCTCGGGCGGATCTTGTTGGGCGAACAGCGCGACGGTCTCGGCCTGCAGGGCGTCGATGCCCGCTCGGCCAGCCGAGGAAGCGGACTCGCAGACCGTCGCGAACACGCGCTGCACCGCGGATGCGCCGCGCAGGGCGGTGACGACGCGCGCGAGCGCCAGCGCAGCGGGCGCAGGCACCGCGAGCACTGGCGATGCGAGCGCCGCGGCGCTCGGCGCGCGATCGGGGTCGAGCAGCGGGATCTCGTCCTGCGCCGCGCTCGCGCCTGTTAGGTCGATGCAGGCGACGCGCGCCACGAGCGCGGCACGCAG
>JANNDT010000453.1:0-8013 GCA_031387905.1 Deltaproteobacteria bacterium
GTCAGGCGCAGGCTAAGGCGGTTTGCCCGCTCGAGCGGGTCATCCGTGTAGACGAGCATCGAGAAGCCTTCGGCGTGGGACGGCGCGTAGAGCGCGTCGTTGCCGAGCACGGCGGTGTTAGAAAGATCGGGCTCGCTCGGCGCGGTCGTGGCGCAGGCGGAGGTGAGCAGCGCCAGCGCGAGCAGGCCGGCCGTGTGGCTGGATTTCTGCAGCGTCATTGCCCCGTGAACACGGGCTTGCGCTTGGCGAGGAACGCGCGCACGCCTTCGGCGTAGTCACTCGTCTGCGAAGCTTCGCCTTGCAGCGCGCGTTCGCGCTCGAGCGCGGCGTCGAGCCCCGCGAACAGCTCGGCGTGAAATGCGCGCTTGGCGAGCCCGATCGCGCGCGTCGGCAGGGCCGCCAGCCGCGCCGCGAGCGCGAGGCTCTCGGCTTCGAGTGCGGCGGGCTCCGCGAGCGCGTGGATCAAGCCCATTGCGTGAGCCTGCTCCGCGCCGACGCGCTCACCCAAGAAGGCGAGGCTCTTGGCGCGTGCGAGGCCGACGAGGCGCGGCAACAAGAAAGTGCCGCCGCTGTCGGGAATTAGGCCGATGTTCACGAACGCTTGCACGAACGACGCGCTGCGCGACGCGATCACGAGGTCACACGCCAGCGCGAGGTTCGCGCCTGCACCGGCCGCGACGCCGTTCACGGCGCACACGACGGGCTTCTCGAGCGCGAGAATTCGCCGCACCAGCGGGTTGTAGCTTTCCGCCACGATCTCGCTGACGGCGGGGCCCGGCGATCCGTCCGGCGGCACGATCTCCGCGAGATCCTGCCCCGCACAAAAGGCTCGCCCCGAGCCAGTCACCAGGACGGCGCGCACATCAGCGCGCGCTGCGATCTCGTCGAACGCGGCTTGCAGCTCGCGCGCCATCGGGCGGTTCAGACTGTTCAGCACGTCGGGGCGCGCGAGCGTCACCCGCGCGATGCCGGCCTCACAGGCGAAGCGAATGAACTCGGGCGCCACAAAGAATCTCCTCGGCGAACGGCCAGTTACGGATCGCGCGATGCCATCCTAACGGAGTCGCTTCGCGTTAGGATGCGAAGCCATGACGACAGAACGCGAGCCCGCCGCGAGCGTCTCCGAACCAGCCTCCGAGACCGAGCGCGAAGCGCGCTTTCTCGAGCGCATCGACGCCGGCGAGAAGATCGAGCCGCGCGACTGGATGCCCGAGGCGTATCGCCGGCAGCTGATCCGCATGATGTCGCAGCACGCGCACTCCGAAGTCGTCGGCATGCTGCCCGAGGGCGCCTGGATCACGCGCGCGCCTTCGCTGAAACGCAAGCTCGGCATGCTCGCGAAGGTGCAAGACGAAGGAGGGCACGGGCTCTACCTGTACGCCGCCGCCGAGACGCTCGGCGTCTCGCGTGAACAGCTGGTGCAGGCGCTGTTATCAGGCGAAGCGAAGTACTCGAGCATCTTCAATTACCCGGCGCTCAGCTGGGCCGATGCGGGCACGATCGGCTGGCTCGTCGATCAAGCGGCGATCGTGAATCAAACGCTGCTCGCGAAAGCTTCCTACGGCCCGTATGCGCGCGCGATGCAGCGCATTTGCGCGGAAGAGCGCTTCCACGAGCGCCAGGGCTACGAGATCGTCGCGGCAATCGCGCAGGGGACGCCGGCGCAGCGCGAGCTGGCGCAGGATTCGCTGAACCGCTGGTGGTGGCCGACGCTGATGATGTTCGGCCCCCCCGACAGCGAATCGCGGCACACGCAGCAGTTGATGCGCTGGCGAGTCAAACAGGAATCGAACGACTCGCAGCGCGAGTGGTTCGTGAACCTGGTGGTGCCCCAGGCCGATGCGATCGGGCTCGTGCTGCCGGATCCCGCGCTGCGCAAGGACCCAACAACGGAGCGCTGGCTGCACGGCCCGATCGACTGGGACGAGTTCAAGACCGTGCTCGCCGGCGGCGGCCCCTGCGCGCGCGACCGGCTGCGAGTGCGCCGCGAAGTTCACGCCAGCGGCACCTGGGTGCGCGCCGCTGCGGAGGCTTTTGCGGCGAAGCACGCGAGCGGCGAGGGCGCGCAGTGAGCGCCGACTCCGACACGCAGTTCACGCTCTGGGAAGTGTTCGTGCAGGAGAAGACGGGCGCGCCGCACACGCACGTCGGCAGCGTGCACGCCGCCGACGCCGAACTCGCGCTGCAGAACGCGCGCGACACGTTCGCGCGGCGCGACAAGCTCGTATCGATCTGGGTGGTCGAAGCGGAGCGCATCGCCGCGTCGCGCTCCGAAGACGCGGCGGGCATGTTCGAGCCCGGGCCCGAGAAGATCTACCGCCACCCGCGCTTCTACCGGCCGGCGAACCCTAAGAAGAAGGCGTGAGCGCGGCGCTCGTCGAGGACCCGCTGCGGTGCCGTAGCTCTCTCGGCGACCCGCGTTGGGTGAAGCCGTGAGCGCGGCGCTCGTCGAGTACCTGCTGCGACTAGGGGATGACGCGCTCGTGCTCGGGCACCGCCTCTCCGAATGGTGCGGCTTCGCGCCCGTGCTCGAGGAAGAACTCGCACTCGCGAACGTCGCGCTCGACAACCTCGACCTCGCGCAGGCTGCGCTCGCGCTCGCGGGCGAACTCGAGAGCCGCGGCCGCGACGCCGACGCGCTCGCCTACCTGCGCGACGACCGGCACTTCCGCAATGCGCTGCTCGTCGAGCAGCCGAACGTCGATTTTGCCTGGACGCTCGCTCGGCAAGCGCTCTTCGATGCGTTCGCGCTGCCTAATTACCGCGCGCTCGCGCAGAGCGCTGACCCGCGCCTGGCTGCGATCGGTGCGAAGGCCGCGAAGGAGACCGAGTACCACGCGCGGCACGCGCGCAGCTGGGTGCTGCGGCTCGGCGACGGCACGGCAGAGAGCCACGCGCGCATGCAGACCGCGTTCGACGAGTTGTTTCCCTACTTAGAAGAACTGCTCGCGAGTGACGCCATCACGCGCGAACTCGCGGCCGCGGCCGTCGCGCCCGAGCCGAGCGCGCTGCACGGCGAGGCGCACGCGACGATCGCGGCGCTGCTCCACGACGCGACGCTCGCGCAGCCCGAGCCCGGCGCATTCCGCCCACGCGGCGGGCGCGAGGGCCTGCACACCGAGCACCTCGCGCGCATGCTCGCGGAGATGCAGGTGGTCGCGCGCGCGCACCCCGGGGCGCGCTGGTAGAGGGCGAACTCGGCGCGCGTTTCGGTGGTTTCACACTGCGCATGGTGTGCAATGATGCGCGCACTCTTTGACCCGCATCGATTGGAGCGCCACGCATGAGTGTTCGCACGCTTCTTGTCCTGCTCGCGCTGCTTGTTTTCCCCGGCACGCCCCAGCAACTCTTCGCGCAAGAAGCCGCCGCACCCGATCAGGCCGCAGCGCCTGCGCCACCTGCCGCGCCGCCCGCCATCGAAGAGATCACCGTCACCGCACAGAAGCGCGCGCAGAGTGTGCAGGACGTGCCGATCTCGATCGCAGCGATCGGCGGCAAAGAGATCGACAGTCTGAAGATCACCGACACGAACGACATCGCGGGGCTCGTGCCGAATCTTCAGGTGAACCAAGTCATCGGCGACGGCGCGCCCGTGTTCTCGCTGCGCGGCGTCACGATGAACGACTACAGCCTCCACCAATCCAGCCCGGTCGCGGTCTACACGGACGAGGTCTACGCCGGCCCCTCAGTGCTCCAGCCCATCCAGATGTTCGACCTCGACCGCATTGAGGTGTTGCGCGGGCCGCAGGGCACCCTCTATGGCCGTAACAGCACGGGCGGAGCAGTGAACCTGATCACGCGCGCGCCGAGCTTCGAGAACGGCGGCTATTTCACGGGCGGCGCCGGCAACTTCAGCCGCTTCGAGGCACGCGGCGCGGCGGAGATGGCGCTGGTCGAGGACGTGCTGGCCGTGCGCGTCGCAGGCTTCTGGACGGACGCGAACGGCTGGTTCGAGAACCGGTCGCCGGGCATTCCCGCAGGCAACAGCACGGATGAATGGGCGGTGCGCGTCTCGGCGCTGTGGCGGCCGACTGACGACCTCGAAGTAATTGCGCGCTACTCGGCTGGGCGCTCGCACCCTGAGAACTACGGCATCCTCGCCGACCACATCAATCAGATCGGCGACCTACCGAACGGCGTGGGCGTCGGCGGCGGCGTCTATTCGCTGTTCAACTCACTAGGCGGGGCGAACCCGCCCGATTATTTCCGCACTGGCCTCGGCAAGTGGGAGTGGGAGAGCGACAAGATCCGCAAGCGCAAGCGCGAAGTGGACCAAGCCTCGCTGCACGTGAACTGGGACATTGCGGAGAACCTGACCCTCACATCGATCACCTCGTGGGTGCGTGGCAACCTCGTGAACCCCGAGGACTCCGATGGCTCACCGATCCGAGCGATCGAGGTCGACTACCTGGGCGACGGCGATCAGATCAGCCAAGAACTGCGCCTCACCACCGAGTTCGATGGGCCGTTCAACTTCGTGGCGGGAATCTATTACGCCCGCGAGAAGCTCGACATCGCCAGCGATCTGCAGGTCTATACCGACGTCGACTTCAACCTGAGCACCGGCAGCGACGTCGACGACTGCAGCGATCCGTGGGTCGTCGCCGGAGTCCCTACCGGCCGCCCGCTGTCGCTGGCCGGCTCGAACGCAGAGGCCACGCTGAACGGCATCGGCCTCAGCCTCGCCGACTTCGCCGCCCTCGGCTGCACCTACCGCAACAGCTTCAAGCAGGAGCGCCGCTCGATCGCGGGCTTCTTCGACGGCACGGTCGACGTGGGCCCGAGCACGACGCTCCTGCTCGGCTTCCGTGTCACGAACGACGTCACGGAGGCGACGCACTTCCGCACCTTCGCCGAAGGCGCGGGCGTCAACCTGTTCGACACCATTCCGAACACCAGCGACAAGATCGACGACACCGAATACAACTGGAAGGCAGGCGTCGAGCAGCACCTTGGCGAAGACGTGCTCGCGTACTTCACCTACAGCCGCGGCTACCGCTCGGGCGCGTTCAATGGGCAGGCGTTCTTCGACCCGAGCGAGTTCAACCAGGTGAAGCCCGAGACGCTCGACTCGTTCGAGGTCGGGATCAAGAGCACGCTCGCGGAGGGACGCGTGCAGCTCAACGCGGCCGGGTTTTTCTACATCTACAAGCAACAGCAGCTGATCGACGTGAACCCCGCGACGGGCGCGCAGACGCTGGTGAACATCGATCGCTCCGAAGTGGGCGGCATCGAGATCGAGGGCATCGCGCAGATCACCGAGCGTTGGCGCCTGTCCGGTGGCGTCGGGTACCTCCACGGTAGGGCGAAGCAGGGCCTTGTCAGCGGGATCAGCGTCGCGGGCGACATTCTGCCGAACTCGCCCTCCTTCAGCGCTTCGCTCGCGAGTGACCTCGACGTGTGGAATGGCGGGGCCGGCGCGCTCACCGTGCACCTCGACGCGAACTACGTGGGATCCGAGTACTTCACGCTGCCCCACGACGCCCGCACGCTCGTGAGCAACTACGCGCTGTTCGACACGCGCATCACGTTCGCTGCGAGCAACGAGAAGTGGGAAGCCGGCTTCTGGATCAAGAACCTCGGCGACGCGTTCTACAAGACCGACGTGATCTCGCTCGCCGGCTTCGGCCTCGACTACACGCACATCGGGCCACCGCGCACCTTCGGCGCGGACGTGACGTTCAACTTCTAAGAGCAGGGGCGGCGATGAAGCGCGCGCTACTCGGATTCCTGCTCGGCGCCGTCGCGATCGCGGCGGCGCCGAGCGGCGCAGAGACACCCGACGAGTTGCTGCACAACACATGCAGCGGCTGCCACCAGCCCGACGACGCGGGCCGGCTCTCGCGCATCTCGCAGCAGCGCAAGACGCCCGAGGGCTGGGCGATGACGATTCAGCGCATGGAGGTGATGCACGGCATCACGGTTTCGTCGCAGGATCTACCGCTCGGCGACGCCGATGCGAAGCGCACGCTGGTGAAGTACCTCGCCGACACTCAGGGCCTCGCGCCCGCGGAGAGCGCCGGCTTCCGCTACGCGCTCGAGCAGCGCCTCGATGACTTTGAGCCTGTGGATGCCGACTTCAAGATGATGTGCGGGCGCTGTCACTCCGCCGCGCGGGTGTTATTACAGCGCCGGCCCGTGGAGGAGTGGCGCAAGCTCGTGCACTTCCACCTCGGGCAGTGGCCGAGCACGGAGTATTCGGCGGGCGGGCGCAACCTCGACTGGTTCCCGATCGCGCTGAATGAGACCGCGCCGATGCTCGCGAAGAAGTACGCCTACGAGAGTGAGGCGTGGAAGAAGTGGCAGAAAGCGAAGAAGCCGGATCTCTCGGGGGACTGGCGAGTTGTTGGGCACCAGCTCAGCAAGGGCGACTTCGCCGGCGTGATGCGCGCGACGCCGGTTGGTCCCGACAAATACGCGATCGCGTTCGAGGGCGCCTACGCCTCGGGCGCGAAGCTCGCGGGCGCGGGCAGCGCGCTCGTCTACACCGGCTACGAGTGGCGCGCGACGCTCACGCTCGGCGACGTGAAGTGGCAGCAGGTGTTCGCCGCGAGCGCGGACGGCAAGACACTGGCCGGCCGCATGTACGAGCGCGATCACCCTGAGTTCGGGATCGACGGCGCGGCGTACCGTGCAGGCGCGGAAGCCGTCGCTGCGAAACGCGAGGCGCCGTCCACCACGCTCGGCAGCGGACGTGTCGATCGCGTCAGCGTAGATCCGCCCTATCAGGTCGCGCGCGTGGGCGACGGCGGCGGTCCCATCCCCAAGGAGTACGCCGCATTCGACGCGGTGGCCTGGAGCAACGGCGCGGACGGAAAGCCCGAGACCGCGGACGACGTCCGCCTCGGCGCGCTGCCTGCGACGTGGAGCGTCGCTCCATGGCACGAGCAGGCGCGCAAAGACCGCGACGTCGAGTTCGCGGGGGTGATGGACGCCGCGACCGGCGTGTTCAGCCCAGGCGACGCCGGGCCGAACCCGGCGCGCAAGTACGGCACCAACAACGCCGGCAATCTGAAAGTGATCGCGACCGTGAAAGACGACGACGAGACGCTGACGGGCGAGGCGCATCTGATCGTCACCGTGCAGCGCTGGATTCACTCGCCGATTCCGTAGTCCGTGGGCGTAACGACGCCGAGGCCGCCCGACATGCCGAGCACGCTCGAACTGCTGCCGCACAACTTGCACCGCGTCGCGGTCGACGGGCGCGAGTTGTTGTTCCACGTACCGACCACGAGTCTGTTCGAGCTCGACGCGCTCACACGCGAAGCGCTCGACTTGCTGGCCGCCTCGCCGCTCTCGCTGGCGGCGCTACAAGAGAAGCTCGCCTCGCGCCACGATGCGAGCGCGGTGGCCGAAGCCGTCGCGGAGCTGGCCGCGTGTGACGTGCTGCGCGATGCGCAGGCGGAGGCGCGCGCTCCCGCAGCGAAACGCCGCGTCACCTCGTTCCCGCTCACGACCGTCGTTCTGAACGTCAACACGGGCTGCAATCTCTCGTGCACGTACTGCTTCAAAGAAGATCTGACGACGCCCGCTGCGGGCAAAAAGATGGACTTCGCAACGGCGCAGGCTGCCGTCGAGATGTTATTGCGCGAATCGCCCGGACGTTCGCGGTACAACGTGGTGTTCTTCGGCGGCGAGCCGCTCACGCAGATGCCGCTGCTCGAGCAAGTCGTCGCCTGGGGCGAGCGCCGCTTCGCCGAGGCCGGCACGCGCGGCGACTTCTCGCTCACCACCAACGCAACGCTGATTACGCCGCGCGTCGCCGACTGGCTGAACGAGGTGCACGACACGCACCACCCGGTCGGCCCCGGCCTCTACTACGAGGAACAGAAACGCGAGGCAAAGCGCCGGGCGGCCGATTTCCTCGCCGTCCGCCTGCCGAAATATCTCGACTATTTCGAGGGGGTATTGCGCCGCGCACGCGGTGCGTACCTGCTCGGCAGGACCTGCAGCTACGCAGATCTGTCCCTTTTTCAGATGCTTGTGGGCCTGCGCTATGCGTTTCCGGTCGCC
>JANNDT010000476.1:0-15136 GCA_031387905.1 Deltaproteobacteria bacterium
CGAGGCGAACCCGAACGACGTGCATCTCGCAATCGTCGTCGGCGGCGAACCCGTCGGGAGTGTCGGGATCTATCGACGCAAGCGGCTCGAGCAGTTCACGGGGGAGCTGGGGTACTGGCTCGGGCCGAGTCATTGGGGGCGCGGCTACGCGACCGAGGCGGCGCGCGCGCTGGCGGAGCACGCGTTCGCGGCAACCGACCTCGCGCGGCTCGAGGCACGCGTGTTCGCGTGGAACCCGGCATCGTGCCGCGTGCTCGAGAAGGCGGGCTTCCGGCGCGAGGGCCTGAAGCGCCTCGCGGCGTTCAAGGACGGCGAGCTGGTCGATGAGTGGCTTTATGCGCGCTTGCGGGGCGAGTAGCGCGCTCGCCTTCGTTCACAGCCCGTACTTTTTGAGCTTCGTCCAGAGCGTGCGCTCGCCGATGCCGAGCAGGCGCGCGGCCTCGACCTTGTTGTCGTTCGCCACGGAGAGCGCGCGCAGGATCGTCTTGCGCTCGATCTCGGAGACGGCCGCGTCGAGGTCGAGTGTCATGGGCCCGGCGCTCGCCGCCAGTTCGGCGCTGCGCGGCAGGAGTTCGCGCGCGAGCGCTTCGTCTACTTCGCTGCCGGCTGCGAGCACAGCCGCGCGCTCCATCGCGTTGCGTAGCTCGCGCACGTTGCCGGGCCAGCGGTAGGCGCGCAGGATCGTCTGCGCACCCGCTGTTAGGGCGAGCGCGCCCTTGGCCAATTCGCGGCCGAACTCGGCGAGGAATGCCGCCGCCAGCGCGGGCACGTCCTCTGCGCGCTCGCGCAGCGGCGGTAGCTCGATGCGCAGCACGTTCAGGCGATAGAAGAGGTCCTCGCGGAAGCCGCCGCTCGCGATCGCAGTCTCGAGGTTGCGGTTGGTGGACGAGACGATGCGCACATCGACGCGCACACGGCGATTTCCGCCCACCGGCTCGATCACGCCCTCTTGCAGCGCCCGTAACAGTTTTGCCTGCAAGCGCAGATCCATGTCGCCGATCTCGTCGAGGAAGAGCGTGCCGCCGTCCGCTGCGGCGAACTTGCCTTCGCGGTCGGCGTGGGCGCCGGTGAAGGCGCCGCGCACGTGGCCGAACAACTCGCTCTCCAGCAACTCGGCCGGGATCGCGGCGCAGTTGAGCGGCACGAACAGCTGCGCGGCGCGCGGGCTGCGGCGATGGATCGCGCGCGCAACGAGCTCCTTGCCGGTACCGGTCTCGCCCGTAATCAACACCGCGCTCTTGGTCGGCGCGACTTTCTCGATCACCTCGAACACGCGGCGCATCGGCGGCGCCGTGCCCACCAAGTCTTCGAAGCGCGGCGCGCGTTCCGCCTGCTCGCGCAAGAAACGATTCTCGCTGCGCGTGCGCGAGAGTTCGAGCGAGCGCTGAATCAGCAGCTCGAGCGCGTCCACCTCGAACGGCTTCGCGAGAAAGTCCACCGCGCCGAGCTTCATCGCCTCGACCGCGGATTCGACGGTTCCATAAGCGGTCAGCACGATCACCGGCACTTGCGGGTCGAGCGTGCGCAGGCGACGCATGAAGCCGATGCCATCGAGGCCGGGCATGCGCAAATCCGTGAGCACGAGCGCTGCGGATTCTTCCGCGAGCGCTGCGAGCGCGCTCTCCGCTTCCTCGAACGCGGCCGACGCGAGCCCCAAGCGTTCGACAAGAATCTGGAGGATACGCCGCGTGCGGCGATCGTCGTCGACGATGACGACGCGCTTCACGGCGCGCTCTCCGCCAGCGGCAGCTCTACTCGCACGCGCGTGCCCCCGCCCGGCTCCGAGGCGATCGCGATGCGCCCGCGGTGTTCGTGCACGACTCGCTTCACGAACGTGAGGCCGAGCCCTACGCCGCCGGAGCGCCCCGTAACAAACGGCTGAAAGATGCGCTCGCGCAGCTCCTCCGGAATGCCGGGCCCGTTGTCGCGCACTTCGAAGCCTCCGTAACCATCGCGAGGCGGCAGGATCGCGACCTCGATTTCGCCGCCTTCTCCGAGCGCCTGCACTGCGTTCACGAGCAGGTTCACCGCGACCTGATAGATCAGCTCCGGCTCACGCGCGACGCTGGCTTCGTTCGCTGGCAGCGCGGCGCGCAGGATGCGCACGCCCTTCGTGCGCGCCGCGTGGCTCGCGAAGTCCGCCGCGCGCAGCACGATCGGCGCAAGCGGGCCCGCTTCGAGCCGCAGCGGGCGCGCCGGGTTCAGCGTGAGCAAGTCGTCGACGACGCCGCCGAGGCGGCCGACTTCTTCGCGAATCATCTGCGCGAGTTCGCGCACTTCGTCGTTCGCCTCGGCGGGCAACGCGCGGTCGAGAATGTGCACGGAACTCTTGAGTACGCCGAGCGAAGTCCGGATCTCGTGCGCGACGCCTGCCGCGAGTTCTCCCACGAACGCGAACTTCTCCGCTTCGACGAGATCGTGCTGCACGCGCGCGAGTTCGGCAGACATGCGGTTGAACGAGCCGGCGAGCACGCCGACTTCGTCGCCGCTGCGTACGGGCACGCTGCGCGCGCCGCCACGCGCGAGCCCGCGAATCGCCGCGGTCAGTTCCGAGAGCGGGCGCACGACTCGGCGCGAAGCGACGCCCGCGGCGAGCAGCGCGGCGACCAAGGCGACGCCGAGCGTGAACGCCATTCGCCGCTGCAAGCTTGTTACCGGCGCGAGCGCGATCGCGCGGCGCTCGGCCACGAGCAAGCGCCAGCGCGGGAGGTCGCTCGCGAGCGCAGCGCGGCCAACGATTAGACCCGTCGCGGGCTGCACCGCCCAGTCCGGGGCGCTGAGCGGCGTGCGCGCCGCCTCGCGGGCGCCGCGCTCGACTGCGTCGTCTGCCTCGCCCGCCGCGCGCGTGCCGCCGAGAATCGCGCCATCCGCGTCGCACACGAGCACGTCGGCCGCGATCTCCTGCGCCGCGAGATCGCGCTGCACCGCGCGCGTAATCGCGGTGAGCGCGGCCCAGTCGAACACGCCGACGAGGGTGCCTAGCGAGCGCGCCGGATCGTCGGGATCTGGAATCGCGTTCGTCATCACGAGCCGCGGCGCCGCGAAGTGCGGATCAGCGAACGGGCCGATGACCGCATCGCCGCGCGCTGCGCGGAGGCCTGCGGACGCCGCCCACGCCGGCAGCGCGCCGATCATGCGCGGCTCACTCGCAGCCACGACGCGCTCTTGAAGATCGACGACGAAGTATTGGTGCGGAAACGCCTCGGCGGAGCGCAGCGTCGCGAGCGCCATCGAAACGCGCTTGTCGAGATCGGCCACGCGCACGTCGCGCATCAAGTCCTGCCGCGCGAAGCTCGCGAGCGTTTGCCGCTCGGCGCGCAGCACGGACGAAAGATGATCCGCGGTGTGACCCGCCTCACGCGCGAGCGCTCGGCCGATCGTGGTCTCGAGCGCCGCGCTGGCATTGCGTGTCGCGAGCGCCCCGAGCAGCGCGCCCGGCAGCGCCACGAGCGCGAAAGCGAACACGAGCAGCTTGTTACGGAGCGTGAGACGCGGTACGGATTGCTCCGGCGGGCTCGGCGTCTCGCTAGGCGGCTCGATCATGTTCGAACTCACACCTACGACCTCGGCGCACCCTAGCATCAGGCCCAGCGCGCTCTCTGCACTGCACCGTGCGCTAGCGGGCATTGGATTCGCCCTGCTCTTTGGAGCCGCCGCGTTCGCGCAGGAGCCGCTCGCGGATGAAGCCGCCGCCGAAAGCGTCACGGACGACGCCGAGCACGTCTTCTCGCTCGGCCCGCTCGAGTACACCACCGCGCGCGGCCTGCGCTTCGGCGACAGCGGTCTCACAGTCGGCGGTTTCACCACCTTCGAGATCGACCGCGAAAACGGCGAGCCTGCGGACGTCGCGCTCGACAGCCTCAACTTCCTGGCGCTCTACGAACCCGTCGATTCGCTGCGCGTCTTCGCCGAGCTCGAGATCGGCGGTTTGCTCAGTTGGGAAACCAATTCGAGCAACGTCGCCTCCACGCCGAAGGCGAACTTCGAGCGGCTCTACGTGGAGTACAGCGCGAGCGACGCGCTGAACTTCCGCGTGGGCAAATTCCTCACGCCGGTCGGGCGCTGGAACCTCGCACCCGCGGAACCGTTCGTCTGGACGGCGACACAGCCTCGAATCCTGGAGCGCGGCCTCGACGAGCACCAAACCGGCGTCGCGATCTTCGGCTCCTTCTACCCGGAGAAGCGCGCCGTCAACTATTGGATCTACGGGCAGGTAATCGACGCTTTCGACGAAGAGAGCGATGAGATTCCGGCGGAGCGCAGCATCGGCGGGCGCATCGAATACGGCGAAGCGCGCGGCGCGTGGTCCTTCGGCAGCTCGCTGCTCGCTTCCGAACTCGATGGCGCGTGGAGCACCGCCGGCGGGGTCGACGCGAAGTGGCGCGTTACGGATCGCCTCGAGCTCTCGAGCGAGCTGCTCGTCTCGGGCGGCGACATTCCCGGCCGGGATTTCTGGGGCGTGTTCGTCGAGGGCGCATACCCGCTCGATCGCCTCTCGCCGAAGTTGACGAAGCTCTCTCTCGTCGGGCGCGCCGAGCACTTCGATCTCGCCGGTGAGCGCGCGACGCAGATCTTCGACTTCGGCCTCACCTGGCTGCCCGCGCCGTGGCTGAACCTGAAGGCGGGCTATCGCGCGCCCACGCATTCGAGCGCCGACCTCCGAGCTGGCCTGAACCTCTCGATCTCGGTGCTGTTCTAGTGCGCGCGCGGGGCGCATGGCTAGGCCTCGCAATCGCAGCGGCGCTCGCATTCGTAGCGCCGCTCAGCGCCGAAGAGATCGTGGTGATCGTGCACCCGGAGCGCGTCGCCAAGCTCGACACCGATCGGCTCGCGCTGATTTACCTGAAGCAGCGGCGCTATTGGGGAGACGGCGAGCGCATCGTGGTCGTGAACCTCGAGTCCGCGAGCAGTGTGCGCGCCGAGTTCGCGCGCGCGGTGCTCGGCTTGAGCCCCGCGCAGCTCAGCGTGTACTGGAACCGTCAGTACTTTCTCGGCGTGCTGCCGCCCGCGACGCTCGCGTCGGATGAAGCCGTGAAACAATTCGTGGCGCGCGAGAAACGCGCAATCGGCTACATCCGCGCGAGTGCGCTCGACGACAGCGTGCGCGTCGCGTTTCGCCTGCAAGAAAGCTCGCCCCTAGCGCCGCGCGAGTAACAAGCTCTCGCTCGCGGCGGCCGCGCGTTGCAGTGAGGTGGAGCAAGGCGCGTACCGTCGCCAGCGCGC
Organism: Deltaproteobacteria bacterium; assembly: GCA_031387905.1. Taxonomy (GTDB): domain Bacteria; phylum Myxococcota_A; class UBA9160; order UBA9160; family UBA6930; genus VGRF01. Next base: position 5,224 of record JANNDT010000476.1, read on the forward strand.
ACCTCCGGCGAGCCGGCGCGCGCGTTCCTGCCGAAGTCGGCAGGCGCGTGCCGGAATCGGCAGGCTGTGCGCCGCTACTTCACCAGCTCGAGCGGCACGGGCATTAGGTTCCAGGTGAGCACCGAGTTCGGCGACGGGTTCGTGTAGATCACCTCGCGCACGGGCTTGCCGTTCACCCACACGTAGCGGCGCAGTTCCTTCTGCTTGTCGCTCGCGACATAGAGTTCGTCCGTGCCGTCGCCGTCGAGATCGGTGAGCAGCGCGGCGTGTTCGAAGCCCGAGGAATCGGTGTCGATCGATTCGGTCGACCAAGCCGCGCGCGGGTCGGCGCTGGGACGCGCTAGCCAGAGGCCGGTGTCCTTCGCCGCGATCACCAGCTCGCGCTTGCCGTCGCCGTCGAGGTCGCCGGCTGTTAGGAAGCGGCCCATCGGGTCGCTGAGCGTGACGACCAGGGCGCCGGCCGTGGGATCGGTGCCGGCGTCATACCGCTTGATTTCGAGGTTGCCGCCCTCGGCGGCTTCGACCGAGACGTAGAGTTCGTCGCGCCCGTCGCCGTCCACGTCCGCGACCAGAATCTCCTTCGCGTGGCGCAGGCCGAGGTCGGCTACGAGCTTGCGGCCCTCGCCCTTGGCCGGCACGTAGCGGACGACTTCGCCGGGCTGCGGATTGCCATCGAGCTTGTTGGGGGCGCTCGGCGTCGCGTAGATCTCGCTCACGCCGTCACCGTCGAGATCGCCGAGTTCGATCTCGTGCACGAAGGTGTCGGGCTTGCGGTCGAGCTCGGTGGCCTGCCAGCCGCCGCCGTCCTTGGCGCGAACCACGGCGACGACGCCTTGGTCGTGTGTCGCGACGGCGAGCGCCTGCTTGCCATCGGCGAACAAGTCGCCGGCCTCGGCATCGCGCATGCGGTCGAACTTCCCGCCGAAGGCGGCTTGCCAGAGCGTCTCCACCGGCGCGAAGCCCGCGTCCGTCTTCTGCCAGCGCTTGATCGCGGCCTGCATCCCGCCGAGCGTGATCACCACGGGCCCGCGACCCGGCGCATCGAACACCATCGCCTTGTGAAACACATTGCTGTCGGGATCGGCGGCTGAAGTCGCCTGCCAGCGCCCGCCTTGGCGCGTGAGCACCACCAACTCCGACTGGGGGATCTGTTTGCCGCCCTCGCTCCGGAAGGTCGAAAGCGCGAGCAACAGGCCGCGCGGCAGATCTGCGGGCGTGGGCGGCGCGCTCGGCGTTGCGACCGGGGCCGAATCCGAATTCGCGGACTCGGCGGGCGCGGCGTCTTCGCTCCCGTTGCACGCAGCGAGGGCGAGCGAAAGTGCGAGCCACAACAACGAGAGCGGTCGGAAGTCCATCGCGAATCACTCCTCGAGTCCGTAGCGGCCGGCATCGACCGAACGCGCGGGCGGGATTTAGCAGGGCCGCGCGTGCCTCGGCGCCTTCCAGCGCGCAGCGAGACCGAACGGGGTCTGACCCCTTTCGGTCTCGCTGCCTCGAATGGGGCGCGCGCTTGCGTGCGACTCGCGTCGCATCCCCGTTCGCTCGCGTCCGCTGGCGCGGCTCCGGCACGCTTCTGCTGGCCTTCGCCGCGCGCGGGTGTTAACTCGCGCGCGTGACTGATCTCGCACCGCCTCGCGGCACCCGCGACTTCTACCCCGACGATCTGCGCCTGCGCAGTTGGCTGTTCGAGCGCTTTCGCGGCACCGCTCTCGCCTTCGGCTTCGAGGAAGTCGATGCGCCGATCGTCGAGCACGCCGAGCTCTACATGCGCAAGGCCGGCGAGGAGATCGTCGAGCAGCTCTACCACTTTCAGCTGCACGATCGGCACCTCGCGCTGCGCCCCGAGCTGACGCCCTCGCTCGCGCGCATGGTGATCGCGCGGCAAGGCGCGCTGCGCCTCCCGCTGCGCTGGTTCTCGATCCCGCAGTGCTGGCGCTACGAGCGCCTGCAGCGCGGGCGCCGCCGCGAGCACTATCAGTGGAACATGGACGTTTGGGGCGAGCCCGACGTCACCGCCGAGGCCGAGCTGATCGCCGCGATCTTTCACGCGCTGGACGCGATGGGGCTCGCGCCGGGCGACGTGAAGATGCGCATCAACCACCGCGCGCTGCTCGAGGAGAGCCTCAAGGCGGGCGTGCTCGCGAGCCGGCCCGATGCGTTCGCGCCGCTCTGCGTGGTCGTGGACAAGCTGTCCAAGATTGGGCGCGACGCGGTGATCGAGCAGCTCATCGATGCCGCGGGCGACGTGCGGCTCGGGCGCGCCGATGCCGAGCAGGCGGTCGCGCTGCTCGAAGCGAAGGGGCTCGACGACGCGGCGCGGATGGCGGGCGCGGAATCGCCAGCCCTCGCCCAGCTGCGCCGCCTGTTCGCGCTGCTCGACGCGTACGGCGTCGCCGACCGCGTCGCCTTCGACGCCTCGGTGGTGCGCGGGCTGGCCTACTACACCGGCGTCGTGTTCGAAGCCTTCGACGCCGCGGGCGAGCTGCGCGCCGTCTGCGGCGGTGGCCGCTACGACCGGCTCTTGGAGACGCTCGGCGGCAAACCCATGTCCGCCGTCGGCTTCGGCTTCGGCGACGCCGTGATCGCGGAGCTGCTCGCCGAACGCGGCAAGCTCCCGCGGCCCGCGCGCTCGCTCGACGCGGTCGTCTTCCCGCTCGGTGACGAAGAGCGCCCGGCGGCCGTTCAGCTTGCGCGCGAACTCCGGCGCCAGGGAAAAACCGTCGAGCTCGTGCTCGGGGCACTCAAACCGAAACGCGTGTTCGCCGATGCGAACAAAGCCGGCGCGCGGCACGTTTACATGATCGGGCCAGAAGAGCGGGCGCGCGGCGTCGTTCGCATCAAGGATCTGGCCACAGAGGAGCAGCGGGACGAGCCGCTGCCTAACAAGGCGAGGTAGCCACCCAAAAGAAATGCACGCTTGGACCATCCGCGACAGCCTCGAGCTCTACAACGTTCAGAACTGGGGACGCGGATTTTTCAGCGTCAACGAAAACGGCGCACTCGAAGTGCGGCCGCGCGGCGAGAGCGGGCCGCCCATCGAGCTGCCGACCCTCGTCGAAGATCTCCGGCAGCGGGGTCTGCGCACGCCGATGTTGTTGCGCTTCCCGGACATTCTGGCCTCGCGCGTGAATCGCATCGCGGAGGCCTTCACGACTGCGAGCGCCGCCTACAGCTACAGCGGCAAGTTCCGCGGCGTCTACCCGATCAAGGTGAACCAGCAGCGGCGCGTGGTCGAGGAACTCGTCGCGTTCGGCGCCCAGCACGGCATCGGCCTCGAAGCGGGCAGCAAGCCGGAGTTGTTGATCGCACTCGCGCTGCTCGACACGCCGAACGCGTTGATCATCTGCAACGGTTTCAAGGACCGCGCCTACATCGAGACGGCGCTGCTCGCGCAGCGGCTCGGCCGAACGCCCGTCATCGTGATCGACCGCTTCCACGAGATCGAGCTCGTCGTGAAAGTGGCGAGCGAACTCGGCATCCGGCCGCACATCGGAATCCGCGCGAAGCTGCAGTCGAAGGGCGCGGGCAAGTGGATCGATTCGACCGGCGACAAATCGAAGTTCGGCCTAACAGCCAGCGAGATCGTCGATGCGGTCGATCAGCTGCGCGCCAGCGACATGCTCGACTGCCTCGAGCTGCTGCACTTCCACATCGGCTCGCAGATCACCGCGATCCGCGCGCACAAGGACGCGCTGCGCGAGGCCTCGCGCATCTTCGTGGGCCTGCACGAGCTCGGCGCGCGGCCACGCCTGCTCGACGTCGGCGGCGGCCTCGGCGTCGACTACGACGGCTCGCAAACCAACTTCCACAGCTCGAAGAACTACACCGTGCAGGAATACGCGAACGACGTAGTCGCGTCGATTCAGGAAGCCTGCGACGGCGCGGGTATCCCGCACCCCGACATCGTCACCGAAGCCGGGCGCTGGATGGTCGCGCACCACGCGCTCTTGTTATTCGACGTACTCGGCTCGTCCGAAGTGCGCAGCGGCCGCAAGCCCGAGCCGGTGAAGGAGGACGACCCGAAGGTGCTGAAGGACCTCGCTGAGGTCTGGTCGGGCGTGAACAAGAAGAACGTGATCGAGTCCTACCACGACGCGCTGCAAATCAAGGAAGACGCCGCGACGCTCTTCAACATCGGCCAACTCGACTTGCGCGGGCGCGCGCGCGTCGAACGCATGTTCTGGGACTGCTGCGAGAAGATCCAGCGCATCGCGGCAGACTTGAAGGAGCTGCCCGAGGAACTCCAGGAACTCGAACGCGGCCTGGCCGACACCTATTACGGCAACCTGTCCGTGTTTCAGAGCGCGCCAGACCACTGGGCCGTGAAGCAGCTGTTCCCGGTGATGCCGATCCAGCGGCTCAACGAGAAGCCGAGCCGCCGGGCGATCATCGCGGACCTCACCTGCGACAGCGACGGCAAGATCGACCAGTTCATCGACCAGCACGACGTCAAGAACGTGCTCGAGCTCCACCCGCTCGATGGCCGGCGCTACTACATCGCCGTGTTCCTGGTGGGCGCTTATCAGGAAATCCTGGGCGACCTGCACAACCTGTTCGGCGACACCGACGCCGTGCACGTCGTGGTGGACGACGACGGCGGTTACATCGTCGACCACGTCGTCGAGGGTGAGGACGTGAAGGACGTGCTCGCCTACGTCGAGTACGACCAGGCTTCGCTCACCGAGAAAGTGCGGCGGCTCGCAGAAGATGCGCGGCGCCGCGGCGACATCACGCTCGAAGAAGCCACGCGGTTGCGCGCGAGGTACAAGCAAGGGCTGTGGGAGTACACGTATCTGATCCCGGATGCGTGAGCGGGCGGGCGTGCCGCGCGGCGCGTCCTGAGAGATCCTGCGCGCCTACATGCCCACCCACCGCATTCTCTCCTGGAACGTGAACGGCCTGCGCGCCTGCGACGCGAAGGGCTTCCGGCGCTGGCTCGATCGCAGCGACGCAGAGATCGTCGGCGTACAGGAGGTGCGCGCGCAATTCGACGATCTCCCGCGCCGACTTACTGCGCCGCGCGGTTGGCACACACACTTCGCCGCGGCGGAGCGGCCCGGCTACAGCGGCGTCGGGCTCTACGCGCGGCGTGCGCCAGAGGCGCTGGAGACTTCGCTCGCGCAGCGCGCGTTCGACGCGGAGGGGCGCGTACAGCTCGCGCGCTTCGGTCGGCTGGTCGTTGCAAACATCTACTTCCCGAACGGCAACGGCAAGGAGCGTGATAACTCGCGCGTCCCGTTCAAGCTGCGCTTCTACAAGCGCTTGTTCGAGCGGCTCGAGAAGCTGCGCGCAGATGGTGCGCACGTGCTCGTGATGGGCGACTTCAACACCACGCACAGCGACCTCGACCTCGCGCGCCCGAAGGACAACCGCAAGACGAGCGGTTGCCTGCCCAATGAGCGGCGCGAACTCGCGCGCTGGCTGGCAGCGGGCTGGGTCGACACGTTCCGCGCCTTCGAGCCGGGCGCCGGTCATTATTCGTGGTGGAGTCAGCGCTTCGGCGTGCGCGAGCGCAACATCGGCTGGCGCATCGATTATGTGCTCGCGTCGCCCGAAGCCATGCCGTTCGTGCGCAGCGCGTTCATTCAGCCCGACGTGCTCGGCAGCGATCACGCGCCGGTCGGGGTGGACGTGGAGGCGGAAATCTTCGGGGACGTTCCTTGACGAATGCGTCGAACACCCAGGGACGTTCCACGACGAAACCGCTTCGCCTCCGGGAATTTCTGGCGCGGGGCGGTCGGCCCGATCGACGGCGTTCGAACTTTCGTCGAGGAACGTCCCGGGGTGTTTCGTCGCGCGCGTCATGGAAGGTGCCCAGTCGAATCGCCGAATGGGCCTTACTCTGCGCGCATGAATCCCATCCCGAGCGCGCTCTCGCTGGTCGTCGCGGCATTCGCCTTCCTCGCCTGCGCGGATCGCCCCGAGACCCCGTTGCTGCGCGCCGAGCCTGCACGCCCGAGCACCGCGCGCAGCGCGCGCGCCGAAGTGCGCGCGCCGATCGTTCGCGTCGCGGTGCGCACAGCGGAATCGTTCCCGCCCCAATACTTCGCCGACATCACGTCCGCGCTGCCCGACGGCTGCGCGCAGTTCTCGCGCGCGGATCTGCGCCGCGCGGGCGACACCCTCAGCGTGGACGTATTCAACACGCGCCCCGTCGGCGACGAGATCGCCTGCACGATGCTCTACGGCGAAAGGGAAACCGCGATCGTGCTCGGTAGCGAGTTCGTGCCGGGTACGACCTACTCGGTCGACGTGAACGGCACGCAGGCGACTTTCGTTGCGCAGTGACCGCTGGCCGAGGCTGGCGTGGCGCGATTTTTCAGCGGGCTCTGGAACGCACTTCGCACCGCGCTCGCTGGCCTTGGCGCTACTTGCCGCGGGCGTCGTCGCTGGCTCACTGATCGCGAACTCGCGCTCGGTCGCGGAGTGATTGCACCCGGGACGGGCCGGCCTGGAGCAACCGCACCCAACCGCCCTACCGTGCCGCGATGGACCTCCCCCTCGCGCCTCAGTTCACGTACGGCGTAATCACCACCATCACGAACGTCGATGACGCGCGCGCCACCGCGGAGCGCAGCGAGGCCCAAGGCTGGGATTCGCTCTGGGTGGGCGATCACGTCGCGTTCACGGTGCCGATCTACGACCCGCTCATTCAGCTGAGCATGCTCGGCGCGTTCTCGAAGAAGTTGCGGCTCGGCACTTCGGTCTACTTGCTACCGCTGCGCCACCCAGTGCCGGTCGCGAAGCAGGTGGCGACGCTCGACCGCATGCTCGGCGGGCGGCTCGAATTCGGGGTTGGCGTAGGCGGGGAGTTCAGGAACGAGTACGCGGCCTGCGGCGTGCCGATCGCCGAGCGCGGCGCGCGGCTGACCGAGGGCATCGAGCTGTTACGAAAGCTCTGGAGCGGCGAGAGTGTCACGCACGCGGGGCGCTTCTATCCGCTCGCGGATGTGCGCATGCTGCCGCCGCCCGCGCAGCGCGATCTTCCGATCTATTGCGGCGGACGGAGCGACGGCGCGCTCGCGCGCACTGGCCGGCTCGCGGACGGCTGGATCTCGTACGTCGTCACGGCTGAGCAGTACCGCGCGGGGCTCGAAAAGATCGCGGCCGAGACCGCGCGCGTGAAGCGCACGCTCGCGCGCTTCCACACCGGGCACCTGCTCTTCACGCTCGTCCGTAACAGCTTCGAAGACGCGCTCGATGGCGCGACCGAGCACCTCTCGCGCCGCTACGCGATGGACTTCCGGCGCGCGGCGCAGCGCTACGCCGCGCTCGGCAAGCCCGCCGACGTGGCGGCGCGGATCGCGGAGCTGCACGGCGCTGGCGTGCGGAACATCATCGTCGATGTGGTCGGCCGGCCGGAGGAGCGCGAGGAACAGCTCGCGCGCTTCGCCTCCGAAGTCCGGCCATTGTTGGGAGCCCGCGCGTGAAGACTTCGCTGTTCTACTTGCCCTCGATCGGGAGCCGCGCCGAGATCGAGGCGGGCTGCGCGGGCCTGCGCCGCGACCTCTACTCGAAGATGCTGAGAGAACTCAGCGAGCAGGCGCGGCTCGGCGATTGGCTCGGCTACGAGGGCATCTACTTCACCGAGCACCACTTCCACGTCGAAGGCGTCGAGATTTCGCAGAACCCCGTAATGCTCGACCTCTTCATCGCGATGCAGACGCAGCGCATTCGCGTGGGGCAGCTCGGCATCGTGCTGCCCGCCGACAACCCGATCCGCGTGGCCGAGGACATTGCGATGCTCGACCACATGTCGGGCGGCCGCGCCTGCGCCGGTTTTGCGCGCGGTTATCAGCGCCGCTGGGTGGACGTGCTCGCGCAGCAGACGCACGGCATCCACGGCGCGCAGCCACACCAGCACGACGCGATCGACGCGGCGAACCGCGAGGCGTTCGAGGAGTGTTACGGCCTGATCAAACGCGCCTGGACGGAAGACCTGATCTCGCATGACGGCAAAACCTGGCGCGTGCCACCTGGCAAGACGCCCTGGACGCTCGAGGCCACGCAACGCTTCGGCGCGGGCGTGCGCGACGGCATCGTGCGCGAGATCGGCGTGGTGCCGAAGCCGCTGCAGCGCCCGCATCCGCCCATTTTTCAGCCATTCGCGTCGAGCGAGCGCAGTATCCGTTGGTGCGCGCAGGAAGGCATTACGGCGGTGTTGCCGCAGCTCCACCCCGTGCGCGAGAGCGCGCTGTTCGAGCTGTACGCGGAAGTCTCGGGCCGCGCGCTCGGCGAGGGCATTGGCGTGCTGCGCGACGTGATCATCGCGGACACGGACGCCGAAGCGCAGGCGCTCTGGCGCGATTCGGGCGCGTTCGTCGGGGCCGCCTGGTTCGCGCCGTTCGGCTTCGACCAAGGCATGGCGCACCCGACCACCGGCGCACTCCCCGACCTAATGGAAGACAGCATGATCCTGGTGGGCACGCCCGACACCGTTTCGCGTCAGCTCGAGCGGCTGCTGAAGCGGCTTCCTGCGAAGTGGCTGTTCTCGTGGACGTACAACGGCCTGATCCCGCACGCGAAGCTGATGCGCTCGATCGAGCGCTTCGCGACCGAGGTGCTGCCGCGCTTCGGCGGGCTCGCCTGAGCGCAGCGCGCTAGCGCGGCGCCACGCGACCCGGCAACTCTCGCGCAATCAGCCGCCGCAAACGCACGCGAATCCGCGCGCTGGGCCTGCCCGCCGCTTTCTGCGTCACGCGGCGCGCTGCGCACGCCACTTCCCGGTGTGGACTTGCCGCTTTCGCCCGCCCGCCGATATGGCTTCTCGCTCTCGTTCCCGTGCATCGACGATGGGCGCGCCCTCGTCGCGCAGGCGGAGACCGATGGCTGGGATTCCATCTGGCTCTCGGATCACATCGAATTCACGGAGCCGATGCTCGAACCGCTCGTGCAGCTCGCGCACCTCGGCGCATTCTCGACGCGCCTGCGCTTCGGCACCGCGGTCTACCTCCTGCCGCTGCGCCACCCGGTGCACGTCGCCAAACAAGTCGCGACGCTCGATCGTTTGCTGGGCGGGCGCTTCGACTTCGGCGTCGGCGTAGGCGGCGAGTTCCATAATGAGTTCACGGCCTGCGGCGTTTCCGTCCACGAGCGCGGCGCGCGCATGGACGAGGCGTTGCCGCTCCTTCGCAAACTGTGGAGTGGCGAGCCGGTGCATCACGAAGGACGCTTCTACTCGCAGCGCGAAACGCGACTGCTGCCCGCTCCGCGTCAAGCCGGCGGGCCGCCGATTCTCACGGGTGGGCGCTCCGAGCCCGCGCTCCGCCGCGCCGGCCGGCTCGCGGATGGCTGGATCTCGTACGTCGTAACGCCTGAGCAGTACCGCGACGCGCTCGCGAAAATCGCCGCGGAGGCTGAGCGCGCGCGGCGACACATCGCGCACTTCCACACCGGCCACCTGATCTTTCTTGCACTGGGGGCTTCGCGCGAGGCGGCGCTCGAGCAAGCCGCCGCGACGCTCTCTCAGCGCTACGCAATGGACTTTCGACGCGGGGCCGAGCGCTACGCCGCGCTGGGAACGCCTGCGGACGTGGCGGCGCAAGTCGCTGCGTTCCACCGCGCGGGCATGCGCGACTTGATCATCGACGTGGTCGCTCGCCCCGAGGAGCGCGAGGAACAGCTCGCGCGCTTCGCTCGCGAGGTTCGCCCGCTGCTCGGCTAGACGACGTATCCTGCCTCCCGACGAGGAGGATGCGCGTGAAGAAGCGGGCCGTGGTCGCGGGCGTCGGCGAGTCCACTTATTACGAACGCGGCCGCGCGGTCGAGAGCGAGTTTCAGCTCGCGTGCATCGCGATCAAGAACGCCGTCGCCGACGCCGGGCTCGAACTCGCCGAGATCGACGGCTTCGTCTCGTACATGGACATGCGCAATGACCCGATGCGGCTCGCCACTGCGCTCGGCTGCAAGCAAC
>JANNDT010000486.1:0-3420 GCA_031387905.1 Deltaproteobacteria bacterium
CGCCTCGCTGCGCACGTTCTTCAAGTTCCTCGTGCGCGAGGGTGTTAGGGCGGCCGATCCGACGCTCGGCTTGCCCGCGCCGCGCGCACCGCGCCCGCTGCCGCGCCCGATCTCGGTGGACGACGTGACCGCGCTGCTCGACACGCCGCGCGCGAAGGGCGCTGCGGAGGCGCCCGGCGCGCTGCGCGATCAAGCCATGTTCGAGCTGCTCTACGGCGCGGGCCTGCGCGTCGGCGAGATCGTCGCGCTCGATGTCCGCGACCTCGACTTGGTGCGCGGCGACGTGCGCGTTTGGGGCAAGGGCGGCAAGGAGCGCGTGGTGCCGCTGCCTGAAATCGCACGCGGCGCTCTGCGCGCATACCTCGACGAGCGCAGCGCTCCCGGCATTCTCGGCGAGCCGCTCTTCGCCTCCCTGCGCGGTCCCGACGGAGCCAAGCCCCGCAGACTTGGCGTGCGCGACGTGCGCCACCGCCTGCGCAAGCGCGCGCTCGAAGCCGGCCTCACCGGCCGCATTCACCCGCACCGCATGCGCCACAGCTACGCGACGCACTTGCTCGACATGGGCGCCGATCTGCGCGCGATCCAAGAACTGCTCGGCCACGCGAGCCTCTCGACCACGCAGCGTTACACGGCGGTTTCGGCCGAGCGCATCGTGCAGGTGTACGACCGCGCGCACCCGCGAGCGAAGCGCGCGCGCGCCGCGGCCTCACGAACGCGAGCTGGCAAATGAAGCGCGCCAGCGCGAGCGAGCCGCAGCGGATGCAGGCAGGGATGCAATCATCCGGGTCGCACTGCGAATGAAGCGGAGCAACAACGAGGAGCGAGCGTGAGCCAGCACCGCGTGCTGATCGTCGACGACGAGCGCTTCTTCCGCGAAGCGATCGGCGACGTACTGAACGGCGCAGGCATCGCGCAGATCGCGGCCGCTACCGGCGCGGACGCACTCGAGCTCGCGGCCGATCCGGAGATCGGCGTCGTGATTCTCGACCTCGAGCTGCCGGACATGCATGGCCTCGAGGTATTCCGCCAGCTCAAGCAGCGCTTTCCGGAGCTGCGCGTCGTGATTCTCTCGGCGAGCACGCAGGAGGAGCACGTACTCGAAGCGCTGCGGCTCGGCGCTTTTGATTATCTCGCCAAGCCGCTCCACGAAGAGGAGTTGCTGCTCTCGGTGCGGCGCGCGCTCGACACGTATGGCATTGCGAGTGGCTGGTCGCGCCTGAAATCGCGCGTCGATCGGCTGCAAGGCGCGCTCGCCGAGTTGTGGGTGCAAGCAAAGACCGAGGGCACTTCGCCGGACGACGTGCGCGCCCTCGCGGTTCGCGCGGCGGCCGAGGTGCTCGGTGCGGCGCGCACTTCGCTGATGCTGCTCGACGAGGACGCCGCGGAGCTGAAGGTGGTGGCGGCGGTCGGCAACAAGGTTGCGCCTGAAGAAATGGACGCGGTTCCCATCGGCCAAGGCATTGCCGGGCTCGCGCAAGCGCGCGGCGAGGCGCTGCTCGTTGCGGACGTCTCCGCCGACGCGCGCTTCGCGAACCGTAAGGCTGCGGGCAGTTATGCCTCGGGCTCGTTCGCGATAGCGCCGCTGCTCGCCGGTGCGCGCACTCTCGGTGTGCTGTGCGCCACCGAGCGCAGCAGTGGCGACGCGTTCGACGCGGAAGATCTCGCGCTGCTGCGGATCATCGCGGGGCAGGTCGCGCACATGCTGCAGGCGCCGCCCGCGCCAGCGGCCGAGCCCGAAGTCGAGGTGGAGGTCGAGCTCGACGGTGCATTCGACGAGCAGACGTTGCGTGCAACCGAGCCGCCCAGCGCCGCCGCCGCGAGCGAGTTCGCGGCGCGCGGGGCCGAACTCGCGCGCGAGGTATGCGAGGCGGTGACCGCGGAGGTGGAGCCCGCGCGCATTCTCGAGGCAGCGCTCCAGCCGATCGCCGCCGCGCTCTCGGCCGCGCCCGTCGCGGTTTACTTGCGCGACGCTTCGAGCGGCGAACTCGTGCGCGAGGCCGTGAACGACGACGCGGGGCGACGCCCCGATCGTGAGCGCCTTCCGGCCGCGCGCGGGCTCACGGGCAGCGTGTTCGCGACCGGCCAGCTGGTCGCGACCGGCGACCCCGCGCGCGACCCGCGCTTCGACGCGGGCATCGACACGCCCGAAGATGGCGCCGCCGGCCCGCTGCTGTGCGGCGCGCTGCGCTTCCGCGGCAAGCCGATCGGCGTGTTCCGCGCGTTCCCGGCGCACCCCGAGGGCGCGTCGCCGGAACTCGGCGAACTGCTCAGCGCGGCGCTCTCGGCCGCGGTGCGCAACGTGCTGCTCTACCGCAGCCTGGTCGAGACCATCGAAGAAGTCGCCGAGGCGCGCCGCGCCGCGCGCGAGAAATCCTAATCATCGGAGCGTGAGCTCGCATGCTGCAGGCGCTGATCGACAAGGCTGCGGTGCTGATCGAGGCGCTGCCCTACATCCGCCGCTTCCGCGACAAGACGATCGTCATCAAATATGGCGGTCACGCGATGACGGACCCGGAGTTGCGCGCCTCCTTCGCGGTGGACGTCGTGCTGCTCAAATACATCGGCATGAAGCCAGTGATCGTGCATGGCGGCGGCCCGCAGATCGAGAGCACGCTCGCGCGGCTCGGCATCCAGTCGAGCTTCATCGACGGCCTGCGCGTCACCGACGACGCGACCATGGAAGTGGTCGAGATGGTGCTCGGCGGCTCGGTCAACCGCGAGATCGTCGGGCTCGTGCAGAGCGGCGGCGGCAAGGCCATCGGCCTCACCGGCAACGACGGCCGCTTGTTATTGGTGAGGCGCCGCGTGCGCGCAGGCAAGGATCTCGGGCGCGTCGGCGAGGTGGTGGCCGTCGATCCGGGGCCGATCACGGCGATGACCGATGCGGGTTTCATCCCGGTGATTGCGCCGATCGGCGTCGACGAGGCCGGCATCACCTACAACGTGAACGCGGACGACGCGGCCGGCGCGATCGCGGCGGCGCTGCGTGCCGAGAAGCTGATCCAGGTGACCGACGTCGAGGGCGTAAAGGACGCGAGCGGGAAGCTGATCCAGCAGCTGACCGAAGCCGACGTCGCGCGGCTGATCGCGGACGGCACGATCAAGGGCGGCATGATCCCGAAGGTGCAGTGCTGCATCGACGCGCTGAAGGGCGGCGTCACGCGGAGCCACATCGTCGACGGGCGGATGCAGCATGCGGTGCTGCTGGAGATCTTCACGGACGGTGGCGTGGGGACGGTGTTTTTGGCGCGGGCGACGAAGCCGGCGAAGCAGCGGTAGGGGCCGGGCGTCTTGAATCGGAGTTCCGCGCCCGGCGCCGGGGCGGGGCCGCCTTCGCTGCATGGCTCGCGCGTCTAGGAGACCGACCCAAGAGTGGGACGGGTCGCCCGATCGCCGCTGCATCCGCCCCAACTGCGTTGC
>JANNDT010000492.1:0-3869 GCA_031387905.1 Deltaproteobacteria bacterium
GTCATCAGGAATTTCCCGGCGAGCCGCACGAACGCCTTCGCCGGCAGCGCAGTGCGCGCCGCTTCCGCCGACAAGCTCTCGCGCAATCGCGACCCGCTCCCGGCGCCGAGCACTAGAGCCGCGACGGTCATCGCCAAGCACGATAGGAACTCGCTGCGCGCGCTGCGACGCGAAAGCCCGCTGCTACCGTGCGCCCGCGCGCCGAGAGCGGAGCACCGCCGAGGGGGATTTCATGCGATTGATTGGGTTGGTTGCCTGCACCGCGGCTCTCGTGCTGTCCGCCTCTGCGCCGTCCTTCGGTCAAGAAGACGCGCCCGCGAACGACGCAGCTCCCACGGAGATGGCGGCCGGGCCGCCCTCGAGCGGCCAGCTTTCGCTCACGCTCCGCGACGCGATCGCACACGCGCTCGAGCGCAACACCGACCTCGAGCTCGTCCGCTACGACCCCGCGGTCGCCGACTACGCCGAGCGCTCGGCGTGGGGAAACTACGAGCCCGTGTTCGGCAGCGACTTCAACTACCTGAGCGCGAACGTGCCGACCGCGAGCGGCTTCAGTTCCTCCGGCGACCGGCGCGTGTACGGGTCGACCGGCATCCGCGGCATCCTGCCACTCACGGGCTGGGAGTATTCGTTCGGCTACAACGGGCAGAAGGACTCCGCGAACTCCGCCTTCGTAAGCCTGCGGCCCGAGTACCGCTCTAGCCTGAGCGGCTCGCTCGTGATGCCGGTCCTCAAGGGTTTCCTCTACGGCCTGCCGTGGATTCGAGTGAAACTCGCGGGCAAAGACAGCGAGATCGCACACGAGCGGTTTCGTGGGAACCTGATGGACATCGTGCGCGGCACCGAGGATGCCTACTGGGGTCTCGCCGCGGCGGGACGCGGCTTCGAGGTTGCCAAGAAGAGCCTCGAGACTTCCCGCGCGCTCCTGAAGCAAACCCAAGCGCAGTTCCAGGTCGGCGTGGTCTCGAAGGTGGAAGTCACCGAGGCCGAGGCGGGCGTCGCGGAGCGTGACTATGAGTTGATCATTGCGGAGAACATCTATCGGACAGCTCAGGATGGACTCGTCGACCTGGTGTTCGGCCCCGCGCTGACACCCACTTCGAGTCTCGAAGTCGTCGTGGCAGATTCGCCCGACGGTTATCAAGCGTTCCAGGTGGATCCGACCGTCGCCACCGAGAAGGCGCTGACGAACCGCCCGGAGTTGATCACGGTCGAGCGGCAACTCGAGCAGCAGCGCCTGCGCCTCCAGTTCGCCAAGAATCAGCGGCTGCCGCAGTTCGACCTGGTCGCGTCGTACACGACCCATGGGCTCTCCGGGGAGGAAGACCCCAATCGAATCTGCCCCGAGAGTTTCCAAGGCCTGCCCTGCCCACCGCTCGGCATTCCAAAGAACTACGGCGACTCGCACCACCAATTCTTCGATGGCAACGACAACCGGACCTGGCTGGGAGGGGCGAGGCTGTCCATTCCGATTGGCAACAGCAGCGCGCGCTCGAACGTGCGAATCAGCGAGATCGAGCTGCACAAGGCAGAGACGCTCGTCGAGCGGGAGCGCCAGTCGATCGTCGCAGAAGTGCGCAAGGCGGTGCGCGACCTGCTCTCCTCGGTGCAGGGCATCGAGGCCGCCGAGCGCCGCCGGATTGCAGCGGCGGAGCAGCACCGCGCCGAGCAGATTCGCCTCCAGCACGGCGAATCAACCCCATTTGACGTACTCCAGCGCGAGGCGGATCTCGTCCAGGCGGAACGCCAGAAGATCTTGGCGCTGCGGCTCTACCACGGCTCGGAAGTCGCCCTCAGTCGAGCCCAGGGCACGCTGCTAGAAGACCGCGGCGTCGAGGTCGAGAACGAGAAGGGCGGGCGCATCGGAAAGTGAGCCAGCGCACCGCGCGCGAATCCGTCGCGGCGCAAACTTCGAGCGGTTAACTTGCGCGATCCCGAAGACCGGAGAATCTCGTGAGCTTGTTCGGCAAGACCCCCCGCGACGGAGAAGCCCCGACCCCGCCGCAGATTGGAGCCCGGCCCGCTAGCGCGCCGAGGGGAATCACAACAGCGCCGTCGGAGTCGTTCTTTCGACCCGAGCCGGCCCGCAGCCAAAGGGAAGTCATGGCCAACATTGGCAAGTCGATCACGATCAAGGGCGACCTGAGCGGCGATGAGGACATCCAGGTGGAGGGCACGGTCGAAGGCCGCGTCGATCTCCCGAACAACCAGTTCACGGTCGGCCCAGAGGGGCGCGTGCGCGCCGAGATACACGCGAAGCAAGTGGTCGTGATTGGCCAGGTGAACGGCAACATCGTGGCCGCCGAGCGCCTCGAGGTGCAGGCCACCGGCGTGGTCCACGGCGACGTGAAGGCGCCGCGCCTAATCGTTCACGAAGGCGCGGTGATCAACGGCTCGATCGAGATGAGCAAGACGCCGGCGCCGGTGAAGCTCGGATTGGCAGCCGCGAGCGGCTCGTAGCGCAGCGGGAAACGCGAGCTAGCGCTTCTTCCCGCCCGGTTTTTTTGCCGGTGCGCCCGCGCCGGCAACGCGCCGCCGCTCGAGCCACATCACCAGCGGCGCAGCGATGAAGATCGTCGAGTAGGTGCCGACCACGGTGCCGATCGTCATCGCGCCGGCGAAGCCGCGAATCGCGGGGCCGCCTGCTAACAAGAGCGAGAGCACGGCGCCGAGCGAGATCAATGCAGTCAGCACAGTGCGCGAGAGCGTCTGGTTCACCGACTCGTTGAGCACCTGCTTGATGTCGACGCCGGTGTGCAGCCCCATGTTCTCGCGCACACGGTCGTAGATGATGATCGTATCGTTCAGGCTGTAGCCGATGATCGCGAGCAGCGCGGCCAGAACGTTCAGGTCGAACTCGAGGCCGAGGATCACCCAGATGCTCGAGGTGACGAGCACGTCGTGCACGAGCGCGATCACGGCGCCCGGCGCGAAGCTCGCGGAAAAGCGGAACGCGACGTACCCGAGGATCAACAGAAACGCGAGGCCCATCGAGAGCAGGCCCTTGTTACGGAGTTCCGCGCCGACCTTGGGGCCGACGAACTCGACGCGCTCAACAGAGAGCGCGCCCACGCTGCGCTCGAGCGCAGCGCGCACCGCGAGCACGCGGTCGGTGCTCTCGGTCACGGCGCTCTGCGCCTCGCCCGAACCCGCGATCACGCGCTCGCCCTGGAAGCGCACGAGATAATCGCGTGGGCTGCCGAACGTCACGATTTGCAGGCTCTCGAGTGCGAGCGGCTCGAGCGCGCTGCGGATCTGCCCATCGCTGGGCGATACGCCGGCGTCGAAGCGCACGTGCATCTCGGCGCCGCCCGCGAAGTCGACGCCGAAGTGCATACCGCGCACCATCGGCAGCGCGAAGATCATGCCCCCGATGATCAGCGCGACCGAAATACCGACCCAGATGCGCCACTGCCCGAGGAAATCGATCTTGGTGCCGGGCTTGATGATCTCGAAGGCCACGCTGGGTCTCCCTAAGCGATTCGCAGGATCAGATCGAGAGTTCGGCGACCGGTGCGTCGCCCGGCTTCCACTCGTAGAGCGCGCGCGTTACGACCAGCACCGAGAACACGCTCGTCGCAATGCCGACCAGCAGCGTCACTGCGAAGCCTTTGATCGGGCCGGTGCCGTACGAGTAAAGGATGAAGCCAGCGATCGCGTTCGTGATGTTCGCGTCGAGAATCGTCCAGAGCGCCCGGTTGAAGCCCTCCGAGATCGCGGAGCGCGGCGTGCGGCCGGAGCGCAGTTCCTCGCGGATGCGCTCGAACACGATCACGTTGCCGTCGACCGCCGTGGCCACTGTGAGTACGAGGCCGGCGATGCCGGGCAATGTGAGCGTTCCTTGGAAGATGCTCATCACGCCGACGACC
>JANNDT010000530.1:0-10294 GCA_031387905.1 Deltaproteobacteria bacterium
GAGGCGCGGGCCTCGGGCGTTAGCGCCGCGCCCGTGACGAGCGCTCGCGCGAGCGCCGTGCGCTGCGCGAACGCCGCGTGCGGAGTCGTTAGGTAACTCGCCTGATCTACGTACAGCGCGCGCCCGGTGAAAGCGGGCAACTCCGAGACGTTGCTCGCCATCTTCACCGGCCGCGCGGGATCGACGACGAACACAGCGCTGCGCGGCGTCTCCGCACGAACCCAGGCGTAGAACTGCGCGAGCGGATGCTCCGCGGGCGTGCGCACGAGCACGCCGTGCTGCGCAGCTAGCGGCAGCGGCGGCCGGCCCGCGAAGCTCGCGAGTGTGCAGGCCGTAACAGGTACGAACAGCGCGAACACGGCGAGTGCCGTGCGGCGCGAGAGCCCGGATCGCTCGGTGCCGGGGGCCGCCGCGAAGCCGAGTGCGGGCACCGCGAGCAGCACTCCCGCCGCGTTCGCGAGGTTGTGCTCGTTGCCCTCCGCGAGCCCGAGCACCGGCACCGCGAACATCAGCGCGAGGCCACCCGCCGCGATCGCCGCGAGCTTCATTCTCAGCGCCGAAGGCGCGCGCCACGCGCCGTACAAGGCGAGCGGGGCGAGCGCGCAGAAGCTCGCCGCGATCGAGGCGCTCTTGCGCACGAGCGCCGCACCGGTTGTTAGCGCCGCCGGCTCGCTCGCCGCGCTGAGCAGTTGCAAATAGCTGGGTGCTGCGAGCAGCGCACCGAAGAGCGCGGCCGCGCCGGCCAGCACGCCCGCATCGCTCACTGCGCCGAGCGTGCTGCGTAGCCGCGGCACGCGAGCCGCCGCCGCGAGTGTGCACGCGCCGCCGAACAACGCGCCTGCGCCCGCGAGCCCAACAAGTGGGTTCAGCGCAGCGGAGAATGCGCCGAGCGCCGCACAACCCAAAAGCGTCCATGCGCGCGGCCTCGCGAGGAACAGCGCCGCGAGCGGCATCAAGAGCGCGAGCGCCGGCCCGCGCGAGGAATTATCGAGAAACCACGGCAGGTTCTGCCCGCGCCGCCAATCGGCGGAGACGTGCAGCGCGCCGAGCAGCGGCTGCGTCATCCAGCGGTCAGCCTCTGCGTTGCTCACGAACACGGTTTCGAGCGACGCAGGCGCCGCGTCGAACAGCGGCTCTCCGCGCGTGAGCGCTTTCGCCCCCGCGATCAGCGGCCCGAGCGGGTTCAGCCCCGCGAGTGCGAGCCAGCCGACGAGCAACCCAGCGCCCGCGGAGCCGAAGCGCCGGGCGCCGAGCCGCAGCGAGGCGGCCATGAGCAGCAGGGCGCTCGCGAGCGTGAGCAGTGCGAGCGCATGCAGCGCGTCCACGCCGAGCACGCGCCCAAGCGCACCCGCGAGAAACTGGTGGAACCAGTAATAAGGCAGCGGCTCGCCGGCAAAGAACGGATTCTCGGGCGGGAACGCCGCGCTCGGGAACTGCCCCGCGATCGCGGCATGCACGAGACCGTGCCACGACACGAGCACGCGCGAGCTGCCGAACACGAACGCCGCGGCAACCGCTACCGGCGCCGTGGCGCCGAGCCCGACCCACAGCGCCCGCACGCCGCTCTGTTCACGCGCGTCGCTCACCGCTCCCCCACGCGCGGCGCACAGTAACGAGCCCGAGAAAACACTGCGCCCCCACCGCTGCGAAGCGATGGGGGCGAAGCTGGAATCACTCGAACCGATCGCTCGCGCTTACTCGGCGCCCCAATTGAAGCCCACGCGTACGCCGTAGGTGCGCGGCTGCAGCAGGCCGAAGCCCTGCGACGTGCCCGTCAGCGCGACCACGATGCCGCGCGGATAGACGTAGTTGTCCTCGAGGTTCTCGCCGAACGCCTCGACCCAATAGCGATTCTCAGGCTCTTCCCAGCGCAGGCGCAGATCGGTCTTGGTGTACGCCTCCGAGATGTCCACCAATGGATTGTTCTGCGGGCGCCGGAAGGCATCGTCGGTCCAGGTGAACTCGACGGTCGGCGTGATCGTTCCCGCAGAGCCCATTTCCCAGCGATAGGTGCCGAGCAGCGAGACCTTGAACTCCGGCGAATCTTCGAGCCGGTTCCCCGAAAGATCGACGCCGCCATCGAGGTTGCCGATGCAGGCCGCGTCCACCGGCGGCGGCGAAAACGCGTCGAGCGGCTCGTCCGCGCAGAACTTGTCGAACTCCGCCTTCAGCCAGCCGAAAGCCAGCCGCGTGTTCAAGTTGTCGATCGGCGAGGCTTCGACGGTCAGCTCGAAGCCCCACACCGTGGCCTTCTCGGCGTTGATGTTCACGATCTGCACGACCTTGATGACGGGGACCTGCAGCTTCGAGTAGTCGTAGTGGAACGCGCTCGCGTTCACGTTCATGCGGCCGTCGAACCACGAGGTCTTGGCGCCGATCTCAGTGGCGAGAATCGTCTCGGGGTCCACCGAATTGATCTTGAAGTCGTCGCTCGGATCGTTGGGTGTCACGATTCCATTGGGGTCGGGCAGCAACTGGATGAACCCGGCCTTGTAACCGCGCGCCCATTTCGCGTAGACCATCACATCGTCGTTGACGAACCACTTGATGCCCGCGTCGAGTGTCGTCTCGCGCCAGGTGATTACGGGGGAGTTGAAATCCGTCGAGACAGAGAGCGGCGTGGGGTTGCTGATCTCGTGCCGCTGAAACTCGTCGTGGTTCCAGCGCACGCCAAGGAAGATCTCGATCGGTTCGATCGGCTTGAGCGTCACGTTCGCGAACGGCGCGTAGCCAACCTCGTCCTGCGTGAGCGAGGCGCCGGAGATCGTCAGCGGCGTCAGAGTGTCGCGCACTTGATCGATGGTGTTGTGCAAGTAGAAGAAGCCGAGCGTCCAGTTGAGCCAGCTGTCGTTGTTCGACTGAAAGCGAAGCTCGAACGTGCCGCGATTCTCTGGATGCTGGCCGCTCACGGTGTCGAGGGCGCCGTAGTCGGAGGCGTCGGATTCCGACAGTCCGTCATTTTCGATGCGCCCGTAGCCACCGACGAAGAACACGTCGACGTCGCCGAACAGCGGCAGGCTGGAAAGGTTCCACTCGGCCGAGCCGTCCACGTCCCAAATCTCGAGCCCACCGCTGCCGAGATCCTGCAGGCGCGAATACGTGTGGCGCTTGCTGCCGTCCCAGCGCGATGCGGGCAGCGGGGTGAAGAACTGGGCGTTGCGGACGAGCGGCGGAACTTCGAGCGTGGCCGGGTTGCCGTCCAAGTCGCGCCCGGTCAGCAGGACGTCCTCGAGCGCAGCGTTGATGGACGGGAAGAGGCCCGCGCGGAACTCATTCCGCGAGATCAGCCGCCAGATTGTCGGTCTCGACAAGAGCTGCGCTTTGAAGGCGCTGAAACCGTTAGCCCAATCGAACGGGCAGTTATTGTTTGGGGCACCGACAGCGGGGGAGCAGGTCCCTGCTCCGAGCGGGACCACACCGGACGGAACTGTCCCCGCCGGCAGGAGATTCACGCCGCCCGCGAGCCGCCGGTCGGTCTTCAGATATCGGCTGCGCAGCTCGAGCGTGAGGTTGTCAGTGGGCTCGGAGCGCAGGAAGGCGCGGAACGACCAGTCGTCTTTCGCACCGAACGAGCCGCTGTGGGTGCCCAGCCGGTTGTTCGTCGTGCCGTCCTGCACCTCGCGCGTCAGGGCGAAACGCGCGTTCAGCAGTTTGTTATCGACGCCGGACAGCGGGACGTTCACGGCGGTACGGAACTGGTAGTTGTCGAAGGCCGGCGCCCAGGTGGTATCGCCGATCACCTCGAACTGGCCGGTCGGCTTGTGCCACTGCACGTCGATCGCGCCGCCGTTCGCGTTGCGGCCGTAAAGGGTGCCCGAGGGCCCGAGCGCGATCGCGACGTTCTGCAGATCGTAGAACTGGCCGATGTAGTCGAGCGAGTTGTAGTGGTAGATACCGTTCACATGGAACGCGACGGGCGATTGCCCGTCGAACGCGGCGCGCGCGACACCGCGAATCGAGATGTCGGTGTCCTCGCTCTTCACCTGGACATTGGGCAGCAGGCCGATCAGGTCGCCGACGTTTTCGATGTTGGCGTTCTGAATGACTTCCTGATCGAAGGCAGCGATCGAGCCGCCGATTTCCTGAACTGACTCTGCGCGCTTCGTGATCGTGACGACGATCTCCTCGACACCGCTGTTGTCCGGCGCAGGCGCAGGGACCGCAGACTCAGGCTCGCTAGCGGGCGTTTCCCCGGCTGTGGGTGGCGCATCTTGTGCGAGCGCTAGTGGCGCGAAGCCGAGGTTGGCGGCGAGGCTCAGAGCAAGCGTCCAGCGAGCGAGCGTCATGGGATCTCCTCCGCCGACGGGCGCGCGCATTCGCGCCGTCAGGGTGAACGCGCACTCTGTCGCGGGGCAGAGCGCCGCGTCAAGAGCAAAATAGAACGCGTTATAGGTCGTGCGCGCGGTAGCGTCGTCCGCATGCAGACCGCAGTGCGTGAAGCTCCGGTGATTCTCGAAGCCGCGATCAACGGCGGCACGACGCCGGAGAAAAATCCGCGCGTGCCGTGTGGCCACGCAGCGATCGCGCGCGATGCGCTGCGCTGCTTCGAATTGGGCGCGGCGATCGTGCACGCGCACAACGCGAGCTATGCGCTCGTAGGGCAAGCCGCTGCGGACGACTACCTCGCCGCGTGGCGAGGCGTGTTGCGCGCGAAGCCCGACGCGCTCTGGTACCCGACGCTCGCAGCGGGCACAGGCATGGCCGCGATGCTCGCGCACCTCGAACTGATCCAGCGCGAAGTGCCGCTGCGCATCGCGGGCTGGGATCCGGGCGGGGCCAACCTCGGCGGCCCGGGCGCAGACGGCCTGCCGAGCGGCGTCGTGTACGGCGTCTCCTACGACGATGTGAAGTACGCGTTCGCGTTCGGCGAACGCCTAAGGATGGGCGCGAGCCTCGGCATCTACGAACCCGGCTCGCTGCGCACGACGCTCGCGTACGCGCGCGCCGGCAAGCTCCCGCGCGGCACGCTCGTGAAGCTCTACTTCGGCGGTGATTACGGAATCTTCGCGACGCGACCCGGCGTTTCGTTCGGGCTGCCGCCCACGCTGCGCGCGCTCGATGCGTACCTCGAGATGCTCGAGAGCTCGGGGCTGCCGTGGTCGGTCTCGGTGTGGGGCGGCGACCTAATGGCTACGCCCATCGCACGCGCCGCGCTCGAGCGCGGCGGGCACCTGCACGTCGGCATCGAAGAGTTCTATTCGCCCGAGCGCTCGCCCACGAACGAAGAGCTGGTACGCGAGGCCGCGGAGCTGTGCGCGAAAGTCGGCCGCCCCCTCGCGAGCTGCGCCGAGGCCGCCGCGCTGCTCGGTCTCCCGTAAGTAACCACTGCGGGGACGTTCATACTTGCTGGTTATTTGCGGGGACACTCCTGGCTGAGCCGCGCCGTGTCGCTCGCGCAGCGCTGTCCCCAAAAGTTACCGCCAGGTATGAACGTCCCCGCTCTGGTTACTTCTTACCAGGTCTCGCCGAAGGGGCGCAGATCGACCTCGAAGCTCCACGCGCTGCGCGGCTGGTGGGCGAGGTGCCAGACGGTTTCGGCGATGTCATCAGGCTTGGCGAAGAACTCGTCGGGCTTGCCGGCGAAGCGCTCGCGCGTCCAGGGCACGTCGATGACGGCGTCGATCACGATGTACGCGACGTGTACGCCGCGCGGTCCGAGGCTGCGCGCCATCGACTCGGCGAGGATGCGCTGCGCGGCTTTCGTCGGCGCAAAGCCTGCGAAGCCGGCGCGGCCGCGGCGCGCGGAGGTGTTGCCCGTAACAACGATCGCGCCGCTGCCAGCGGCGAGCATGTCGCGCGCCGCCTCCTGGCCGCACAGCAAGAGCGAGAGCGTGTTCACGCGAAACGCCGCTTCGAGCGTTTCGGGCTTGGTCTCCATGAACTCGCCGAACGCGCCCAACGCCGCGTTGTGGACGAGCACCCGAATCGGCCCGAGTTCGCGCCGAATCGCCGCGAACGTTTCGGCCACGGCGCGCGCGTCCGTGACGTCGCACGCAAAGCCGCGCGCGGCGGGGATCTCGCGCTGCCACGCCGCGAGCTTTTCGGCGCGCCGTGCGAGCATCGCGACTCGATAACCCTCGCGCGCGAAGCGGCGGCTGATCGCGACCCCGTTGCCAGGGCCCACGCCCGCGACGACGCAGACACCGCGCTGGCCGCTCGCGGCCGCCGCGCTCACGCCTCGTCCTTGAAGCCGTACTCCTTCGCGAGGTCAGCGACGATCAGCACGCGGCCGCTCTTCTCCATCACCTTGGGGTCGCTCGCGAGCGCCGTAACAGCTCGGCCCGTGAAGATCGGCGACTCCGCGTTCGTGAGATCCATGTTGCCCTGTTTCGCCGCCTGGATCACGAACTCGGTCTTCACCGCACCGGGCCATAATGACACGGCCGCGACGCCGTGCGGCTTCAGCTCGTGCGCCATGTCTTTGGCGAGCCGGTCTACGCCCGCCTTCCCGACGCCGTACGACGCGCTGAAGATGTACATGCCGCCAGCGGGCGAGGAGATGTTCACGATCAGGCCGCGCTTGGCGCGCACCATCATCGGCGCGCCGTAGACCGAGGCGACATAATGAGCGCGCAGGCCGATTCCCACCTGATCGTCCCAGATCGAGATCGGGTGCTCCCAGAAGCCGCCGCCCCACGCCGGCGGGTCGGGAATCTTGTAGACGTTGTTCACGAGCAGCTGTAGCTGTCCACCTTGTTCGTCGGCGACGCGCTCGAACAGGCGCTTGATCTGCGCGTCGTCGCTGTGATCGCAGGCGACCGCGATGCCGCGCCCGCCGCGTTTCGTCACGGCCTCGGCCGTCTCGCCGATCGTGCCGGGCAGCTTCGCCGTGCCCGCCGCGACGGTGCGCCCCGTGAGGTACACGGTTGCGCCCGCATCGCCGAGCGCGAGCGCGATGCCCTTGCCGATGCCCCGGCTCGCGCCGGTGACCACTGCGACTTTCCCTTGCAACGAACTCATGCTTCCCCCAGTCACTAGGAATTAGGCGCGCGGCGCGAGGCCGCGGCGGCGCCGCTCCTCGTTCATGCGCTCGGCGTCGGCGCTCTGCGGCGGCGTCTTCTCGCTCTCCGCGAGCTGGCCCGCCATGTCTCTCGCTGATTTCGCGCCGTCGAAGGTGATCCACTTCTCGGGCACGATCTCCAGGATCACGCGCAGCGGCGAATCCAGAATCGAGAAGAAGTGATCCTCGCCGGCCTTGTTATTCGGGCTGACCTTCTTGGCGAGCGCGCGATAGAACCAGTCCTTGGTCGCTTGGTCTTCGTGGAAGATCGCGCGGCCCTTCAGCGTCACAGCGCCGCTCGGGCAATCCTTGGACACGCCAGCGGTTCCGCTCACGGTCACCGAGACGCGTGGATCGCGCTGGATCGCGACCGTACGGTGGCGGTGCGCGGCGAACGTGAGCCAGATGCGATCGTGCTGCCAGACGAACGCGTGCACGACGCCGACCGGCCAGCCGTCCTTGGTGGTCCACATCAGCACGCACTCGCTCGCATCCTCGAGCAGCCGATTGATCTGGTCCTTGCTGAATCCGTAAATCGACACGACTTCGTGATCGTGAGCGGCCATCCGCCCTCCTTCTGTCATGGCTTCGAGCGCGGTGCGAGGCCGCCCCACAACAAGTCGGTGAGCTGCTTGGCGAGTTGCGCCGCGTCGAGATGCGCCGCCGGATCGTTGAGCCACCAGATCCCCACCATGTGCAGCATGCCGACGATCGCGTAGCCCCACGCTTCCGCCGGCGCGGGGTCTTCTCCCCCGCGCACGCGCGCAGCGGCGGTCCCGACGGTGATGGGCGCAGCGGAACGCCGCGCGAACTCGAGCGTGGTCGCGAGAGTCGTGTCGCCGGCGCCCGCGCCGTTCACGAAGGCGTATAGGTTGCGCTCGGCGGCGATCACTTCGAGGCTCGCGCGGAGCATGCTCTCGAGTGCGGCGCGTCCCGCCGGCGCTGCCCCCACCGCGGCTTGCGCCCCGGCTTCGATCCGCGCGTGCAGGCGCTCGGAGAGCGCGTGCACGAGCACGCGGCGGTCGCCGACGTACGCGAACAGCACGGGCTTCGTGACACCGGCGCTTGCCGCGATGCGCTCTAGCGAGACACCGGGCCCGCTGCGGCGGATCGCGTGTTCAGCAGCGTCGAGCAGGCCCTCGCGGTCGGCGATCGGCGGGCGACCCCGGCGGCGGGTGCCCGGCGCGGCAGCAATCGCCGGACTGGCGGGGCGCGCCGCACTCGATTTCTTCTTTCCAGGAGTCGGCATTGGTGCCATTATCTACCATCGGTAGAGTATTCGCGAGCGCAATCGGGGAGTGACGCATGACGATCGCACGTCTTTTCGATCTTTCGGGGCAAATCGCAGTCGTTACTGGCGCCGGCCGCGGCATCGGCGAGGGCATCGCGAATGTGCTCTCCGAGGCTGGCGCCGCGGTGGTGCTCGCCGCGCGGCGGGCGGACGAGGTAGAGCGCGTCGCGAAGGAACTGCGCGCGCTGGGGCGGCGCGCGGTCGCGGCGCCCACGGACGTCACGGATTCCGACGCCGTCGAGGCGCTCGCGCTGCGGGCGAAGGCCGAGTTCGGCGCGCTCGACATCTGGGTGAACAACGCCGGCGGCTCACCCATCGCGGCGCCGCTCACGGAGCTCCCGCGCGCAGAGTGGGACGCCACGCTCGCACTGAACCTGACGGCAGTGTGGGTGTGCTGCGTGGCGGCCGCGAAGCACATGCGCGACGGCGGGCGCATCGTCAATATTTCGTCTATCGCCGCCCACGGGCCGTTCCCGGGAAGCGGCCATTACGCCGCGGCCAAGGCCGCCGTGAACAGCCTTACGCAGACGCTCGCGGCCGAAGTCGGCCCGCGCGTGCGCGTAAACGCGATTTCGCCGGGCGCCGTGCCGACGGAGATCATGATGACTGCGCTCAAGCTGAAACGAGACGATCTGCCCGCGCTCGAGAAGGCTCTCCGCCTGCCCATGCGGCGGCTCGGTACGCCGGAGGATCTCGGCGCCGCCGTGCTCTACTTCAGCTCGCCCGCTTCGAGCTGGGTGACGGGGCAGATCCTCAAGGTCGCCGGCAGCGTTTGAGTTCAAGTGCCGAGCTTCGCCACGGCGCGCGCCACTAAACCGCAACCCATCGGAGAACCCAATGACCGCCGCTCCCTCGATGTTTTCGACGCCTTTCCATCTGCAGGGCAACTTCGCGCCCGTAATGGACGAGACCACGCTCACCGACCTGGCCGTAACAGGTGCGATCCCGAAGGAGCTGAACGGCCGCTTCTTCCGCAATGGCTCGAACCCGAAGAGCGGGACCTCGCCGCATTGGTTCATGGGCAATGGCATGTTGCACGGCGTACGGCTCGAGGGCGGGCGCGCCGTCTGGTACCGGAATCGTTACGTGCGCTCGCCGCTGCTCGACAACCCCGACGCTGCTGCGATCCAGCCCGACGGCTCGACCGACATGACGGCGTCGCTCGCGAACACACACGTCGTCTCTCATGCCGGCAAGATCATGGCGCTCGAGGAAGGCCACTTCCCGTGGATCGTGTCGAAGGATCTCGACACGGTCGGAGTCCACGACTTCGGCGGCAAGCTCAAGACCGCGATGACCGCGCACCCGCGCATCTGCCCCGAGACCGGCGAGTTGCTGTTCTTCGGTTATGGCGCGCTGCCGCCCTACCTCACGTATCACCGCGTCGCGCGCGACGGCACGCTCGTGCAGAGTGAGGAGATCACGGTCAAGGGCCCGACCATGATGCACGACTGGAACGTGACCCGGAACTTCGTCGTGTTCATGGACCTGCCGATGGTGTTCGACCTATCGATGCTCGCGAAGGGCGGCATCCCCATCCGCTGGAGCGATGATTACGGCGCAAGGCTCGGCGTGATGCCGCGCAATGGCAGCAACAAGGACGTGGTCTGGTACGAGGTCGAGCCGAGCTACGTGTTCCATCCGATGAACGCGTACGAAGACGGCGACAACATCGTGCTCGACGTCGCGCGCTTCAAGAAGCTCGCGTTCAGCCCGCAGGACGGCGAAGGCACGCCCTCCGTGCTGCATCGCTGGGTGATCGACCGCAAGGCGGGCAAGGTGCGCGAGCAGCCGCTCGACGACCAGCCTGCGGACTTCCCGCGCGTCGCGGACGAGCGCGTCGGGCTGAAGAACCGCTTCGGGTACATGACGGGCCTGCCCGCGAACATGGGCGAGTTCGGCGGCCAACTCCTCAAGTACGACCTAACGACTGGCGCGAGCAGCGCGTGGCGATTGCCCAAGGGTGACGGCGCGGGCGAGCCGGTGTTCGCGCGCGCGGGCAA
>JANNDT010000535.1:0-4906 GCA_031387905.1 Deltaproteobacteria bacterium
GGCAGGAGCGTGCGCAGCGCCGCCAGCGGATCGCCCGCGCCGCGCTCGGCGCCGAGCGGCCACGGCGCGCGCTGCGTCTCGCGCTGCCAGGTCTCGCCGCACACGCGCAGCACGCACCACGGCTCGGCGCCCGCGAACGAGAAGCGCCCGAGCGGGGCGCCCGAGCGCGCGCTGTCGAGCCACCAGAAGCCGCCGCGTGTGCGCAGTCCGGCGACGAGCGCGAGCCAGTCGTGCGCGCGCGCTAGCGGACGCGCGCTCCAGGCGAATGCGGGGGGCATGGGGGCGCGGAAGCTAGCCGGGCGGCTCGCAAGCCCGGTGTTTCGCGCTAGCTGGGTGAACGGCGACGTGCCCTGCGCGGCTTCGCCTACGTTCCGCGGCCGTGCGTCACTTCTGCATCTATCACGCGGGCTGCCCCGATGGCTTCGGGGCGGCGTGGTCTGCGTGGCTGGCTTGGGGCGAGCGCGGCGTCTTCATCCCGCGCGGCCATGACGACGCGCTGCGCCCGGGCGAGTTCGAGGGCGCGTATTTGTTATTCGCGGACATCGCCCCGCCGCCGCACGCGTACCTGCCGCTGGCAGAGCACGTTGCGCAGCTAGTCGTGCTCGATCATCACGTCTCGGCGCAGCGCCGCTTCGAGGAGGATCCGTTTCTCGCGCGCACGCTCGCCGCGGGCGGCCACGAGGTGCGCTTCGACCTAACGCGTTCCGGCAGCGCCCTGGCCTGGCACGCGCTGCATCCCGGCGAGCCGCTGCCAGATTTGCTGGCCTACGTCGAAGATCAGGATCTGTGGCGCTGGAAGCTCCCGCACAGCCGTGAGATCAACGCCGCGATCGGCTCGCATCCGCGCGATTACGCGACCTGGAGCGCGCTCGCCGCGACTCCGCTCGAAGCGCTGATCGAGCAGGGCACGCCGATTCTTCGCGCTTTCCGCATCGAGATCGAGCGCGCGCTCGCGAATGCGCAGCCGCTCGCGATCGGGAAGCTGCGCATCGAAGGCGTGAACGCGCGCACGCAGCGCGCCGAGATCGGGCACGAACTCGCGACGCGTGCGCGCTTCGGTGCGCCGTGCGGCGCGGTCTACCGGATCGAAGGCCGGCGCGTGGACGTGTCGCTCTACTCGATCGGAGAGTTCGACGTCGCCGCCCTCGCCGGCTCGCTCGGTGGCGGCGGCCACCGCAACGCCGCGGGCTTCTCAGTCGACCTCGCGGATTGGCTCGCGCACTTCGTTTGTTAGGGACGCGCTACTTCGCGCGGCCGCCGCGCGCCGCGCACTCCTCGCGCTTCATGAACTGCAGGGATCCGGCGAGTTTGCACGACACGATGCCTTCGCTCACGCTGCCCGGCGTGAAGGTCTTGATCGTGCCGTCTTCTTCTTCACCTTTGAAGTAGGCGTTGACAGCGTCCTTCTTGGCGGCGGTCGCCGGCGACGAGCCCTCTTTTTTCTCGGGCTCGTCCATCTTCTTTGAATGCGTCGAGGCGTGGTCGTCCATCAATTTCGAGCCGTTGTCGAGCTCGTCTAGTACCCAGCAACCGGCGAGCGGCGCCACGAGCAGCAGAACGCAGGCGATCGTGAGAACCCGTCGCTTCATGCCGATCGCGTCGGCCGAACGCGCCGCGCGCTGGAGCGGGCGAGTGGCCACGCGACTTTCCGCACTGGAGGCTGCGCCCGAGCGTGACGGCCATCACAGCGCCGCGCGCGCATCGTCCGATACGCAGCCACCCGTTCGAAGGAGCCCCGGATGCGGTCGCGTTTCGCTTTGACGTTCTTGCTGGTGAGTGCGCTCGCGCTCGCGAACAGCGCGTGCATCGTGGTCGATGGCGATGGCGGCGGCCCGCCGTCGCACGCCCCCGCGCACGGCTATCGCCACAAACACCACGGCCACGATCTCGTGTTCGACGCGAACCTTGGCGTCTACGCCGTCGTCGATCTGCGCGACGTCTGGTTCCTCGACGGCAGCTACTTCCGCATCGGTGGCGATCACTGGGAGATCGGCGTCGACGTGGACGGACCGTGGCGCGTGGCGGCTGTGAGCGTGGTTCCGGTGCGCTTGCAGGAGAAACGCCATCCGCACGGCGGCCCTCCGGGCCAGCAAAAAAAGAGCCGAGGCAAGCACGACGACTGAATCCCGCGCCGCCTGGAGTTCGCAAGGCGCCGCGGCTAGCTTGGGCGACGTGCGATCGATCGCCCTCGTGCTCGTCGTCTTCCTTGCCGCGCTCGCGGGCTGCGGCGGCGGCGATACTCCCGAAGACGTCGCGCTCGAGTTCTGGCAAGCGGCCGTCGAACGCGATTTTGACGCGGCCGAGCCGCTCTCGACCGCGGCCGACGAAGAGGCCGTCGCCGAGTTCCTCGGCAGCTTCGAACCGAAGCGGACGCCGGCGATCGGCGAAGCGATGAAGAGCGAGGATCGCGCGCTGGTGGAGACGACGTTCCTCAACGACGCGAGCGAACCGCCGCTGGTGTTCCGCACGCAGCTCGTTCTCGAAGGCGACAGCTGGCGCGTGGACCTCGCGGCGACTCGTCAGGAATTATTGCGGGCGCGTATCGAGCCCCCGCTCGATGCCGTCGAACAGGCGGCGCTGCGAGCGAGGAGCGCGGAAGACCCGAAGGAAGCCGCTAAGGATGCGTCCGAGGTGATCCGCAAGGCGGCGGACGATCTCGACGAAGCCGTCGCCGACGAGCCCGCGGAAGCGCGCGCGGACTGAACGCGGCCTCGCTTTCGCCGCGCGCGGCTACGAACGCGGCTCGGGAGCTTTCGCTGAGACGGCGCAGGCGTGAATCGCGCCGCCTACCCAATCGCCGAGCGCCTCGTAGACGAGCCGCTGCGCCGCGATGCGGGAGAGACCTGAGAAGCGTTCGGAGACGATGTTCACGCGGTAGTGCGAGCCGGGCGCGCCGTGACCGACGTGCAGGTGGCTCTCGTCGATCACCTCGAGCGCGAGCGGCGCGAGCTTCTCGCGCAGCCGAGCCTCCACCATTTCGCGCGGAACACTTTGCGTCACGCGGCTGCTCCTCGCGGCTCGATCCGAATGCGCACACCGTGCGCCGGTTTCAGCGTGAGCAGCGGCTTCGGAACGATCGGGTGATCCGGGTCGACGCTCACGCGGAAGCGCTGCAGCGTGCGCGCCAGCACGGCGCGGATCTCGAGCAGCGCGAAATCCTCGCCCACGCAGCGGCGGCCACCGAGTCCGAACGGCAGATACGCGAACTGGCGTCGCGGCTCGCCGCGCTCCGGGAGCCAGCGATCGGGGTCGAAGCGTTCGGGCTCGCTCCATGCGTCGGGATGCCGGTGGAGGTAGTAGACCGGCACGATCACGGTCGCACTGCGTGGTATTAGGACGCCGTCGATCTCGTCGGCAGCGAGCGCCGCACGCGGGATCGCCCAGCCGGGCGGGTACACGCGCAGCACCTCGCGAATCGTGCGCCCGAGCAAGTCGAGTCGCGCGAGCGCGGCGAAATCGGGCGCGCCCGCACCGAGCTGTGCATCGACCTCGGCCTCGAGGCGCGCGCGCAGCTCAGGATCGCGGCCGATCGCATACAGCGACCACGCGAGCGAGATGGCGCTGGTCTCGTGGCCCGCGTTCACGAAGGTCATCAGCTCGTCGTAGATCTCGCCGTCGCTGAGCGCTTTGCCGGTCTCCTCGTCGCGCACGCCGAGCAAGAGCCCCAACAAGTCATCCGGCGGCGCCGCGAGTTTCCGGTGCCCCGCGATCATGCCGTTCACGAAGCCGTCCACCCAGCGCCGCGCTTCCTGCATACGGCGATTGCGCGCGCTCGGAACCCAAAGCGGCAGCGGCACGAAATGCTCGAACAGGTACTGCGCGTAGCTCGCTGCGACCGCGGCGTGGTGGTGGAACTCGTCGGCCTGCGCGCCGACATCGCGGCCGAACATCGCGCGGCACACCACGTCGAGCGCCACGCGCGAAGTATCGAGCATCACGTCGAACCAGCCGCCGCCAGCATGCTCGCGCTGCCAGCGCTCGAGCATCGCGTCGGCGCCGGCCACGATCTGCGGCGCCAGCGCTTCGATCTTCGCGCGCTGAAACGCCGGCGCGATCATGCGGCGCTGGCGGCGCCAGGCATCGCCCTCGGCGAAGAACACGCCGTCGCCCGCAATCCGCCGCAGCTTCTCGATCTGCGGGCCCTTCGAGTAATTGCGGGCGTTGCGGATGAAGACGTGGCGCGCGTGCTCGGGCCGCGCGAGCACGACCATCTTCACGGGCCCCGCGCGCACGCCCACGGTGTCGCCGTACTGCGCGATCAGCTCCCCCACCGAGGCGAGCACGTTCCCCTGCATCGAGCGTGCGAGTGGGAGCGGCGTCAGCCAGCGCGGGCCGGGTGGGAAGACAGCTTGGGTTCGCGGAGCGGAGACAGCAGCGTTCACGGAAACCTCGATCGCGCGGCGCAGCAGCCTAGCCCTGCCCGGCGGGTCTGCTGTTTCGATTTCGACGATCGAATCGGCCGCGCGCTCGCCGCGTCCGAGAGCGCGGAGGTACTCGTCATGTTGCGAACCACGCTCTCTCGTCTTGCGCGCTGCGCCACGGCGGCGCTGCTGATGATCGGCCTTGCCGGCCCAGCGCTCGCGGGCCACGACGACGACGATTGGGGCAACGATCGTCCCGCCTACCCCGTGTATCGCCACGGGGACCACTGCGACCGCGACTCGGACCGCGGCTACGACCGCGGGGTTTGGGGCCGCGGCTACGGTGGCTACGGCGGTTATTACGAAGAACGCGGGGAGCGTCGCGAACACTCGTCCTACGCTTGCCGCCCGTGCGGAAGGCATTGGAACAACCGCGACGACTTCTACCGCCACCTGAGCCGCCACCACCACCACGGGTTCCGCGGCTAGGCGCAGTGCGCGAGTGACCTCGGCGCACGCGCGACGCGATAGCGTGCGCGCGTGCG
>JANNDT010000548.1:0-12136 GCA_031387905.1 Deltaproteobacteria bacterium
ACGGTGTCGATGTGATTGCGTCGGACGTCGTACTTCGCGGCATGGACGGCATCGAGTTGCTCGGCCGGCTGCGCCAGAACGCGCCGCAGCTTCCTGCGGTGCTGTTCTCTGGACACCTCGATCACCTTGCGGCGCAGCGCCGTGAGATTCCCAGCGGCGTGATGTTTCTCGAGAAGCCCTTCGCGCCCGAAGTGTTGGTGACGACGATCGATGGCCTGGTCGAATCCGCGCGCGGCGAGGCGCGCGCCGCGGCTCACTGAGCTCACCACGCGATGCCGGTGTCCTCGCCGAAGTCGCTCGCCGCGCCCCAGAGCGTGCCGTGGGCGCGGTCGACGAAGATCGCGGTGATGGGGCCCGAAGTCTTCGGCTCGGTGTCCACCTGATAACCCATGCCGCGCAGCGCCTCGATCGTCGCAGGCGGCGTGTCTGCGCGCAGCGTCATGCGGCCCGGCTCGGCCGTGTGGTCTCCGAACGAACTCAGCATTTGATACGACACGAGATTTGGCGCCTCGGCGGCTTCCTGGATAGTCATGCCGAACTCGACCACGTTCAGGAAGAACTGCAGGAGGTTCTGATCCTGCGTGTCGCCGCCTTGCACCGAGAACGCGAGCAGCGGGGCACCGTCCTTCAGCGCGAGCGTCGGCGTGAGCGTCACGCGCGGAAGCTTCCCAGGCGCGAGCACGTTGAACGGATTCATGCGCGCGTCCAGCACGAAAGCTTGCATGCGCTGTGAGAGGCCGATGCCCGTGCGGCCTGCAATCACGGCTGGGATCCAGCCGCCGCTGGGTGTTACGGAGACGAGCCAGCCCTCGGCGTCCGCGGCTTGAATCGAGGTCGTGCCCGCGCGGAAGGCTTCGTCGCGTAGGCGGCGTGCGCTCTGCCGGTCGACGCGGTCGACGGCGCTTCGGCGCTCGCCGTCGCCCGCGTCGGCCGCGCCCGGCGGCCAGTTCGCGAGCAGCTTCGTGAACGGATTCTTCGCTCCTTGGAACGGATACGGGTCGCCGGGCTTCACGGCCGGGTCGTTGCGCTGCGCGTCGACCGTTGCGAAGCGCTGCTTTGCGTAGGCCTTCGAGAGCAGCCCGGCCATGGGTTCGACCGGCGGGAAGTACGGATCGCCGTAGTAGAAATCGCGATCGGCGAAGGCGAGGTTCATGGTTTGGTAGAGCGTGTGGAGGTACATCGGCGAAGCGCGGCCGAGCGCGCGCAGGTCCGCGTTCTCGAGCAGATTCAAGGCCTGCAGCATCGCCGGGCCCTGCGTCCAGCTGTTCAGCTTGTAGACCTCGATGCCGCGGTAGGTCGTCTTCAGAGGTTCTTCGATGCGCACGCGCCAGCGCGCGAGGTCTTCGAGCGTGATCAGGCCGCCTTGCCCGCGCACCGCTGCAACGAACTCGCGCGCGATGTCGCCGCGATAGAAGCGCTCGTAGGCGGCGAGGATCGCTTCGCGGCGCGGCTTGCCGGCGGCGAGCGCGCCCTGCTCCGCGGCGATCAACTTCTCGAGCGTCGCCGCGAGCTCGGGTTGGCGGAAGATCTCGCCCGGCTCGGGCGCGGCGCGCTTGCTCAGGTCGCTCGCGTCGAAATGGGGCAGCAGCACGCGCCGCGAATCGGGCCACTGCGCGAGCAGCGCGCGATCGCGCTCGATGCCGTCGGCGGCCTGCGCCTCGATCGGGTAGCCGCGCGCGAGTTCGAGCGCCGGCGCGAGCACCTCCGCGAGCGAGAGCCGCCCGAACTCGGCGAGCATCACGAGCAGGCCGCCGGGCGTGCCAGGTGTTACTGCGGCTTGCGGCCCCGTCGCCGGTGGGAACTGCAAGCCCTGCGCGCGAAAGTGCTCTGGCGTTGCGCCGCTCGGCGCGACGCCGTGCGCGTTGATGCCTTTCACGCTGCGGTCGCGCGGGTCGAAGATCAGCGCCTGCGTTTCGCCGCCCCAGGAGAGCACGTCCCAGAGCGTGGCCGTCGCCGCCAGCATCGCGCAGGCGGCGTCGACCGCGTTGCCGCCGCGCTCGAAGGTGCGCGCGCCCGCGACCGCCGCGAGCGGCTTGCCTGTTACGGCGACCCAGTGCTGGCCGTGCAGCGGGGGCTTGTTGGTGCCCGCGCCGAGCGGCGCAGCGAGAAGCAGCGCGAACAGCGCAGCGCACGCCGTGATGCGGGCGCTGCCGATCCGCACGTCAGATCACTTTCTGCTCGCGCAGCGCGCCGATCTTCTCCCAGTCGTAGCCGAGCAAGTCCATCAGGATCTCTTCGGTGTTCTGGCCGAGCTCGGGCGCAACCGTGCGCACGCTGCCCGGCGTCTTGGTGAGTTCGACCGGGATGCCCACCGCTTTCGTAGCGCCGTATTGCGGGTGCTCGATGTCCACGACGTAATGGTTCGCGAGCACCTGCGGGTCCGTGGGCAGGTCATCGACCGTGTTCACGATCGTGTAGATGTAGTCGCCGGCGTCTTCGCGCAGAGCACGCAGCCACTCCTCGCGCGTCTTCGTCGCCATCGCCGCGTCGATGATCGCCACGCACTCGGCGCTGTTCTTGGCGCGCACGCTGAGATCCTTGAAGCGCTCATCGTTCGCGAGTTCGGGTCGACCCATTACGCGCGCGAAGTCAGGCCAGTAGCGGTCGCTCTGCAACATCGCGAGCGCGATCCACTTGCCGCACGCGCACTTGTAGTGGTTCCAGAGCGGGTTGCCGGCGCGCGCGCGAAAGCTGCGCGGGAAGGCGACGCCGGCCATCAGCTTCATCGAGACCGAGAGGCCCTGGAGGAACAGCATCGAGCCGAGGTGCGAGCCGTTCACTTCTTGCCCGATGCCGTAGCGCTCGCGGGCCATTAGGGCGTTCATGATTCCCCACGCCAGCATCACGCCGCCCATCTGGTCTGCGATGCCGCCCGCGATGCCGAGCGGTGGCATGTCGGGCTCGCCAGCGGCGTTCATGATGCCCGAGCGCGCGAGGCCCAAGTGGTCGAACGAAGGCTCCGCGGTTTCGTCGCCGTGGGGGCCGTAGCCGGTGGCGCTCGCGTAGATCAGTTTCGGGTTGCGCGCGGAGAGCGCCGCGTAGTCGATGCCGAGCCGCGCAGCGACGCCGTGCCGGAAGTTCTGCACGAACACGTCGGCGTGCTTCACCAGGTCGTAGAGCACCTCGCGCCCAGCTTGCTTCGAGAAGTCGAGCGTGATGCCGCGCTTGTTGCGGTTGTGCGACTCGAAGTACCAGTTCGGTCGCCCGGTTCCGGATGCGCCGCCCGCGGCGAACAAATACCGGCCTGGGTCGCCCACACCGGTTTGCTCGATCTTGATCACGTCGGCGCCCATGTCTGCGAGCATCGATGTCGCGATCGGCCCCTGTTGCCAGATCGTCCAGTCGAGTACGCGGATTCCATCGAGCGGCATCGGCATGCGGGCGTTCTCCTCGACTCTGTGGGGCGAGTGATTACTGGAGGTAGTTCGTGCCGCCGAGGCGCGCGGCCTTCGGGTCGATGCGCACGTGCACGATCGCGAGCTTGCCCGCGGCGAGCGCGCGATCGAGCGCGGGGCGGATCTGCTCGGGGCGCTCCACGTACTCGGCGTGGCCGCCGACCATTTCAGCCATCAAGTCGTAACGCGCCGGGAGCAGCGAGGCGATGCGCGGCGAGCCCGGCGGCATGAACGCGTCCTGCAGCATGTGGCCCGCGATGCCCTCGTTGTTCGCGACCACCAACACCGGCGCAGCGCCGACGCGCATGGCGGTCTCGACGCTCATCGCCGCCGCGCCGAAGGCATAATCCCCGAGCACGGCGACGCTCGGCTTGTCCGGGCAGGCGAGCTTCGCGCCGATCGCGTAGGGAGCGCCGACGCCCATGCAGCCGGTGGTGCCCGCGTTGAGGCGCCCGCGGTTCTCGTAGCTCGGCAGCATCGCGCGGCAGATGCCCATGATCGTCTCGCCTTCCTCCGTAACAATCGCGTCGCGGGGCAGGGCCGCCTTCACTTCCTGCACCAGCCGGTACGGGTTGATCGGGATCGAGTCGTCGCCGATCGCCTTGGCAGCGCCCGCTTCGTTGCGCGCGCGCTCCTCGCGCAGCGAAGAAAGCCAGGCGCCGCCGGTGCTGCGCAGCCGGCGCTTCGAGACGGCGCTCGCGAGCTGCTCGGTCGCGACCGCGGCGTCCGCCACGATGCCGAGCGTCACGTCCGCGCCCGAAGTCATCTCCTCGGGTGCGAGGTCGATCTGCACGATCTTCGCGCCTTTCGCGAAGCGTCGGCCGAGGCCGAAGATCCAGTTGAAGCGCCCGCCGATCATTAGGACCACGTCGGCGTTCTTCATCGCGTGGGAGCGCGCCGCGTTCGCGAAGTTCGGGTGATCGTCGGGCAGCGTGCCGCGGGCCATCGGCGAGGTGATGTACGGAATGCCGAAGTCGACGAGCTTCGTGAGCGCCGCGCGCGCGTCGGCCCAGGCTGCGCCTTTCCCGATCAATACGAGCGGGCGTTCGGCGGATTCGAGCAAGTCCGCGGCGCGCGCGATCGCGTCGGGGTCCGGATGCATGCGGGTGACTTCGGGCGCCGAGAAGAAACGCACGGTCTCTTCGGCGACTCGGCGGCCGACGAGGTGGCCAGGGAAATCGAGGTAAACGCCGCCGGGCCTGCCGTCGAGCGCCTTCGCGAGCGCGAGGTGCACCCACTCGCC
Organism: Deltaproteobacteria bacterium; assembly: GCA_031387905.1. Classification (GTDB taxonomy): domain Bacteria; phylum Myxococcota_A; class UBA9160; order UBA9160; family UBA6930; genus VGRF01. The sequence continues at coordinate 4,639 of JANNDT010000548.1, forward strand.
GATGCGCTCGGTGGCATCGACTTGGCCGGTCCACTTGCAAACGGGCTTTGCCGCCGCGACCTGGTTCAGCTCCTGGAACGAGCCGAGGCCGAGCGAGCCGCCAAACGCGGAGCCGCCGAGCACGAGCAGCGGCATCGCGCTCTCGGTCGCGACGTACAGCGGTGTTATGGCGTTGGTCATCGCGGGGCCCGACCCAACAACCAGCACGCCGGGCTTCTTCTTCTGCCAGCCCCAGCTCGAGGCCATGAAGCCGCCGTTGATCTCGTGACGGCAGCCGACGACTTTGAGGCCCTCTTGTTGGGCGCCGCCGAACAGTTCGATCATGGGGCCTGCGACGACGCCGAACATTGTGTCGATGCCGGACTTCTTGAGCTGACGCGCGGCGATGATGCCACCGTGGATCTCGGCCATCTCAATTCTCCTTGGGTTCGGTCACCGTACCACGCGGGTGCGCGCGGAACTTCGGTCGTCGCGATTGGAGGCTTCGCGGGCGCCGCAGCCGCGGCGGGGCCGGGGGCGGCTGCGGCTCATGGCTCCTTCGGCCCCTTGGATCATTAGGGGCGTTTGCTGCGGCGCGATTCACCGAGCGGACCGCGTTCCATTTTCAGGGGGGCCTTCGTCCGCTTGACTTCGCCTCCGCCGCCTCCGGCCCCGCCGCGGCCGCTCTTGCTCGGCTGACCGCACGAGTACTTACTTGGGACGGCGCGGATCGGCGCGCCGTTGAGGCGCGCCTCCCGCGCGCTGCGCGTCCTGCGAGCGCGCTGCTTTACGCGCGACTACGCGCGCGACGGGTAGCCGTAACCCGCGCGGCGTAGGATGAGCGCATGTCGGGAGGGATTGCGATGCGGCGAAGGATCGAGCTCGTGTTGGCAGTCGCGCTTGTATCTGCGCCGTTCGATGCGCGCGCCGAGGGCGAGAGTGAGGCGGAGCGGCTCGCGACGTTGCTCGCGCTGGAGTCCGGCATGCGCGTCGCCGAGATCGGCGCGGGAGAGGGCGACCTCGCCTTCGAGATGGCGGAGCGCGTGGGTCCGGGCGGTCGCATCTTTGCCACCGAACTCGAGGGCGACGAGTTGAATGCGCTTCGTGGGCGCGTGAAATTCGCGGCAGTGACGAACCTGACGGTCGTCACTGCGCAGCTCGCGGCGACCGGCCTCGCGCTCGTTCCGGGCGGGACGTTCGTCGCAATCGACTTCCTGCCCACCTGGTACCTCGTGCCGTTCTCGCCCGACGGCGTTGGGGAAGAGCGGACCGGTCACGGCATCACGCCCGACGCGGCGCTGCGCGAGTTCGAAGCGGCGGGGTTCGCGCGCGCCCGGGTGATCGAGAGTTGGAGCGATCGATGGTTCGCGGGCGAGGCATACGCGCTTGCGCTGCGAGCGCCGGAGCGCGCGACCACGCCGTGAACACCGACGCGAACGCCTCGCGCGACTTCGCCTCGTCGAACTGGGTTCGACAACCTCCCGCGCAGCGGATCAGCCGCGACGCGTAGCGCCGTCGGCTGCATCCGCCGTGCACGTTGGACGCGCCGACCGGGTTCGCCTTCCTCATCGTGCGCTCGCCATGGGCACACCTGAACGCCCCGTAGCGGCTACTGCCCCCCGGGCAAATAGTTCTTGAACAACTCGCCCACCGCGCCGTCCGCGTGCGCCGGCACCTTGTAATAAGTCCGGATCACGGCATCGCCGTTCGGTTCGAAGCGATACGTCTCGATCGACAAATGCGGCGGGCGCGACGGCTCCGCCGGGAATGAGTTCTCCAGCAGCCAGGCCACTTCATTGCCGCAGACGTGCTGCGTGCCGGGCGCGACGCGGAAGCGAACGCTCGGCTGGAACAGGTCGAAGGGCTTCAGCGCACACGCCTCGAAGCCGCGCTTCTCGGGCGTGCCTACCGGGTCGAGCATGCGGAACTCGCCCGGCGCGACGGCGCGCCAGTTCTTCTCCCAGCCCGCTTTGTCGCCGGCGTTCCAAAGCGCGACGTAGTTCGCGGCCCAGTTGAGCAGCTGCTCGCGAGTCGGGGTCGGCACAGTTCGTTCTCCTCGGTGGAATGCGCTGCGGTTTACCAGGCTGCGCTTGACCTCGGCATGCGGCGCGGCACAGGATGCGCGCCGCGCTTCAAGTGGCGGTGCCCGGCGAACCGGCGCAGGACATCGCCGCGATGAAGCGCGTCTCGTTCAAGCGGCCCTGAGGAGTCACTTCAGCGTCTCGTTGTACCGCGATTCGATGGGAGTCGGGAGCGGCAGACGCTGACCCCATCCGTGCACGTCATCGGGCACTGGCACGGCTTCATCCGCGCCGGGCGCTTCGAGTCGTGCTGAAACCGCCGCGCCCGTGGTCCGCTGCGCGCGACATCGTCCGAGTTGTCGCCTGGTGCGTTGTCGCTGCGCTTCTCGCCATCGGCGCCTGCTTTGGGAGTTGCATGTGACGACCTTGCTCACGCACGAGCAGAACGAAATTAGCCGGCGCGCGCGCAGCGAAGCCGAGGACCCGAAGGCGAACGAACTCGAGGCAGGCGTCGCTTGGCTGCGGCGCGCGGGCGGCGAGCTCGACTGAGGTTGTCTAACGCCCGTTCGAAAGGGCGCTTGTATTTCCTACCCGCCGATACGCGGACCGCCACCTGATCCTCGGCGAGAAGGCGCTCGCCGACCTCGCGGCATCGCCCGAGCAGCAGCAAGCGCGCTGCGTGATCGCGCGCGGCGGGCCGATCTCTCGGGTGTTCGGCGACGTGCTGCTCGCGCCGTTCAAGGTGATCGCGGGCGCGATCAGCGGAGCGGCGGGGGCGGTCACGAAGCCAGCGCCTTAGAGCGTCAGGATTCCGGGGCGTCGCCACGACTCGCGAGACGAACTCTCCCCCATCGTGCCGGCCACGCACCGGCGCGTGGCGCGGGCACGATGGGGGAATCGAGCCGGCAGACCGGCCCCGGCTCAGCGGTCGACGCGCCAGGTCACTCTGCAGTCGCCGGCCTGCGTGCCCGTGCACGAGAGCGTGACGGTCGTCAGCGATTCCTCGCACAGGGCGACGCTGTCTAGCGGCACCACGACGATGGAGTGCTGGCCTGCGCCGATCGTGTTCAGCGTCAGGTCGACGGCGCCCGCGTTCACCACGGTCACGCAGGCGTCGGACGCCCAGAAGTTGCTCATCAACGTCTCGGTCTGCGTCTTGGCAACCGTGATGTTTCCGGGTCCCGCGATCGTGCGACCGCCCGCGCTCAGCGGCGTGCGCGGAGCCGCGGCGAGCGCCGGACTGGTGATCCCGATCAGAACGGCTCCGAGCAGAAGAACGTGCAAAGATTTCACGGCGTAGCCTCCTTGTGAGTGCGAACTCTCGGCTCGCATCTCGTTGTTGCGAACCGTTTCGGCTAATCCGCCCGATCCCTTAAGCATTGGGCCCTACCATTGACTGGGCGCTTCGCTCTGCCTGAGCCGGTGGGGTATCGACCGAGAGTGACTGGAATGGTGCTGTCCTGCCCCTGGGGCCGGACACACGGTGCTCCGCGTCGCGAAGTGCTTCGACGGGATGATCGAGCGGTGAGCGGAGAAGTCGTCGAGCTGCGCAAGAGCTTCGCGCCCGAGCTCGCGGCCGCGGTGAAGCACGTGACCGATCACCTCGAGGAGAAGGGCCGCGTCACTGGCTTCGCGCTGATCGTGTTCGCGGAGAACGCGAAGCGGCAGCCGATCACAGAGCAGGTGTTCAGCGTCCCCAACCTGACCGAAGCCGTCGGCGCGGTCTCCCTGCTCCACGCGGATCTCATCGAAGAGTTCCGCGACAACGAGGGCCAGTGCCCGCGAGACGCGATCCTCGACAAAGCCGAAGCGCGACGCCGGCGAAAGAACTGCGCTACGCGTGGGCGCCACGAACAAGGAGCCCCACGCATGAGCGCCGAAGCCGCCATCGCACCCCCCGCTGGGAGGGCGCGTTGGCTCGCGCTGATTGGCGCGCTCGCGACGCAGGCGATCTCGCTCGGCGCCACTTTCAGCGCGTTCGGCTTCGTACTCGTGCCGATCGCAAAAGAGTTCGGCGCCGAAGTCTCGACCGTGAACCTCGGCCTGGTCGCGTTCCTGCCGGCGCAGGCCGCCTTCGGCCTCGCGCTCGGGCCGCTCGTGGATCGCTTCGGCCCGCGCATTGCGATGCTCGTCGGCGCGCTCATCTCGACGCTCGGTTGCCTAATGATCTGGCAAGCGCAGTCGTTGGGGGTCGCGGGCGTCGGCTTCGTGCTGGCGGTCGCGCCCGCGAGCGGCGCGCTTGGCGCGCTGCCGGCGTCGAAGCTGGTCGCGGACTGGTTCCCGGACATGCGTGGAACTGCGCTCGGTATTTGCGGAATCGGCCCGTCGATCGGCGCGCTCACGGCGCCGTTTCTAATCGCGACCGCGGTCGCCGCGTGGGGCTGGCGCGGCGCGGTGCTCGCCTGTGCGATCGCTTTCGCGGCGCTGATTCCGCTGGTTGGGCTGATCGTGCGCGAGGCGCCGAGCAGCCGAACGGCGCCCGCGACCGGAGCACACGCGCCCGCGGCCGGCGCCTTTCTGGGCGATTCGAACTTCTGGGCGATCACGGTCTGCTTTGGCATTTGCTTCTCCGTAATGCTTTCGCTCGGCAACGCCTATCCCGCCTACGGCGCCGAAACGCGAGGCATTACGGGCCAGCACGTGAGCCTGTTACTCGGCGCTTCTGCGATCGTCGGCGTCGCCGCGAACCTCGGCTTCGGCTGGCTCGCGGACCGCTTCGCCCGCATCCCGCTGATCTGGGCGGCACAGCTTCCGCTCGCGCTCAGCGCCGGCGTGCTTGCGCTCACGCCCGACGTGCGCTGGCTGCTCCCGATCGCGATCGCGGCTGGCATCGCGCAGGGCCTCACAGCGCTCTGGACGGCGACGATCGGCGACCGCTTCGAGCCGCGCGTTTTCGGCAGCGTGATGGGCGCGATGGGCTTCTGCATGCTGCCGCTGACGATGAGCAACATTCAGCTACCGATGGTCGTGTTCGCGCGAACCGGACGCTTCGAGTTCGCGTTCGCCGCGTTCGCGGGCCTGCTCGTGCTCGCTGCCGTAACGATCGGGTTCCTCGGCCCGAGGCGCTCGACTGCCTAAGGCTGCTTGACTACCGCGCCGCCCTTCATCACGAACGTCACCCGCTCGAGTTCGGTCACGTCTGCGAGCGGATCGCCGGCGACCGCAATCAGGTCGGCGTAGAGCCCTGGCGCGACGCGGCCGACGCGGTCGCTCCACCCCAATAACTCCGCAGCGCTAGACGTTGCGGCCGTGATCGCCTGCAGCGGCGTGAGCCCCCAGCGCACCATGTGCGCGAACTGCTTGCCATTCCAGCCGTGCGGGTAGACGCCGGCGTCGCTGCCGAAGGCGATCTTCACGCCAGCGCGCACCGCGCGCTGGAAGTTCTCGCGCTGGAGCTGCCCGATCGAGCGCTCCTTCTCGATGAGCTTCGCCGGGTAACCGAGCCGCGCGAACTCGGCGAGGATGTAGTCGTCGTTGTAGATGTCGGCGACGAGCACTGTGCCGTGCTGCTTCATCAGGCGGATGCCCTCGTCGTCGAGCAGGGAGCCGTGTTCGATCGAGGCCACGCCCGCCCGTACGGCGCGCTTGATGCCCTCGGCGCCGTGCGCGTGCGCCGCCACGCGCTTGCCCCACATCGCAGCTTCTTCGACCAGCGCGTTCAGTTCTTCCTGGCTGTACTGCGGCGCGCCGACGGACTCCTCCTCCGAGAGCACGCCCGCGGTTGCCGCCACCTTGATCAGGTCGGCGCCGTCCTTCACACGCTGGCGAACGGCCTTGCGAATTTCGTCGATGCCGTCGGCGGTACCGGACATCTCGCTGAACCTGAGATACGGCGAGAAGCCTGAGAGATCGCTGTGCCCGCCGGTGGCGCCGATCATGAGAGCCGCGACCTGCATGCGCGGGCCGGCGACGAGGCCTGCGTCGATCGCACGCTTCAGCGCCACGTCCACGAGTTCGCGCGCGCCCACGTCGCGCACGCTCGTGAAGCCCGCTTCGAGCGTGCGACGCGCGTAGACGTGCGCGACGACGGCGTCGTCGACGGGGCTCTTGCGGAACAGCCCCTCGTAGTAATCGCCAGGGTCGCCGCTGGCGATGTGCGTATGGCAGTCGATCAGGCCCGGCAGCAGCGTCGCGGCGCCGAGGTCGATCACTCGCGCGCTCTCGGGAATCGGCAGGTTCGCGCCGACCGCGGTGATGCGATCGCCTTCGATCAGCACCACGGCGTCGCGCAACGGCGCAGCGCCCGAGCCATCGATAAGCGCCGCGGCGCGCACAGCGACACGCTGCGGCTCCGGCGGCCTGGCGGGCGCGCTCTCCTGCGCGGTGCCGCCGCTCGGCGCGAGCAGCAAGCTGAAACCGAAGGCTACAAGTGCGCGCATGGGACTTCTCCTCGGGCGTAGCGTGAGTTGTCAGGGACGCCGCTGCTGGCCCGCGGCGCTGCCGGTTCTCCACATGTAACAGCTGTCCGGCAGGCCCCCGCTCGTCAGCACGGAGTTCATCTCGCCGGCCGCTGCTGCGGGCTGCGAGGTGGCGCGTGCGAACATCCCGCCAAGCCGATGGCTCAGCGCCGGCATGCATTGGATCAGCCCCGGCGCGAAGTTGAGCAGCGCCGCCGTGAGTAGCGCGCGCTCGTCGCCCTCGGGCAACCCGCCCATGTGCGCGCGAATCCGCGCCGCCATCCCGCGCAGCGCGGATTCGCCGGCGAGCGGCGCGACGAGCGCGTCGAGATCGCGCCAGCTCGCGTCTGCGAGGTTCGCAGCCGTGCGTTCGCGCGCGGCCGCGCTGAGCGCGAGCAGCTGCATGTCGCGCAGCCGCACCTCGCCGAGCACGCGCAGTTCGCGCGCGACGCCGAGCCGCTCGAACATGGCCTCGACGCCGGCCCGCGGCGCGAGCCGGTACTCGCTGGCTTGGATCGCGATTTCGAGCACGCCGTCCGCGCGCTCGAAGCCATCCAGCACGAGCGTTTGCTTCGCGACGCATTCGCCGGGCGCGCGCCGCTCGGGTTCGCGGGCCGCGTCGGCGAGCACGCGCGGGAGCAGCCCGCCTAATGCCTGACCGAGCGTGAGCAGGTGCGAGCAGCCGAGCGGGCCGCCGAAGAGCGCGGCGAGGCGCTTCGCGAAGCTCGCATCGAAGGCGCTGCCGACGAGTTCTTGCAGGCGCGGCGCGGGGTCGCGGCAGCATTCGCCGCGCGTCGCCGCGCTGCGCTCCATCGCGACCACGGGCTGGGCGATTTCGAGTCTCGCGATGCGCCCGCTCGGGTCGCCCAGCCAAGCGCGCCAGTGCATCTGGTGGATGACGCCTGCGGTTTGGAGTTCGCCGCCGGTCGGCACGAAGCCGCACTTGCGCAGGTCGAAAATCGTCCCGTCCGCGCGCAGCGTGGCGGGGTCTTCCTGAAACACCGCGAACTCGAGCGTGCGCGTGTGCAGCGGAAGACCGGAAGCCGCAAACGAATCCCGCGCAACTGAAGACGCCATGAGGGGGCGCAGCATACGAGCGGC
>JANNDT010000557.1:0-8516 GCA_031387905.1 Deltaproteobacteria bacterium
AAAGGCGCGAAATACCACACTGGCAACTGGCCGCATACGCCGGTGGATTTCGCGGGCAAACGCGTCGCCGTGATCGGGACGGGCTCCTCGGCGATCCAGTCGATCCCGATCATCGCGGCGCAGGCCGCGCAGCTGTTCGAGTTTCAGCGCACGCCTAATAAATCGATCCCCGCGCACAAAGGCCCGGTGCATGCCGAGATCGAGCAGCGCGTACGCGCGAACTACCCGGCGTTTCGCGCCGAAGTGGCGCAGCACCCGTTCGGCGCGGACTTCCGCGACAACCCGGACAGCGCGTTCTCGGCGAGCGAAGCCGAGCGCAGCGCCGAGTACGAGCGGCGCTGGGCGTACGGCGGGCTCGGATTCCTCGGCGCCTACGCCGATTTGATGTTCGACCCGAAGGCGAACGACACCGCCGCCGAGTTCATCCGCAACAAGATCCGCAGCGTCGTGAAGGACAGCACGACTGCGGAGTTGCTCTGCCCGAAGACGCCGGTCGGCTGCAAGCGGCTGTGCGTGGACACGGATTATTACGCCACTTACAACCGCCCGAACGTGACGCTCGTCTCGGTGAAGGACACTCCGATCGAGGCGATCACGCCGAACGGGGTCGTCACCGGCGGCCGCGAATACGCGGTCGACTGCGTTGTATTCGCGACGGGCTTCGACGCGATGACGGGCTCGCTCGTGCGCGTCGATATCCGCGGCCGCGGCGGGCGCAGCCTACGCGAAAAATGGGAGTCCGGGCCGACGACCTACCTGGGCGTCGCGACCGAGGGCTTCCCGAACCTGTTCATGATCACCGGTCCGGGCAGCCCGTCAGTTCTCAGTAACATGCTGCCCTCGATCGAGCATCACGTGAACTGGATTGCGCGCTGCATCGACGATCTCGCGAGGCGCGGCGCGAAGAGCATCGACGCGCGCAAGGACGCCGAAGACGCGTGGGTCGCGCACGTGAACGAAGTCGCGCAGACGTCGCTCTACCCGAACTGCAACTCCTGGTACCTCGGCGCCAACGTGCCGGGGAAGCCGCGCGTGTTCATGCCGTATCTGGGTGTGCCGCCGTATCGCGCGAAGTGTGAGGAAGTGCGGGAGAAGGGGTACGAGGGGTTCGCGATCAGGTGATCCGCGACGCCGCTGCGCGCGAGAAGCTCGTAGCCGAGCCATAGGGTGGCGGGCAGGAACTTCACCCGCACCAGGACGCGGTGATCCGCGCGGCCGAGGCGCGGCTCGTAGCGATTCGGTGAAGCGCGCAGCTCATTTTGGAACGAATGCGAACACTTCCGGCCGTAACAATGGCACTATTCGCAGAGCCGGAGTCACGATGCGCGCTTGTCTGCTCGCCCTGGCTTGCTCGATCCCGCTCGCGCCTGCGGGCTCGGGCGCGCTGATCGTTCGCGAGATCGTGCTCAACGTGAATGACGTCGCCTACGACGCATCGCGCGGAACGCTCTGGGCGAGCATCTCGGGCGCGAGTCCCAGTCACGGCAACGAAGTCGTCCCGATAGATCCGCTTACTGGCGTCGTGGGCGCGGGCATCGCGGTCGGCATCGAGCCCAACGCACTCGCGATCTCGGACGACGGCGCGGTCCTGTACGTCGGACACCGGGGCGCGTCCGAAGTCCGCCGCATCGACCTGGCATTGGGCACGACGAACCTGACCTTCGCGTTGCCGGCGCTTGCGAATGGACCGACCTACGTCGAAGACATCGCGGTGCAGCCCGGAAACCCGAGCGTCGTCGCGATCTCGCGTCAGTTCCTCACGGTGAATCCGCGGCACGCCGGCATCGAGATCTACGAAGACGGCGTCGCGCGCCCGCTGACGACACAAACCCACACCGGCGGAAACCGCATCGAGTTCGACGCGAGCGGCGCGTATCTCTACGGCTATTGCAATGAGTCCAGCGAGTCCGGGTTGCGCCGCATTCGTGTCGACGCGAATGGCGCGAGTGAAGTTGTCGTAGACGGCACCCTCATCCATCACTTTTTCACGGACATCACGCTCGAGGGAAACCAGCTCGTCTCGGGTGGAGGCACGTCGGTGGACCCAGCTGCGCTCCAGCGCACCGGGCAATACGGCGCCGGACGCCCGTCGACTAACGCTGTCCTCGCGATCGATGCGGCCAACGCCGCGGTCTACCAGATCAACCTGCCGGCGGGGCTCCCGCACGAGGTCGTGGTGTACGACCGCGACCGCTTCGTGGCGCGGCAAACCATCGCCGTTCCCGGTTTGCAGGGCGTGCTGCTGGGCGCGCGCAACACGGGCCCCGGACGCTTCGCGTTCTGGACAATGGCTGGCGAGTTGTTCCTCATCGACCTCGGAATCGATGCGACCGACTCCGATCACGATGGACGCGTCGACAGCGTGGACAACTGCCCGCTGGTCGCGAACGAAGGGCAGCGGGACGACGACGTGGACGCGATCGGGAACGCGTGCGACGCGTATCCATTGGACCCGAACAACGCGCTCGCGACCTGTTCCGCCGACCGCGCCGCGGCAAGCGCAGCGTTGCCGGCCGTCATCGCGGAGGTCGCGCAATGTGAGGCGGCGGGGCCTCCAGACATCGATGGGGACGGCGAGCCAGATGCGAGCGACCGCTGCGTGAACACTTCGCCGCTGACGTCGATCGACGCCAGCGGTTGCTCGCGCGCGCAGTTCTGCACCACTCAGCCGCGATCGTCGTGCAAGCGCGCGGATTGGCGAAACGACGAGCCGACCGCGAAAAAGCCGGGGGATTGCGTCTCGATTCAGGCGCAGTGCGCGGCGGGGGCGGGGCTGTGATGGGCGCGAACCTTCGGCAGGTCGTGCTCGCCGCCGTCACGCTGACAGGGGTGCTGCTCACGAGGGATGCGCGCGCTCAGACCCTCCGCTCGATCGACCTGGTCGCGAACGATCTCGCGTACGATGCGGCGCGTGGCGTGTTGTGGGCGAGCGTTCCCAGCGCTTCACCGATGCACGGGAACGAGCTGGTCCCGATCGATCCGGCGACGGGGTTCGTGGGTGTCGGCATCTTCGTGGGCAGCGAGCCTGGCCCGCTCGCCATCAGCGAGGACGCGTCCTCGCTGTGGGTTGGGCTGCGCGAAGCGCGGAAGGTCGTCCGAGTAGACCTCGGAGCCCGCATCCCGACGCAATCGTTCTCACTGGGCAGCTTCTACCCGGAGGAGATCGAGGTGCAACCCGGGACTTCGACGACAATCGCGGTCTCGCGCGCGCTCGATTTCAACTCACCGCGGCATGGCGGTGTCGTGATCTTTGACGACGGCGTGCCGCGGCCGAACTCCTCGCCACCGCACACGGGCTCAAATCGCATCGAGTTCGGCGCCGATGGCAGCACGCTGTACGGCTATGACGCCGAGGGCTCGGGGTTCGCGTTCTACCGGTTGCGCGTCGACTCCCTTGGCGTCACCCAACTCAGCGCTACTGCGGGCCTGATCGATGGGCAGGTCGACATCAAGTACCACGCAGGTCGCGTCTACGGCGGGAACGGCGAGGTGGTCGATCCGACGATTCCGGCGCTGCTCGGATTCGTATTCGTCGGACGCGCCAGCGACCTCATCGCAGACGCGTCACTCGGCGAGGTCTATGTCGCAAACAACTTGGGAATCGAGGTGTTCGACGCCTCGACCTTCGCGCGAAAGCGGAACGTCTCACTCTCGGGAATAAACGGCGTCCCGAGTAGCCTCGCGATACTGGGGCCACGTCGGTTCGCGTTCCGCGCTGGCAACCAGGTGTTGATCGTCGATCTCGACAGAGCCTCGGGCGACGCTGACGGAGATGGCGTCGCTGACGTGCTGGACAACTGCCCGAATCGCGCGAATAGCACGCAAACCGATGGCGACGGCGACGGCCTCGGGGATGCTTGCGACGCCTACCCCGCGCAGGCCGACAACTTGTTGGGCGCCTGCCAGGCCGATCTGACGGGCACGCGCAACCTGATCGCGGCGAGGCAGCTGGATCTCGCGCAATGTCGAACGATCGGCTTCGTCGACTCCGACGGCGAAGGCGAATCCAACGCGCGCGACTTGTGTCCTGGCACACCTGCAGGCCAGCCAGCGGACGAGGCCGGCTGCTCGCGCAGTCAGTTTTGCGCGGCGCAATCGGCCAGCGGCTGCAGACGCGCAGACTGGCGCAACGACCAGCCCGGCGTGAAATCGCCACGCGATTGCGCGCGCATTGCGAGCAGCTGCGGCGCTCGCTAGCGAGGCTCGTCGCTTCTCCGCGCGGTTCCGCGTCTGGTCAGCCCTGCTGCGCCCGTGCAATCGCGCGCTCGATCGAGCGCACGGCGTAGACACCCAACAAGTGGCGGCGGTACTCGGCCGAGGCGTGCATGTCGTCGAGCGGGGCCGCCTCGGCGATCTCGCTCGCGAACGCGCGCAGCGCGGGGCCGCTGACGGCGCGGCCGCGCAGCCGGTCTTCGAGCGAGCGCGCGCGAAACGGCACGCCGTTCACGCCGGTGACGCCGATGCGCACCTCGTCGATCACGCCGGTGCGCTCGGCCCGAATGCATGCTGCAACGCCGACGATCGCGAAGCCCGAGGCGGGCTGGCGCAGCTTCGTATAGGCGGTGCCGGTCTTCGCGCCGGGCAGCGCGAAGTTCACCTCCGAAAGAATTTCGCCTTCCTGCACGGCGCTGGTCATTAGGCTCTGGAAGAACGCATCGGCGCCCACCGTGCGCGTGCCGGTCGCGGAGACGAGGGTGGCCTCGCCCGCGAGCGCGATGAAAACCGCGGGCCAATCGGCCGCCGGGTCGGCGTGCACGAGCGAGCCGCCGAACGTGCCGCGGTTGCGCACCTGCGGATCGGCGAGCACTTCGCCGGTCTCGGCGAAGACGTGCACTCTCGCGAGATCGGGGTGCGACATCAGCGCGGCGTGGGTGGCGCGGCCGCCGATGCGGATGCGGCCACCGATTACGGAGATCTTGTCGAGGCCCTCGACGCGGCCGAGGTCCACCAGCAGCGGCGCCGCGGCGAGCCGGTGCTTGAGCGCCGGAATCAGGCTCATGCCACCGCCGAGCACCTTTGCGCCCTCGGTCCCAGCAAGCAGCCGCGTGGCTTCCGCGAGTGTGCGCGGAGCGGCGTAGTCGAACTCGGCGGGAATCATCGGGCGCCCCCACTCTTCTGCTGCGCTTCTCGAATCAATCGCCACAATTTCTCGGGCTTCAGCGGCATGTCCACGTGCGTGATGCCGAGCGGCGCGAGCGCGTCGAGCACGGCGGAGACGAGGCACGGGGTAGAGCCGATTGTGCCGAGTTCGCCGATGCCCTTCGCGCCGAGCGGGTTGAGCGGGCTCGGCGTGCAAGTCGTGTCGAGCTCGATACGCGGGAACATCGCCGCGCGCGGCATCGCATAATCCATGAACGTCGCGGTCATCAGTTGGCCGCTCTCGTCGTAGCGGACCTCTTCGCATAATGCCTGGCCGAGGCCTTGGATGATGCCGCCGAGGCGCTGCCCGTCCGCGAGCATCGGGTTGATGATGTTGCCGACATCGTCGACGGACAGGAAACGCTCGATCGTGAGTTGGCCGGTCTCCTTGTCAATGGAAACCGTGCAGAAGTGCACGCCGAACGGGAACGTGGTGCCCGTGGGCTCGAAGCGCGCGACGGCCTCTAGGCCGGGCTCCTCGCCAGGAATCGCGATGCCCCAGGTGTGCGCCGCGCTCGCTACATCCGCGAAGCTGAGTCTGCGCGCGCTGCCCGCGACGCCGAACACGCCCTGCTCGACGCTCACGCGCTCTTCGGTGGTGTCGAGCAAGTGCGCTGCGATGCGCTTGGCCTTCGCGAGGATCTTCTGCGCGGCCATGTGCACTGCCGTGCCGCCGACCACGAGGCCGCGGCTGCCGAAGGTGCCGACGCCGTGGGTGACGATGTCGGTGTCGCCGTGCACGACGTTCACCGAGTCGATGTCGATGCCGAACGCGTCGCCCACCATTTGCGCGAAGGCCGTCTCCTGGCCCTGCCCGTGTGGCGAGGCGCCAGTCATTACGGTGACGGCGCCCGTCGGCTTGACGCGCAGTTCGGCGCTCTCCCAGAAGCCCGCGCGCGCGGGCGCTGCCGTGCCTGTAGACGGACCGAGCCCGCAGATCTCCGTGAAGGTCGCGACGCCGATGCCCGCGAGCTTGCCGTCGGCGCGCGCCCGATCTCGCGCTGCGATCGCGGCGGCGTAGTCGAAGCGCGCCAGCGCCTTCTCGAGGCACGCCTGATAATTCCCGCTGTCGTAGATCGCGCCGGTTGGCGCGTGATACGGGAACGAACCGGGCTGGATCAGGTTGCGCCGGCGCACTTCGACGCGGTCGAGACCGAGCTTCGCAGCCACCGCGTCCATTACGCGCTCGACGTTGTATGCCGCCTCGGGCCTGCCGGCGCCGCGATACGCATCGGTGGCCATCGTGTGGGTGTAGACGGCCTGCGTTTCCCACGATACGGCTTGAATCGTGTACGGGCCGGCGGCCAACAGATGCGTGAAGGTCGGAATCAGCGCGCCGAGCATCGACGCGAACGCGCCGAACTCCGCGATCGTGTGGCCGCGCAGCGCGAGCACCTTGCCGTCTTTGTCGTAGGCCGCCTCCACCTGCGTGATGTGTCCGCGCCCGTGCGCAGACGCCGCGAGGTTCTCGGTGCGCGTCTCTGCCCACTTCACCGGCTTGCGCAGTTTCCGCGAGATCCACGGCAACAGGCATTCCTCGCCGTAGCTGGGAACCTTCTGGCCGAAGCCGCCGCCGACTTCGGGCGCAATCACGCGCACCTTCAACTCGGAGATGCCGAGGCAGACCGCGACGTTTTGCTTGCAGGCGTGCGGCGTCTGCGTCGACGTCCACACCGTGAGCTTTTGCGGACCCTCGTCCCAGTGTGCGACGACCGCGCGCCCTTCCATGGGCACCGGCGCCACGCGCTGATTCACGAGCCTGAGCGACAGCGTGCCCGCGGCTTCGGCGAACAGGCGCTCGGTGTCGGCATGCGGGTTCGAGATCTTCGCGGCGAGGTTCGTACCGAACTGCTCGTACACGAGCGGCGCGCCCGGCTGCAGCGCAGCTTCGGGATCTACGATCGCTTCGCGCGAGTCGATCTCGACCTCGACGGCGAGCGCTGCGTCGCGCGCGACGTACTTGTCCCGCGCGACCACGACCGCGACGGGTTGGCCCGCGTAGCGCACCTCGCCGTCCGCGAGCAGCGGATGCGGCGCATGCTTCATGCCGGGCAGCACCACCCAACAAGGCGTCGGGCCGACTTGGCCGCGCAGGTCGTCGAACGTGAACACCGCGACGACGCCCGACAGCGCCTTCGCGCGCGTCGCGTCGATCTTCAGGATGCGGCCCGCGGCGTAATCACTGCGCACGAACGACGCGTGCAGCATGCCGTGCAGCTTCAAGTCGTCGGTGTAGGTGGCCAAGCCGCGAATCAGCCGCGGGTCCTCTCGGCGCTTGATGCGTTGGCCGACCATCACCGGCTTGACGGCCATGACTACTTCCCCTCGCGCATGCTGCGCGCTGCATGCTGCACGGCGTTCACGATCTGCTGGTAGCCGGTGCAGCGGCAGATGTTGCCTTCGAGTGCATGGCGGATCTGCGCTTCGCTCGGGTTCGCGTTCTCCGCGAGCAGCGCCGAGGTGGCCATGATCATGCCGGGCGTGCAGTAGCCGCACTGGAGGCCGTGCTCTTCCCAGAAGCCCATCTGCACGGGGTGCAAGGCGTTCGCTTCACCCATGCCTTCGATCGTGCGCACGTCGCAGCCGTCCGCCTGCACCGCGAACAGCGTGCAGCTCTTCACGGCTTTGCCGTCGAGGTGCACGGTGCACGCGCCGCACAGCGACGTCTCGCAGCCGATGTGCGTGCCGGTGAGGCCCTGCTCTTCGCGCAGCCAGTGCACGAGCAACGTGCGCGGGACGACGTCCGCATCGACAGCTTCGCCGTTCACGTTCACTCGAATCTTCACGCGCATCCCCCTTGCGAACTCGCGGCCGCGAAAAGCGCCGCATGCTACACGACGCGCGCAATCACCTCGTCGATCTTCTCGTGCACTTCTTCCGGCACGCGGAACGTCGTCATGAAGCGCAACACGGCGAGATCGCTCGGGTCCACCTCGCTCTTGCCCGCGAGCCAAGCGTGACCGCGCAGCAGCTTCACCGCCTTCACGAGAAAAGTGCGATCGCTGAGCAGCGAGTTCGTTTCGTGGCAGTCGTACTCGGCGCGCAGGATGCGCAGCGACTCGAGCAGCGCCTCGCGCGGCGCGGGGGGTACGGCGACGCGAGAGATCGCTGCGTACGCGGCGTCGAGCGCGGCGCGATCGCAGACGGCGCTCGCGCGCGCATCGTCCGCGAGACCACCCGCGGCGGCGCGCGCCACGAGCTCGCGCGCGGGCGCGAGATCGTCCGCGCCGAGCAGGCCCGGCACGCGCAGTTGCAGCGCGAAGCGGTCGAGGTTCGCAGGGTCGAGCGGCTCGTTGTAGTACTCGTCGCGCTGCGGGTTGCTGGTCGCGATCGCGGTCAGCAGCGGAATCGACGCGTCACCGAGTTTTCGCTCCTGC
>JANNDT010000404.1:0-10317 GCA_031387905.1 Deltaproteobacteria bacterium
CACGCGCCGCACTTGCAGCACGCGTCCATGGCGATCGAGCAGCCGCGCCTCACTCGGCGCGAGCTGCGCGCGCACGACGGCATAGCTCGGCGCGAGCGGCGCGAGTGCGCCCAGCGCGATCCCTAATAGCATGCACGTGGCGAGGCCGGCGAGCGCGGCGAGTGCCGCACGCGCGCGCAGCCGCCTCACTTCGCGACCCGCAGCGTCTCGTGCGGCAACTCCGCAAACGTCTCGGGCGCGTACATCGCCTCGACGTGGGTCGGCGGGATCGCGAACACGCCGTCCTGGTTGAAGCGCAGCGTGTACTCGATTTCGAGCTTGCCCTTCGGCAGGTACTGGAAGTAATCGCGGTAGCCGAGCTGCGTGCGCTCGGTAAATGCGCGGCACGGGCACCCCCAGCCATCGCCTTCGCTGCTTTCGCCTTGCGTGAGCAGTTGCGAATCGCGGCCGAGCCCGCTGCCGAGAATCGTCGCGCCAGCCGGAATCGGATCGTCGATCACCACCCACGAGAAGTCGCTCTGAGCGTCGATCGTTAGATGCACGCGCACGACGTCGCCGCGCGTCCAGGCGCCGGGCGCCTTCTGCACGAGCGGCTCCCAGCGCCGCGCGACTCGATAACCCGCGAACAGCGGCTTCGTGAGCGGGATCGCCGCGACACTCTGGATCTCCGCCCACGGCTTGCCCGCGCCGACGTGCGTCGCCCGCAGCTCCGCGCGGCCAATGGGCCAAGGCAGGCGCAGCTTGGACTTCGGGTCGTGCTGCGCCCAGTCCACGTGCTTCTCTGCACCCGCCAACGCGAGCGTCGTAACACCTGCGACCGGCGCGGATTCGAAGCGCGCCGAGAAGCGCTCCAGCGCGAGGCGACCCCACGCGTTCGCGATCGTGGTGCTCCAGCTGCCGAAGCGCTGGCGCGCGAGCGTGCCCTTCACGAGGCGCGGCAGATCGCGCTCGAACGCCGGGCTCGTGTGCGAAAGCAGCACGAAGCGGTTCAGGTTCGTCTCGGCGGTCGCGAGCATCCAGTCCATCAGATCTGCGCGCTCGGTGGAGAAGCCGAGCGTGGTGCCGCCGAGGGTGAGGCGCGTGCGCAGGATGCGTTCGATGCTCGCGCGCTTCGCGGCGAGAGCTGGGCTCGGCCCGACACGCCCTAACAGGCTCCAGTAGTCGAGCAACGCCGAGGTCGGCCACAGCTCCGGCTGACCGGGAATCGAGGCGAGCTGCTCGAACTTGACGCGGCCGTAGCGCGAGAGCGCTTCCAACGCGGCGAGGCGACGCAGCGGAATATCGGCCACGGGCACGTAAGTGCGGCGCTGAATGCGGCCGTCGACGAAGGCTTCGAGCCCGTTCGACATGCGCTCGAGACTGTCCGCCGGGATCTTCCAGCCCGCTTCGTGCGAGATCGCGAGCAAGTAGGCCGTGAGCGTGTCGCTGCCCTCCAGCAGCGCGCTGGGCCAATACTTCGCGAGGCCGTCGTCATCCAAGTAACTCGGCAGGCCCGCCATGATGGCTTGCCACTGCGGGGCGTTGCGCGTGCCGATCGCGGTCGACGACTGCTGTTCGAGGCAGCTGTACGGGTATTCGCGGAAGAAGCGGTCAATCCCGAGGGTTCCGCTCGCGAGCGTGGGGCGCAGGCTCACGTCGAGGCCGCCGCGTCCGACGACTGCATCGCGCGGCATCTCGAGCGTGCGCGCGAATGGCGCGCCGAGCTGCACGAGTTCGGCTTGGAGCACGCGCTCAGGCACTGCCGGCACGATGCGCTGCCGCGTCTTCACGCGATCGGTCGCGCCGGTGTCGGTGTGCGCCGCGAAATCCCAGTCGAGTCGCGAGATGCCGGCTGGAATCTCGACGTCCCACGCGGCGATGCGCGCTTCACCGGCTGCGAGCGCGAATTGTTGGGCCGCGAGCGGCTGCGCGAGCCCCTTCAGGGTGAGCAGCGCGCTCACCGCCATCGGCTTCTCGCTCGCGTTGCGCAGCGTGAACTCGGGCCGCACGCGATCGCCTTCCCGCGCGACTGGCGCGACGCCCGGCAGCACCATCAGGTCTTGCGTGGTGCGCAGCTTCGCGAAGCCCGTGCCGAAGCGTTCGACGCCGCCGGTCGCGATCGCCGCGATCCGAAAGCTGGTGAGCGAATCGTTCAGCGCGAACTCGATCGCGGCCTCGCCGTCCGCGTCGAGCGCAACGCGCGGGCGCCAGAGCAAGAGCGTGTCGAACAGCTCGCGCGTGTTCGAGACGCCGCCGCCGCCGCCAACGGGCCGCGCCTTCAGGCCGAAGTGGCGCTTACCCACGACTTGTTGCTGAGCGGTGTACGTGTGTACGTCTTGGTTGCGGCGCCCGTGCATGGCTTCGAGCAGGTCCCAGCTGTTGTTGGGCGCGAGTTCGAGCAGCGCCTCGTCGACCACGGCGATGGCGAGCTCTGTGCCTGGCGGCGGAATCCTCCCGTCCGCGCTGCGCACGCGAATGCGCGCGCGCACTTTCTCGCGCACGTGATAAGTCTCGCGCTCGGGCTTCACCCCCACTTCGAGCGTGTGCGCCGCGAGGCCCACGCGCAGCTCGGTCATGCCGAGCTTCGCGGCCAGACGCGCGAGATCGACGAACGCGGTCGCGCTCGGCGCCGCCACGCGCCCGCGCACCGCCAGCACCGAGACGAACACGTTCGGCGCGTGCGCGCCCGTGATGCGCAGCTTCACGTGCGGGTCGCGCCCTCCGAGTCTCGTAACGAACGCCTCGGACACGCCCTCGCGCTCGACCGTTACGAGCGCAGTCGCTGCACGGAAGGGCATGCGCACCTGGATGCGCGCCACATCCCCGGGCTCGACGTGCCGCTGCTCGGGCACGAGATCCATGCGGTCGGCGTCGCTCGCCTCGTACCAATAATCATCCGGCCCAGGGATCCAGAGTTCCTGATGCGTTGCGGCGAGGCGGCCCGTCGCGTCGCGCGCGCTGGCGCGAACGATGAGTTGGCCCGTCGCGGGCAGCGGCGCCGCACACGCGAACTTGCCCGCGCGATCCGTATTGCCCTCGCACAGCGTGGCGAGTCTCGTCGTCTCGATCGCGTGTTCGTAGGCGTAGAAGCCGCCGACGAGCCGCTTCCTGTGCGAATAGACCTTGCGCTGGAAAAGCTCGACCGAGACGCGCCCGCGCACACCGCGCTTCTCGAGATCGAGCAGCGCGACGTCGATGCGCAGCGGCGCCTCCGCCGTCGGGTGCTTCGCGACGCGCACGCCGATCATGCGCTCGCTCGGCCACACCGGGATCGCGCGCGCGATCGTCTGTAGCTCGCCGTTGGGATCGCGGAACGAAAGCTCCGCAAGCACCTCTTGGGGCACGTCGCTGGCGAGCGCAGCGTCCAGGCGAATGCGCGCGCCGCCCGCGGCATCGAGCGAGAGCGCTCTCGCGGGCGGCGGAATTGTTGCGCCCGCAGCCGCGTTCTCGTCCTCACCCCAGCCCGCGCGCCGCAAGATGCCGGCCTTCACGTCGCCGCGTAGGAACAAGTGTTCCTCGAAGCCGGCGATCTCGCCGAGCACGCTGGGCCGCACTTGGGTGCGCAGTTCGACCGGCAGCGCGGCCGCGGGGCCGCCCGCGAGGTAGCTGAGCGCGACATCGATGGGGATCTCCTGCCCTGCGAGCGCAGGCCTGCGCGGCCCTTGAATCTTGCCGTTCAAGAGCGGCAGCCGGAACTCCTCGACGCGGAACGTGCCCGCGATCTCGGAGTTCTTGCCGAGTGCGAATACGACCTGATAGGTGCCGAGCTTCGCGGTCTTTGGAATCTCCCAGTCGGCGTCTGCGCTGCCGTCGGCGTGGAACGAGACCGGCAGCGTGAACGAGTCCTCACTGCCAACGTGCACGATCTGCAGTTCGCTCGGCCGCTCTCCCGCGCCAGGCAGGATGAAGCCGGCCAGCGCAGGTAGCCGCAGCACGTGCTTCATGTGCACCATCTCGCCAGCACGGAACAGCGCGCGGTCGAAGACCGTGTGTACGAGCGCGTGCGGCGCGTCCCAGCCGACCGGCACGTCGAAACGCCAGGGCTCGATGCCGCGGTCCCAGCTCGTGTGCACGAACGAGACGTCCGCGCCTTTTTGCGCCGTGACGAGCAGACCGCGCTGGTACGGGCCGTAAGCATATCCTTCGCACGTGGGCGCATCGTCGGCGCCGGGCAAACCAGCGAGTCGCGCGATGCCGCTCGCGTCGGTGACGGCCGTCGCGAGTTCGCTGCCATGGCAATCCGACACGACGATGCGCGCGGCCGCCACCGGTTCCCCACGATCGAGCGTGGTCACCCAGACGAGCGAGCCCGCTCGGCCGAGCTTCAGGTGCACCGACAGGTTCGTGACCAGCGCGACCGAGGCGGCGTAATAAGGCCGCTCGGCGCCGAGCAGCGCCGCGCCGAGGACGCGGCTCTCGATCTCCACCGCGTGCAGGCCGAGCCCCGAGAGCGGGATGCCGATCACCTCGGCATCGCCCTGCTGCGCGTTGCTCGGCACAGCAAACGGGCGCGGCTGCGCGAGCGGCGGCGCCGCGCCGAGCAGACGGGCGAAGATCGAGCGCGAGACCGTCATCGACGGCTCCCCGCGCCCATCCCTATCGGTGTCGAGCCCGTCGTCAGAGGCCGCGCGCAGCCACGCCCAGATCTGCGTGGCGTTCGGCTGCGCGATCGCGCTGGCAGAACCGCCGAGCGAGACGGAGACGCCGCTCGGCAGCGCGCTCTGCTCGAGCCTGCGGATTGTTACGGGCAACAGCGGATCTGCGACTTCGAGAATCCCGAAGCGCGCGGAGAACTTCGCGAGCGGCGGCATCCCCGCGATGCGCAGCGTGAGCCGCTGCGGATCGATCGGCGCGAGCGCGCGGCCGGATTCGTCGCGCAACTCCTCGGGGAGTTGCAGCTGATAACTGGCGTCCGGCATGAACGGGCCTGTGATGCGGTACGCATCGCTGAAGCCGCTGCGATCGCTCACATCGCTGCGCACGAGCGCCAGCGGCCTACCGGGAAAGGAGCCCGCGAGCGGCACGAGTCGCGCCTCTTCGGCCACCGCAGTCGCCACGGGCTCCGAGAACGCGATGCGCACGGGCACAATCGGAATGCAACCTGCGTCTGCGTTCACGCGCTCGCACGAAATCGTGAGCGAGAGCGGCGCGCGCGTCTTCCACGCGAAGCGCTGCTCCTCGCGCGTCGCGATGCCGTTCGTCGCGACGCCGGCACCCCACACCAACTCGATGCGCGAATTGCTCGGCAGCCGCAGCACGGGCTCGATCACGATGTCCGTGGCCGCAGGCTTCCCGTAGATCGCGCGCTTCAAGATCTCGTCGCGCTCCTGGCCGGTCACGAGCCGGACGCGAATCGGCTCCACGGCATCCGCCGCGAGCAGGACGACGTGCTTCTCGACCGACGCCGCGTCCGGCAGCGCATCGAGGCGCAGCACGAAGCGCTGATCCTCGGCGAGCGAGCCGTAATAGTCGTTCGGATACGGCGTCACTTCGCGCACTGCGGGACCGCCGGTATTGAACTCGAACACGCGCCGCCCGCCGACCCGCGCGCCGCCGAGCGCGCGCAGCCCTGGCTTCAGCTCGAAGCGGCAAGCCAGGCCCGCCGGCAGATTCTTCTCGAAGTCGTAGACCCACTCGCGGTCGCTCAGCCAGCGCGCGTGGCCGGGCGCCGCGCAATCCACTGTGAACGCGTCGCTCGAAACGCGCGGATCCCCTAATGGCACGATCGGCCGATCGAAGCGCGCGACGACTTGGCGAACGTCGCGCGCGTAGCGGTCGGGCGAGAACATCTCGACGACCGGCGGCGGCAGCGCGGCGGCGAGCGAGAATAGTGAGACGAGCGCGATCAGGAACGCGGAGCGGCGCACGATTTCCCCTTGACGGTGCGGGCGAAAGCCTAAGCGATCGAGAGCGGCCGCGAATGGAAACGCGCCGGAAGGGAGTGGTTCATAGCGTGTTTAGCGAGAGGGCTCGGTGCGCCTTCGCGCGCCAGCAGGCGCCAGACGAGCGTCTCGAATGGACGGTCGTTGTGCGCGGCTGGCCCGACTCCGTCGCATCCGTCATTGTGCCGCTTCGCACGCCCGCGCGAGGTGCCCCAATGCTGCATGCCCCCGAACCCGAGCCGTCCTGGCACGGCGTTGATCCGAGCCACCCCGATAGCGAGCGCTGGGACGATCCGTTCCCGTCGCTCGCCTGGTTTCGCACTCACGCGCACGTGAATCACACGCCCGCGGAGCTGTGGCGGATCTATCGCTACGCGGATTGCATGCGCGTGCTGCGCGAACTCCCTTGCGGCGTGCGGCGCACCGATGGCAGCGTGCCCGGCAACGCGATGGGCGGCGGCAATAGCGACGGCGCCGGCGGGCAGTTCATGCTCCAGCAAGATCCGCCCAATCACACGCGGCTGCGCAAGCTGGTGGCGAAGGCGTTCACGCCGCGCGCCGCCGAGCGGCTGCGCCCGCGCGCGCGAGAGATCGCGCGCGAGCTACTCGATCGAGCGCTCGCGCGCGGCGAGTTCGACCTGGTGCAAGCCCTCGCCTTGCCGCTCCCGAGCCAACTGATCTGCGAGATGCTCGGCGTGCCGAGCGCCGACCGGGCTCGGTTCACGGACTGGACTGCGGTGGCGACGCACTTGTTACGCGGCAGCTACCTCGCGGGCGAGGAGCGCAAGCGCGTCGAGGGCACGGTGGGCGAACTCGGGGCGTACTTCAGCGCGCTGATCGAGGAGCGCCGGAAGAATCTCGGCGACGATCTGATCTCGACGCTGATTCGCGCCGAGGAAACCGGCGACCAGCTCTCGCCGCAGGAGCTGCTGATCCAGTCGATCGGTCTGCTGATCGCGGGCTTCGAGACGACCGTCGGCCTGATTGCGCTCGGCGCGAAGAACCTGATCGACCACCCGGACCAGCAGACGCGGCTGCGGCGAGAACCGGGCCTAATTGGCAGCGCGGTCGAAGAGTGCCTGCGCTTCGAGGGCCCGATCGGCATGACGACGCGCGTGCTGCACGCAGACGCGGTGTTCGAAGGCCGCACCCTCCCGAAGAACACGACCGTCTGGCTCTCGCTCTGGAGCGCGAACCGCGACCCTCTGCAGTTCGAGGCGCCCGAGCGCTTCGAGATCGCCCGCAAGCACAACCCGCACCTCGCGTTCGGCGCGGGCACGCACATGTGCCTCGGCGCCCACCTGGCGCGCATGGAGGCGCAGGAGGCGCTCGGCGCGCTGGTTGCGAGGACGCGCGGGCTCACGCGCGAGGCCGTGCCACCGACCTGGGGCGCCTCGGTGTTCCGCGTGCCGGGCAAGCTGATGGTGCGGGCGACGTAGCCGCGCTCTTCGAGCGAGGGCGTTCGCGGCCGCGCGCTCAGCCGAGCGCGAGTTCCCGATCGCTCGCGATGCGCACTCGCGCGCCGACGAGATCTGCGTGCGCGAAGCGCTCCGCGAGCGCGGCGTCGCTGGCGCGCGCCCAAGTGCGCGCGCCGCTCGGCGTGCGGCACGCGACTGCTGCGCGTGTTAGGCGCCCCGCTTCGGCATTCACCGTATACGCCTCGATCTCGGCTTCGCCCGCGTAACCGGCTTCGTATGTGCACTGCGGCATCGCGCGCACTTCGCCCGCGAGGTCCGCGAACGCGAAGCCGCGCTCGGGCGGCTCGCCGCCGAATACGCCCGCCGCGTGCTTCGAGAAGTTGCCGCCCACGGACGTGACGAGCGCGCGTGCGTCGCGCCGCTCGCGCAACTTCGCGACGAGCGTCGCGAGCGGGTGCAGCACGTAGCTGTTCAGCGGACCGCCGCCGTAGGTGAGGCCGCCAGTAACCGTGAGCGGGCGATCGAGCGAGATCCCTAATGCCTCCGCGGTCAGCTGGACTGGCGCGGGGAAGCACGAGTAGAAATCGAGGAACGCGGCGTCCGACGGATCGAGCGCGGCGAGCGAGCACACGCGCTGCGCGATGAGCGCCAGCGGCGGCTCAGCCGCGAGCGTCTCGCGCTCGGAGATTTGCCGCACCACGACAGCCTGCGCGACGGCATGCGGGTACACCCAACGCGACTCGGGAATCCCGAGCCGTCGCGCGCGCTCCGCCGAGGTGACGATCAGCGCAGCCGCCTGATCGACCACCATGTTCGCCACCAGCAGCTTCGTGTAGGGCGCCGCCACCCACGGGTTATCAGGGCTCGCGGTCGCGATCTCCTGCGCGCTCGGCGCGCGCCGCACCCACGCGTAGGGATTCTCCGCCGCGACGCGCGCGTTGCGCGCCCACAACTCCGCGATGCGAGCGCGATGCTGCGCGACGTCGAGGCCAAGCCGGTGCCGCAACGCCGTCTCGAACAGCGCGAAGCACGCCGCTGGGCTCGCGAGTCCCGCGTGGCCGTCGGGGCGGCCCTTCCAATCGGCCGCAGTCATGTGCACGCCGATCTCGCGATCGACCGGCGGCCCCTCGGCGCGGCTGCGCTCGGGCGTGCCGCCCGCGCGCCGCAGTTTGCGCGCACTGTTCTCCGCCTCGCCGCCCGCGATCAGCACCACGTCGCGCTGCCCCGCCGCGATCGCGCGCGCCGCGTCCGCGACGAACTGCAACACCGTCGTGCCGCTGATCAGCCCGAGCACGCTCTCCGCCCGCGCGCCGAAGCGCTGCGCGAGCCACGCCGCCGGGTTCGCGTAACTCGTGAGCCCCTGACACACCGCGACGCTGTCCGCGGCAGCGAGTAGCGCGGGCGCGCCAGCATCTAGCGCCGCAGCCCGCAGCGCGTCCTCCATCAAGAGCAGCGGCTCGCGCGCCTGCGCCGGATCCGCCGCGCGCTGCACGATCTGCGCGGCGCCAACAATGACAGGAGTGCGTTCCGGGACGCGAGACATGAGTAGGGACGTTCCTTGACGAAAGTTACAAACACCCCAGGGACGTTCCACGACGAAACAACTCGGCGAACGTCACGAAAATCCCGCGCGCCGTGTCGCGGGATTTTCGTCGTGGAACGTCCCGGGGTGTTTCGACGCGTTCGTCTTGGAACGTCCCCGTTCGAGCGCGACTAGCTTCGCCGCGCGTTGGCGCGCTGCGCGGCCGGGCGGGCGTTCACGCGCTCGAGCCATGCGGTCACGTTCGGGTAGGCCTTCGCGTCGAAGGCGGCGAACTTCCAGCCGAGGGTCAGCACTGCGGCGATGTTGAGATCGGCCACCGTGAACGCGCCGCCGAGGATGTGCTCGCGCCCCGCGAGCGCGGCGTCCAGCACGGCGAGCGGGCGCGGCAGCGCCTCGACGGCGGCTTTCACCTTTGCGGGATCACGCAGCGCCTCGGGCAGCATGCGCGAGTTCAGCAGGTTCGCGATCACGTGCGGTTCGAGTTCGTTCACGGTCCACAGCGACCACTGGATCGCCCGCGACTGGTCGTCGGCCGACGCCGGCCACAATCCCTTCCCGCCGTCGTACTTGCGCGCCAGGTGGAGGTTGATCGCGAGCGACTCGAACAGCACGAGGCCGCCGTCGTCGAGCGCGGGCACCCGGCCGTTCGGATTCACCGCGAGGTACTCGGGCTTCTTGTTGTCGCCGCTGAAGTTCACCGCCACGAACTCGAATGGAACGCCGAGTTCTTCGAGCGCCCACAGGCAGCGGCCCGCGCGCGACGTCGGAACGCCATACAGCTTGATCACGAGGTCTCCTTCCGGGAAAGCGGCGCAGGTTATGCCGCTGCTCTACGCGTTGCGAGGGCGCGCGGCGAAGCCGGCGACGCGCGTGATACGGTGCGCCCCGAACAGGAGGCCACCCGTGAAGATCACGCGCATCAATCACATGGCGTACAACGTCGCAGGCGTCGTCGAACAGGCGCGCGAGTTCTACACGAAGCTGCTCGGCATCCCGGAGGTCACGATCCGCTTCCCAGGCCGCGAGCCGGTGATCGGCTCGAACATGGGCCTGTGGGTCGAACACGCGGGCGTGCAAATGCACCTGATCGGCGTGCCGCGGAAGGGCGAGCCGCGCGAGCCGGTCAACACCCACGTCTCGTGGTACGTCGCCAACCTCGCGGAGGCGATCGCGGAGATCCGCGCGGCGGGCCTCGAGATGCGCGAGATGGGCGGCGAGGTCGGCCACATCGTCTGGATCTCGGATCCCGCCGGCAACACGGTCGAGCTGCAGCAGGACCCGCTGGTCGCGGCAGCGTGAAGCCGCGCCAAGTTCTTGACCGCGCGGCCGGTTTCGTCGGAGAATAGGGCTCCCCCACATCCTGGAGCCCTCGAATGCATCGCGTCGCCCGCTCGCTCTCCGTCATCACGCTCGCCACCGTCGCGCTCGCATCGGCCACGCTCGCTGCGCCGCCTGCGCGCCTGTTCCTCCAACAACTCGGCCCGCACAGCGCGAT
>JANNDT010000097.1:0-2957 GCA_031387905.1 Deltaproteobacteria bacterium
GGGGGGGCCCCCCAACCCCCCCCCCCGCGCCCCCCGGCCCCCCGGGGCCACCCGGGCTGGGCGGGGTCCCCGCCGCCTAGTCACACAACCGGGGGTACCCCCTTTTTGCACCCCACTCCGCGGCGGCGAGCGGGCCAGAGCGGCCGGGCGGAGCCGAGACAGGCTGGCTAAATACCGCGCCGACTCACGATGGGCGGGCCGATCGAGATGCCGAGCTACGAGAACGAACTGCGCGCTGCGCTCGATGCCGTGCGCGGCGCCTCGCGCGTCTGTCGCGCCGTGCAGGAGCGCCTAATCACTCGCGACACGCTCGAGAAGCGCGACAAGAGCCCGGTGACGGTCGCGGATTTCGCCTCGCAGGCGATCGTCTGCCGCCATCTCGAGCACGAGTTCCCGCGCGACGCCGTGGTCGGCGAGGAGGGCTCGGCGGAGCTGCGCACGCCTGCGAACGCCGCGCTGCTCGCGGCTGTGGTGAACGCGGTGGCCGGCCACGACGGCAGCTCGCTCGACGCGCAACGCGTGCTCGCGTGGATCGATCGCGGCGGCGCCGACGCGAAGGCGGCGCGCTACTGGACGCTCGACCCGATCGACGGCACGAAGGGGTTCCTGCGCCGCGAGCAGTACGCCGTGGCGCTCGCGCTGATCGAGGACGGCGAAGTGGTCGCGGGCGTGCTCGGCTGCCCGAATCTCCCGGATGGCACGGGCGGCGTTGGCGTCCTGCTCGCGGCAGCGCGCGGGCGCGGCACGCGCGGGTTCTCGCTCTGGGGTGGCGGCGACCTTTCCCCGCGCACGGTGCGCGTCTCGCAGATTTCCTCGCCCGCTGGCGCGCGCTTCTGCGAATCAGTCGAGGCCGAGCACTCCGATCAGAGCGAATCCGCGAGGATCGCCGCGAAGCTCGGGATCACGGCGCCGCCGCTGCGCATGGACAGCCAGTGCAAATACGGCGCCGTCGCGCGCGGCGACGCGTCGATCTACCTGCGCATGCCGACCCGCGCCGACTACCAAGAAAAGATCTGGGATCACGCGGCGGGCAAGATCGTCGTCGAAGAAGCCGGCGGGCTTGTTACGGACGTGGACGGCAAGCCGCTCGACTTCACGCACGGCCGCACGCTCGCCGCGAATCGCGGCGTGGTCGCAACCGCGGGCTCGATTCACGCACGCGTGATCGACGCGATTCGCGAGGTGCGCGGGGCGTGAGCGCCGGCGACGGCGAGCTCCCGGGCGCGACCGCCGCGCCGAGCGGCACGCGCCGCCGACGCCGCGCGCCGGAAGCGCTGCTCTTCACCGAGCGCGAGTTCTACCAGCGCGAGTTTCGCGACCGCACGCTCGCGATCGCGGTGCCCGAGGGCATGCCGCTCGCGCCGCTGGCCGAGCCGCTGCGCGAACTCGCCGCGTGCAACGCGAACGCCGTGCTCATCACGCCGCTGCGCGTCTCGCTCGCGCCGCTCGGCATCGAGCCCGTGCTGCGCGCGAGCACGCCGCGGCTCGAGGGCGCGGTGTGGCGCGTGCTGCGCGTGCAGCCATGGGTGGGCATCGCAGTCGCGCGGCGGCTCGATTTCGGCGACAGCGTGCGCGAGCTCGCGCAGCGGCTCGGCGTCTTCAAGCTGGTGTGGCTCGATGCGCTGGGCGGCATCCGTAACAAGCACGGCGCACGGCTCTCCTTCGTCCACCGCGCTGAATTGCGCCAGCTGCTCGCGAACCCGGCGCGCAATCTCCCGCACGACGAAGCGCGCGTGCCGCTGCTGCGCGAAGTCGGCGACATGCTCGAAGCCGGCATCCCCAACGTGAACGTGTGCGCGCCCGAGGCGCTCGGCGACGAACTCTTCACCTACGCCGGCAGCGGCACGCTCTTCACGCGCAAGCGCTACATGCGCGTGCGCCAGCTCGGCATCGACGACTTCGACGCGGCGGACGACCTAATTAGGCGTGGCGTCGGCGAGGGCTACTTGCTGAATCGCAGCGAGACCGCGGTGGACGCCGTGCTCGCCCACGGCTTCGGCGCGTTCGTCGAAAACCACCACCTCGCCGGCATCGGCGCGCTGCTGCCCGGCGGCGACGGCATCTCCGGCGAGATCGCCTCGCTCTACGCGCTCACGCGCTTCCTCGGCGAAGGCGTGGGCGTTTCAATCGCGCAATACGGCGTCGCCGAAGCGCGGCGATTAGGGCTCGCCTACGTGTTTGCGTGCACCACGAGCGAACGCGTCGGGCAGTTCTTCGTGCGCCAAGGCTTCCGTGAGGTGCCGCAGGACCAACTGCCCGATCGCAGATGGCTGGGATACGACCCGGAGCGCAGGATGCAGGTGCGCTGCTTCAGGATGGATTTGGCGGCGAGCGCAGCGACGCCCGAGGCCGAGCAGCCTGCGAGCGCTTGAGTTCCACTGCTCGGGCGCGGATCAGCCGAGGCGCCCGGAGAAGATCAGGAACCCGAAGCACACCGCGTTGAGCGTCACGGCGATCCCGAGCCAGCGCCAAGCGCGCGACGCGGCGAGTTGCGGGCGCCCTCGCGTCCAGCGCCCGATCGACTGATGCGCAATCAGCAACGCGGCGTGGTAGCCCCCGTAGATGAGGTAACGCGGCTCTAGTCCGTGCCAGGCCCCCATCAGCAGGAAGGTGATCAGAAAGCCCACGGCGGAAGCCCAGTAGCGATTGCCGCCGAACCAACGGCCGCGCGTCGCCGCGATCACGAAGCGCATGTAGACGTGATCCCGAAACCACGTCGAGAGACTGATGTGCCAGCGGTTCCAGAAGTCAGCGATGTTCGTGGCCAGATACGGGCGATCGAAGTTCTCGGGACTCCGAACTCCGAACAAGCGACTGATCCCCACCGCAATCGCGCTGTAGCCCGCGAAGTCGAAGAACAAGTAGGCGCTGTAGGCGTACATGTATGCGATCACACCGAGGACGCCGTGCGCGGCCTCGAATGGAGCCACGAGAAATTCCTGGACCAGGCCAGCGAC
>JANNDT010000173.1:0-6347 GCA_031387905.1 Deltaproteobacteria bacterium
TGTCGGCGACGCTGGTCGCGAGCGTTGAGGAATTACCGGCGGCGCAGAACGACGTCGATCAGCTGCTCACCGGCTACAGCTTCAAGCCGGGCAATAGTTACGCGGAGTACCTCCCCGACACCGACAAGGCTGCGGGCTACGGCCTCGGCGCGCTGGTGGCTGGAGGTGTCCTCGCAAAGACCGGCCTGCTCGCGAAGTTCTGGAAGCTGATCGTCGGCGGCGCGGTGGCGGCCGCTGCCAGCCTGCGAAAGCTGTTCGGGCGGAAGCAGGCGGACCCGCCGACGGCCTGAGCGAAACGCGTGGAGCTCTGGCTCGCATTGATCGCGCTGTGGACCTGGGAATGCCTCGCCTTCGTGCCGCCCGGCGGGGCGTACTTCGCGCTGGCGCGCGGTCGCCCAAGCGTGCGCCGGCGCGCGGGCCTCGGGCTCGCGAACCTGTGGCCTCTGCGGCTCTGCTTCACGCTCGACGGCCTCCCCTTCGAAGCGACTGCGTTGCAAGCCGTCGGCGCCGGGCCGCTGAGTTTTCTCGCGGCGACCGGCACGCGTCGCGAAGAGCGCGCGGTCGCTTGGGCGCTGCCTGTCGAAGCGAACGGCGCCGTCGTGGCGCTCGGCGGAAAACCACTGCTCCGCACGAGCTCGGACGCCGCGGCGGAGCGGATCGCAGGCGAGTTGCGCGGGCTCGCCGCCGCGCCCGTCTCCGAGCGCGCTGTGCGCGCACGTGAGGGTCTGCGGAACGCGCTCTCGGGCAATGACGTCGCCGTACGCATCGCGCGTGTTAGGCGCGCGACTCTCCCGCATCGCGCGCTGTCGTCGATCGCGCTGCTCGGGATCGGCGTCGGCATCCCCGTACTCACCCTCACTTCACGAATCGCTTGGGACTCCGTCTGGGAGAACACCTGGCAGCTGTGGATCGCGCTCCACGGCCTCGGGTTCGTTGCGCTGGCAATCGCGGAGCTGCGGCTGAAGGCGCCTGGCCGCGGGGCGCGCCTGTTCCGTGCGGCCTTCTACCCGCCAACGCAGTGGCGCGGCTCATTCGAGCTCGCGTCCGCGGCGCTTGGCGAGACTCATCCGCTCGCCGCGCAAAGAACATTCGACGACGCCCCGGCTCTTTTGCCATGGGCACGCAGAGCGATCGCGGAATCTGATCACCCGCGCTTCGACGCCGGTGAGCCCGTGGATGACGCCGAGGCTGAGGCGCGGCGCGCTGCGCTTCGCGACAGACGCGCGGAGTTGCTCGCGTTCTGCGAGCGCGCGGGAATTGGAGCGCAGCTAGCAGCGCCGCCCACTCGGAGCAGCCCGAGCGCGGGCAGTTATTGCCCGCGCTGCTTCGAAGAGTTCGTGCCAGCCGGTTGGGTTTGCACCGACTGCGGCATCGAAACACGCCCGTATGCCTCAGCCGCGCCCTTGCCACTTAATTGAACACGTGTTTAAATATTGTGCGTGACCGCTTCCACCCGCCCAACCAAACGCCGAGCACGCCCGCGTAGGCCTGGCCGGCCGCGCGCCCGCGCTGGCGCAGCCGATGTGCGCGCCGATCTGCTCAACGCGGCGAGCGCTTGCTTCGCAGCGCGCGGCTACGCGCCCGTTTCTTTGCGCGACGTCGCGAGAGCCGCCGGCACTACCGCGGCGATGGTGCATTACTACTTCGGCGACAAAGACGGCCTCACGCTCGCGCTGCTCGAGCGTGCGCTCAGCGACCTGCTCGAGCGCGTCCGTCTGAAGCTCGCCGCTCGCCCGGCCTTCGGGACTCAGCCCGGGGCGATCGACGTGTTCTTCGACACCGCGCTCGAAGCCATCGGCGCGGAGCCCTGGCTCCCGCAGCTCATCCTGCGCGAAGTGCTCTCGGATGGCGCGCCCTTCCGCGAGCGTTTCATCGACAGCTACGCCGGCCCGATGTCGCAGTTGTTGCGGAACACGCTGCGCGCGGAGATTGCCGCCGGCCGCCTGCGCGCCGATCTCGACGTCGAGTTCGCCTTCATGTCGCTGCTCGGCATGGGCGTGTTTCCGTTCCTCGCGCAGCCGGTTTTCGAGCGCGCGCTTGGCGTCCGCTACGACGCCGCCTTTCGCGCCCGCCTCGCCGCACACACCAAGCGCCTGTTCCTCGAAGGAGCCCGCTCGTGAAGCGTTCGCTCATGCTCAGCTGCGTTTTATTAGGCGCGCTCGCTTGTGAAGACGGCGCGGAGATCGCAGTCGGCGCGCTCGAGCGCGATCGCATCGAACTCAGCGCCGAAGCCAGCGAGCCGATCGAAGAGATCCTCGTGCGCGAAGGCGACGCGGTAGCAGCCGGCGCGCTGCTCGTGCGGCTCGCGCCGGAGCGGCAGCGCGCGCTGCGCGAAGGCGCGGAGCAGCGCGTCGCGACGGCGGCGGCGCGGCTCGCCGAGTTCGAGCGCGGCCCGCGCGCGGAGCAGATCGCGCAGGCGCGTGCGCATTACGCCGGTGCGAGAGACTCGCTCGCGACCGCGCAGCGCGAGGCGCGGCGCGCACAGGAACTGCGCGAGGCCGGCGTCGCGTCCGAAGAGCTCCTCGATCAGCGCGAACGCGCGCTCTCGCTCGCGCGTGCCGAGCGCGACGGCGCTTACGCGGCGCTCAGCGAGATGCTCGCGGGTACGCGCGCGGAGCAAATTGCGCAGGCCAGCGCGCAGCTCGGCGAAGCGCGCGCCGCAGCGCGCGACGCAGCCCTGCACGAGGCGCGCCTCGAAGTGCGCGCGCCGCGCGCGGGCGTCGTTGATGCGCTGCCCTACGAGATCGGCGAGCGCCCGCCCGCAGGCGGCGTGGTCGCAGTAATGCTTGCTGGCGGCGCGCCCTACGCGCGCGTGTTCGTGCCGGCCGCACTGCGCGCGAACGTTGCGCCGGGCACGACGGCGCGCGTGCGCGTCGACGGCATCGAAGCGCCCTTCGCCGCGCGCGTACGCAGCGTCTCCCAGGAGGCGTCGTTCACGCCTTATTACGCGCTGACTGAGCACGACCGCGGCCGGCTCAGCTACGTGGCCGAACTCGACCTCACGGACGCAGCCGCACAGCGCCTGCCGAGCGGCCTGCCCGTCGAAGCGGAGTTCATGCCCGCCGCCGCGGCCGCGCAGTGAGCGCCGACGCCGCGATTCGAGCGCGCGGGCTCACGCGCAAGTTCGGCTCGCAGGTCGCGGTCGACCACCTAACACTCAGCATCCCGCGCGCGCAGATCTACGGCTTCCTCGGGCCGAACGGCTCCGGCAAGACGACCACGATCCGCATGCTCTGCGGCCTGCTCGAACCGAGCGAGGGCGAGGCGGTCGTGCTCGGCATCCCCGTACCCCGCGAAGCCGCGCGGCTGCGCGAGCGCATCGGCTACATGACGCAGAAATTCTCGCTCTACGAAGACCTGACGGTCGACGAAAACCTCGAGTTTCTGGCCGAGATCTATGCGCTGCCGCGCGCCGCGAGCCGCTCGCGCATCGACGCGCTGTGCGCCGAGTATCGGCTCGGCGGGCTGCGCGAGCGCCACGCGGGCACGCTCTCGGGCGGGCAGAAGCAGCGCCTGGCGCTGGCGGGCGCCACGATTCACGCGCCCGACTTGTTATTTCTCGACGAGCCCACCAGCGCGGTCGATCCCGAGAGCCGCCGCGATTTCTGGGAATCGCTGTTCCGGCTCGTGGACGGCGGCACCACGATTCTGGTTTCGACGCACTACATGGACGAAGCCGAGCGCTGCCACGGCCTCGCGATTCTCGATCGCGGCGTGCTCGTCGCGAGCGGGGCGCCACGCGAACTGATGAGCGCGCTCGCGGGCGCAGTCGTCGAGGTCGAGGGCGAGGCCCTGCGCGACGCGCGCGACGCGCTGGAAACGCAGCCCTTCGTCGTGAGCGTCGCGCAGCTCGGCACGCGGCTGCGCGTGCTCACGGACTCCGCGGAGCCAGCGCGCGCGGTGCAGCGCGCACTCGCCGCCGCGGGCGTGCGCGCCGACGCGCACGCGGCGCCGCCGAGCCTCGAAGACGTGTTCGTCTCCGCCACGCGCGGGCGCGGAGTCGCAGCATGAACTTCTGGCGCCGCACGCTCGCTGTCGCGCGCAAAGAAGTGCGACAGCTGCGCCGGGACCACTTCACCGCCGGCATGATCGTGGGGCTCCCCGCGATCCAGCTCATGCTGTTCGGCTACGCGATCAACACCGATCTGCGTCACCTGCGCGCAGGCGTCTCCGATCAGGCGAATACCCAGCTCTCGCGGCGGCTCGTCGCCGACGTGGAGGCGAGCCAGGTGGTCGACGTCGTCGCGCACGTCGAACGCCCCGAGCAGCTCGAGGAATTATTGCGGCGAGGCGAGATCGCCGTGGGCCTCGCGATCCCGCGCGATTTCGAGCGCCGCGTGGCGCTGCGCGATCGCACGCCCGCACAGTTACTGATCGACGGCTCCGACCCCGCCGTACTGCTCGCCGCGCGCAGCATCGCCAGCGCGCCCATCGCGATTCGCGAGTCTCCGCGCGCAGCGCAGCGCGACAGCTTCGAGGTGCGCGCGTTCTACAACCCCGAACGCCGCTCCGCCGTGCAGATCGTGCCTGGCCTGATCGGCGTGATCCTCACCATGACGATGGTGCTGTTCACCGCGATCGCAATCGTGCGCGAACGCGAGCGCGGCAACCTCGAGTTGTTGATCAATACGCCCGTGCGCACCACCGAACTCATGCTCGGAAAGATCCTGCCGTACGTTGCGATCGGCATGGTTCAGACGACGCTGATCTTGCTGCTCGGCCGCGCTTTGTTTCACGTGCCGGTCCTCGGCAGCCTGATCGAGATCTACGCCGCTTCGCTCGTGTTCGTCGCGGCCGCGCTCTCGCTCGGCCTGCTCTTCTCCACGCTCGTCTCCACCCAGATGCAGGCCTTCCAGCTCACCTTCATGTCGTTCCTGCCGCAGCTCCTGATGGGCGGCTTCATGTTCCCGTTCGACGGCATGCCGAAACCGGCGCGCGCGTTCGCAGAGCTGCTCCCGCTCACGCATTTTCTTCGACTCGTGCGCGGGATGATGCTGCGCGATGCGAGCCTCGCAGAACTCAGCGGCGAACTCTGGCCGCTCGCCCTGTTCTTCGTGGTGACCCTGAGCCTGTCGGTTCGACGCTTCCGCAAGCGGCTCGACTAGCGATTAGGCGGCGACGCCAAGCGCGGCGCTGAGCCTCAGCGGCGTTCCACCAAGAACAACTGCTCCGTCACGTGAATCGGCCGGTTCGCGAAGCTCCGGCTCCCACGAAACGCGTTGTATTGCGTCTCGATCACGCCGACCGGGCCGAGTTCGCTCAGCATCCCGCGCATCTGCGCGGGCGTGATGAAGCCTTCGTCGTTGAACGCGACGAGCAGGAATGGCGCGTCGATCGCGTGCAGAAGCTCCCTGAGAAGTGGCAACGCCTTTGCGCGCACGTTGTAGCCGGAGCGCCGCCAGTCGGCAGGGATACCTGAGACGCGGCTCGCGTTCGCGGGCCGCTCGTAGCTCACTAACAGGTTGAGCATGAAGTAGTTCGAGCCGTACGGATGCTGGTTGTACGGAGGGTCGACGTACGCGAGATCGAGGCCGCCGAGGCTGCGCGCCACGGCATTGGCGTCACCCTGCAGCACTTCGCTGTCGCACTCGAAGTTGCTGAGGATGGGCGCCTCGAGCTCGATCCGGCCCCGGATGCGCTGCAGCGCATCGGAACCGCTGCCGCCGAACTGGCCGAGCCTCGTCGCGCGGTTCTTGTAGAAGCCCTTGAACACGCCCGCCGTATTGGCGTGGATCGACGCCCGGCTGATTAGGGGAGCGAGCAGTAGGTCTCTCGAGTCCGCGGGGGCGCACTCGATCAACCGCCGATAGTTGTCGAGCCTGCGCGCGTTCTCGCGCGTGTAGAACACGCGGTCGCTCGGCGTGATGCGCTGCTCGTCGGCCGGCGCGTAGAGTTCCTCGAAGAGACCTCGCGCGAACGGCGCCTCGTCGACTCCGCGATTGAGCTCGTCGACGCAGTCCCCGATTGCTGCGAGGTCGACGCTGCTGCGGTTGCGCAGATAGCAGCGGCCGATGACGGCGGCGTAGTCCTCGAGATCGTTGCTGACCAAGCGCGAGGCGTGCGCCTTCAGGAAGCGCGAGACGATTCCCGATCCGCTGAAGGCGTCGAACACGCGGAGGCGCGGCTTCCCGAGCCGACGCTTTACCTCGGCGACCGCGGCGCCAATCGGGGCGAGCAGCGCGCGCTTGTTGCCGAGGTACGTAACAAGCTGGCGCGAGAGGTAGCCGGGCGATTCGGCCCCTCGCGCCGACTCAGGAACCGCGGATCCGCGCTCGCCGCAGCGTCGCGCCCGCGTCACGCGCCGATTGCGGGCAGCGTGTCGCCCGCGAAGAAGCGGCGCGGGTTCG
>JANNDT010000181.1:0-21290 GCA_031387905.1 Deltaproteobacteria bacterium
ATAACCACCAACCCCCGGCGACTCCTGCCAACTCACTGGCTCGCGCGCGCGCACCTCCGCATAAATCTCATGCGGAGGCCCGCTGCTGCTGAGCACATCGATGTCGAGCAGGTGCTTCATGCCGCCACCAACTTCTGGCTACGCGGAGCCGAGATCCCTAATGCCCGCGTAGCCTCTGCATCGCCTTCGTCACCGCGGCCAACGCCGAAGGCCGGTCGCTCCCAAGCGCCCGCCGCTGCAAGTCCTCGATCCGCGCAACCAGCGCAGCGCGCTCGGCGAGAAAAGTTTGCACCGCCACGAGCGCATCCGGCTCGAAGGTGCGCAACACATCCGCCGTCAACGCCGAATGCAGATCGAGCAACTCGCCCCGCAACAACTCCATCTCGACGCGATCCCAAGGGTCGCTCGGCCAAGCCCGCGAAATCCGGTCGTACGCCCAGTTGAGGCCCGTGCGCTCGCCGAGCGCCGTGTACGCGATTGCCGTGGAGGACAGCTTTGCCCCGCTTTCCTCGCTCACCCAGAGCATCGACGCGCCATGCTCCGCGACCGCCGCGCTCGCGACATCGCGCGCCAGGTCTTCCGCCAGCCCGCGCGCGCTGAAGCGAGCGATTAGGTCGTCGCCGCGCGTGAGTGCGCTCTGTGCGGGCAGGTCGGCCCGCAGCGCGCGCAGCTCCGTGAGCCCGGCACGCCAGCGCGCGACGCGCTCGGGCGCCGGGTTCGCGATGCCGCGCCGCACCAGCATGCGCGCGACGCCGCGCAGCGCGCGATCTTGCACGAGCAGCGCGTCGTAGACGGCTTCGCGCTCGGCGCCCGAAGTGAGGACGCGCTCGCGGTAGTCGAAGTCCGCGAGGAACTCGTGCGCGAGCAGCAGCGCGTCCGCGACGACGTGCGCCTCGGCCTCGAGTTCGCGGCACAGCAGCGGAATCAGCGCGACGCCGCCGGTATCGATTAGGCGATTCGTCGCCACCATCGCACCGATCTCGCGCGCGAGGCGATGCTGGGTGAGCGCGCTCGGGCGCGCCTGCGCGAGCCGCGCCGGGAAGTAAGCCTGATAGAGCCCCGCCGCGAACGCGGGCAGCTTCCACTGCGGCGCGCCGAGCAGCGCGCGCTGAAGGTGCAGCTTCGCGAGCCCGAGTAGCCACGCGAGCTCGGGCCGGAACAGCGCGCCGCCGCGCGCCTCGAGCGTCGGCGCGTCGGGGAGCTTCCCCTGCGCGGGGCTCATGCCCTCGGCCTTGCACAGAAACTCCGTCGCCCACGCGAAGCCTTCGCGGTCGAGTCTCGCGCGGCGCTCGTCGAGCGAGAGCACCAGCGCCTGCGAGCGGTTGTGCGCGAGCACGCGCTCGCAGCTCTCGTCCGCGAGTTCGAGGAGCAGCGCGTCGCGCCCTTCGCGCGTGAGCTCGCCGCTCGCCAGTAGCGGCGCCAGCGCGATCTTGAGATTCACCTCGTGGTCCGAGAGATCGACGCCGGCGGAGTTGTCGATCGAATCCATCTCGATGCGCACGCCCGCGGCAGCCGCTTCGCCGCGCGCGTCTTGCGTGAAGCCGAGGTTGCCGCCCTCGGCGACCACGCGCGCGCGCAGTTCGCGGCCGTCGACGCGCACGGCGTCGTTGGCGCGGTCGCGCACGTCGGCGTGCGACTCGTCCGCGCTCTTCACATAAGTGCCGATGCCGCCGTTCCACAGCAAGTCGACGGACATGCGCAGCGCCGCGCGAATCACCTCTTCGCCCGAGGCTTCGCCGTGCTCGATGCCGAGCATCGCGCGCGCGGCGGGCGAGAGCGCAATGCGGCTCGCGTCGCGGGGATACACGCCGCCGCCTCTCGAGATCTTCGTGACGTCGTAGTCGGCCCAAGACGAGCCGGGCTTCTCGAACAGGCGCTTGCGCTCGCGGCGCGCGCTCTCGGGATCTGAATCCGGATCGAGGAACACGTGACGATGGTCGAACGCAGCCAGCAGCTTCACGCGGCGCATGATCAGGAAGCCGTTGCCGAACACGTCTCCCGACATATCGCCGATGCCGACAGCCGTGTAGCTCGATTTATCAGGGTCGATGCCGAGCTCGGCGAAGTGATGGCGTGCGCATTCCCAGGCTCCGCGCGCGGTGATCGCGTACTTCTTATGGTCGTAGCCGGCGGAGCCGCCCGATGCGAAGGCGTCGCCCAGCCAGAAGCCGCGCTCGGCGGCCACGGCGTTCGCGGTGTCGGAGAGGTGCGCGGTGCCTTTGTCCGCGGCCACCACCAAGTACGGGTCGTCGCCGTCGCGCCGGTGCACGCCCGCGGGAGGCACGATCTCGCCGCGCGCGCCGATGTTGTCCGTAACATCCAACAGGCCCGCGATGAACTCGCGGTACTTCGAGTCGCCGCGGGCGCGCGCCTCTGCGGGCGTCGCCGCCGCAGGGAAGACCACGAAGCCGCCCTTCGCGCCGACCGGCACGATGATGCCGTTCTTCAGCATTTGCGTGCGCATCAGCCCGAGGATCTCCGTGCGCAGATCGCCGGGCCGGTCGCTGTAGCGGATGCCGCCGCGCGCGATCGGGCCGCCGCGAATGTGCAAGCCGAAGAAGCCCGGCCCGCTGACCACGATCTCGCGATACGGGCGCGGCGTCTCGAGTTCGGCGATACGCGTCGTGTCGAGCTTCAGCGCGAGCCGATAGTTCGCGCGCTCGGAAAAGAAGCCCGTGCGCACGCTGGCATCGATTAGGGCGAAGATGCCCGCGAGCGCGCGATCTTCGTTCAGCGAGGGAATCCGCTGGCGGTAGCGCTCGAACTCGGCGCGCACGCTCGCCTCGCGCGCGGCGCGGTCGCCCGCGAATGCGGGGTCGAGCCGCGCGCGGAAGTACGCGAGCAAGAGCCGCGCCGCGACCGGATTGCCGAGCAGCGTCTCTTGCACATAGGCCGCGGTGAGCGTGCCCTGAATCTGCTGGTAGTAGGCGACGTAAGTGCGGATGCAGTCGACTTCGCGCCAAGCGAGCCCCGCGTTCAGCACGAGCGCCGAGAGCGGATCGTCCGCGACGACACCGCCTAACACTGCGCGCAGGGCGTCCGAGAGCCGCGGTTCGAGCGCATCCAGATCGGCCTGCTCGCCGAGCGACACGATGCGCAGCGCGACCAGCGTCGCCGGGCGGCGGTTCGCCGCGCACACGGATTCGCGCCGCGCATCGACCACCTGGATGCCGAAGCGGTCCACGATCGGCAGCAGTTCCGATAACAAGCGCGGCTCCGCGAGAAAGACTTTCAGCAGCGTGTCGTGCGGCGCGTCGACCTCGTTGTAGAACGCGAACTGCGGCGCGCCGTTCTCGGCGTGCAACTGCTCGAGCGCCGCGATGTCGCGCACGGCGTCGAGCGGGTGCGTGTCGACGCGATAGGGCTCGGAGAACGCGTCGTCGTAGAACGCGGCGAGCTCGAGCCCGGTCGCCGAGCCGCGCTGCGCGCAGAGCCCGTCCGCGAGCCGATCGATCCAAGCCGCGATGCGCTCGCGCACCGCGCGCTCGAGCTGCTCCTGCGGAACCTCGCGCAGCCGCGGGCCCACCGGCGTGCAGAACAGATGAATTACGGCCGTGTCTTCCTCGATGAACGAGGTGCGCGAATCCACGTGCAGCGGCCCGAAGTGCTGCGCGAGCACCGCTTCGACCTGACCGCGCTGATCGTCGTGGTAGCGATAGCGGGGCATCGCGACCGCGGCGTACAGCGAGCGCCGGTTCGGGTCGACCGAGAGAATCAGCTGCGTCTCGTCGCTGCCCTCCGCCGCGATGATGTCCTCGACCACGCGGCCAGCTGCGTCCGGGTGGCTCGCGAGCAGGAACTCCGCGGGCGTCTGGTCGAAGGCCGTAACAATCGCCTTCTGGCGGTGTGACTGCGGCGCCGCCTGGCGTTCGAGCAGGATCGCTTCGAGGCGTTCGTAGAGCAGCGGAATCTGCGAGCCCGGAGTGCGCAGCGCGCGGAACGTGAAGAGTCCGCACACCACGCTCAGCCCGCACAGCCGGCCGCTCTCGTCGTGCTCCTTGATGAGAATGCGATCGAGCCGGCCAGCGCGATGCACCGTGGACGGAATGCGCGATTTCCCGATCAGGATGATGCGCGTATCGGCGAGTTGTTCGCTCAGTTCCTCGGGAACCGCGGCGCCTTCGAGCGGCGCTACGAAGCGCGAACTCGCGTCGTCGCGAAAAATGCCGAGGCCCGAGCCCGTGCGCAGCGCGACGCGTGTCATGCCCGCCGCGGTCTGGTCGACCGCGTATCGCCGCGCGCCCATGAACACGAAGTTGTCATTCGCGAGCCAGCCAAGGAAGCGCCGGATCTTGTCCGCGCGGCTCGTTGCGCCCGGCATGAACTGCCCCGCGAACTCGACGTTCGCCTCCACGTCGCGCAGCGCGCGCACCATGCGGCGATGGTCGTCCGTGATGGCGGCGAGCGTCGCGAAGCGCCGGCGCAGCTCCGCTTCGAGCTTCTCCGGTTCCGCGACCCGCGGCGCCACCTCGACGTACATCACCGATTCGCGCGAGCCGCTGCCGAGCGCGAAGCCGCCGCGAGCGCGTTCGATCTGCAGCACGGGGTGTACGAAGCACTCCTCGCGCAGCCCTTCTTCCCGTAACAAGAGGCGCGTCGTGTCCACCAGGAACACACGATCTGGCTGCACGGCCTCGATCGCGGTGCGGCCCGGCGTATCGGGCGGGTTCCAGACGCGCAGCGCGAGTCCGCCCTGTCGTTCGCGCGCGAACTCGTACATGCGCCAGGCCAGGGCGGCGAGCCCACGGCCGCCGCGCGTTTGCCACAAGCGCCGGTCCACGTCGCGCATTAGGGCGCCGACGAACGCATCCAGTTCCGGCGCGCGCGGCGGCGGCAGCTCGGCCTGAACGGCTGCGAGCGCATCGGCCTGCCAGGTGCGCGGAGCTTCTCGCACGGGTTGCATCTTAGGCTGCTTATCGACTCGCGGTGTCGCCCACGTTGACTCTGTTCGGGCCCCGCGCGGGGGTCGGTCGCCCACGCATGGAGGGGAGGCGGGCGATGACCCGAAGCGTTCTGGTTGCGTTGCTGTGGATCGCGCTGCAACTCACCGGCTGCGCGAACCCACGACTCGAACCGGGCGAGAGCCTTCTCGCGGTTCCGGGCGGACGCGTCTGGTACCGCATCGTCGGCTCCGGTCGCGCGACTCCACTGCTCGTTCTGCACGGCGGCCCGGGCGCGTCGAGCATCTATCTGCACTCGCTCGAGGCGCTGGCCGACGAACGCCCTGTCGTGTTCTACGACCAACTCGGAGGTGGCAAGTCCAATCGCCCCGATGACCCGGCTCGGTGGACGACCGAGCGCTTCCTCGCGGAACTGGCGGCAGTGCGCGCGCAACTGGGCCTCCGGCGCGTTCACCTGATCGGTCACTCCTGGGGCGCGACCCTCGCCGCCGAGCACGCCTTCGGAGGCGCCGCGGGCATCGAGGCCTAATTCTCGCGAGCCCACTGCTCAGCACGGAGCTCTGGATGCGCGATGCCGGGGCGCTGCGCAGCGCGCTCCCGCCCGAAACGCAGGCCGCCCTGACGGCGCACGGCAGCCTGCGCGACTACGAGGCTCGCGAGCGCCCCCCGCAGGTGCGTATGCCGGTCCTGTTTACGGCCGGGCGTCACGACGAGGCGGTTCCTTCGACCGTCGCGGAGTTCCAGCGCCTGGTTGCCGGTTCGCGCCCCGTCGTGCTCGAGAACAGTGCGCACATGACGCCGCTCGACGAGCCGGAGGCGTTCACAGCGGCGATCCGCGGCTTCCTGTGCGAGGTCGAGGCCGCCCGCTGATCCGCGAGCGCTGTGGTAAAACCGCGCCTTCTCGCAGTGGAGCCCGCGATGAGCAAGACCCGCACGCCGGCAATCGCCGGCTGGTTCAAGATGGACGCCGCCAAACCCGCGCTGCTCGGCACGCGCTGCGTCGGCTGCGGCAGCGTGTTCTTCCCACGCGAAGAGACCTTCTGCCGGAACCCCGCGTGCGCCAGTACGAAGTTCGAGGAGGTCGAGCTCTCGACGCGCGGCCGGCTCTGGTCGTACACGAACAATTGTTATGCACCGCCCGCGCCGTTCGTCGCGCCGACCCAGCCGTTCGAGCCCTACGCGATCGCGGCGGTCGAGCTCGAGCGCGAGAAGATGGTGGTGCTCGGTCAGGTGGTCGACGGCGTTGGCGTCGAGCAGCTCGAAGTCGGCATGGAGATGGAGCTCGTGCTCGGCACGCTGTTCGAGGACGAGCAGAACGAGTACGTCGTCTGGAAGTGGAAACCGGCGACGGCCTAGCCCGCGCCCCAATAACTCGCGAGCGGAGAGGACACGATGTCGGTTCAAGAAGTAGCCATTCTCGGCGTAGGCATGCATCCGTGGGGAAAGTGGGGGCGCAACTTCGTCGAGTACGGCGTGGCGGCAGCGCGCGCGGCGATGGCGGACGCGGGCGTCGCGTGGAGCGAGATCCAGTTCATCGCGGGCGGCGAGACGATCCGGAACGGCTACCCCGGCTACGTCGCCGGCGCGAGCGTCGCGCAGGCGCTCGGCTTCAACGGCGCGCAGGTCGCTAGTTCTTACGGCGCGTGCGCGACCGGCACGCAGGCGATCAGCATTGCGCGCGCGCAAATCCTCGCAGGCGTGTGCGACGTCGCTCTCGTGGTTGGCGCCGACACCACGCCGAAGGGCTTCTTCGCGCCGACCGGCGGCGGCGAGCGCACCCAAGATCCCGACTGGCTGCGCTTCCGCTTGTTAGGCGCGACGAACCCGGTTTATTTCGGCCTCTACGCGCGCCGCCGCATGGATCTCTACGGCGACAGCGTGGCCGACTTCGCGCAAGTGAAGGTGAAGAACTCGCGCGCCGCCGAGCACAACCCGAACGCGCGTTACCGCAAGGTCTACACGCCGGAGGAAGTGCTCGCGTCGCAGATGGTGAGCGACCCGCTGCGCCTCCTGCAGATCTGCGCGACCAGTGACGGGGGCGCTGCGCTCGTTTTGTGCAGCATGGAGTACGCGCGCAAGCGCACGACGAAGCCGGTGAAAATTGCCGGCGTCTCGACCGTTACGCCGCGCTACCCGCAGACCGTCGTCGAGATGCCGAACTTCGCGAGCGACTCCGCCGCCAGCGTGCGCGTGCCCGATGTCTCGTTCAAGGATTCGATCGCGAGACTCGCCTACGAGCAGGCCGGCCTCGGCCCCGAGGACATGAGCCTCGCCGAGGTCTACGACCTCTCGTCGGCGCTCGAGCTCGACTGGATGGAGAACATTGGCCTCTGCAAACCGGGCGACGCGGCCAAGTTGCTGCGCGACGGCACGAGTTCGGTTGGCGGGCGGCAGCCCGTGAACGCGAGCGGCGGCCTCGGCGCGTTCGGCGAAGCGATCCCCGCGCAGGCGATCGCGCAGGTGTGCGAACTCACCTGGCAGATCCGCGGCCAGGCGGCGGGCCGGCAGGTCGCGAACGCGCGCGCAGGCGTCACCGCGAACCTTGGCCTGTTCGGTCACGGCTCATCGGTGGTGGTGAAGGCCTGACCGGGAACGTCCCGGCTAGTCTTGCGGCATGCCCGACGCCAGTTACTACGAGGTGCGCTGCGAGCGCTGCCGCACCTCGTTCGCGCCGGGCACGAAGCGTTGCGCCCACTGCGGCGGCGCGATCGGGAGGCAGCTGCTCGGGTTTGAGGTGCCCGGGTTGTTGGGCGGAACGCCGCAGACACGCGACGAACCGAACACCGAACCCGCCGGCGCCGACGCGCGCGGCAAGTTCTTCCGCATCGCGATGCTCGTGCTCGTGGTGATCTCGGCGATCGTCCGCGCCTGCGCTCAATAATCACAGGAGTCCGAGATGGCGAACAAAGTCGAGAAAACCGATGCGGAGTGGCGCGCCGAGTTGACGCCGGCGCAGTACGCGGTGCTGCGCGAAGCCGCGACGGAGCGCCCGTTCAGCGGCGAGTACGAGCACAACACCGATCCCGGCACGTACCGCTGTGCCGGCTGCGGCGCCGAGCTCTTCGACGCGGGCACGAAGTTCGATTCAGGCTGCGGTTGGCCGAGCTTTTACAAGACCAAGGACGCGAGCGCAGTCGACGAGCGCGTCGACACCGCGCACGGGATGCTGCGCACCGAAGTCGTGTGCGCGGCGTGCGAGGGCCACCTCGGCCACGTCTTCCCTGACGGCCCGCGCCCGACCGGCCTGCGTTACTGCATGAACTCGGTGGCGCTGAAGTTGGAGAAGAAGGAGTAGGGAGCGGCGGCGGAGGCCGGCGCGCACTCTCGACGCGGCAGCGCCTACTTCTCGAGGATCGTCAGCGCTTGGCGCGGGCAGAGGCGAACGGCCTCGCGCGCCTTGCTCTCGAGATGCTTCGGCACGTCGCCGGAAACGTCGTCGCTCGGCCCCTTCAGCACGTGATGGAAGGCGTCGTTGTCGTCGACCTTGTAGAGCTCCGGCGCGACGTCCATGCAGACGGCGTTGGCTTCGCACAGATCCCAGTCGACTTTGACTTTCATCGCGTCCTCCAAGGGCCGCTTCTATACCACGCCAGCCCCGAACTCGCCGGGTGAAACTTCGCGCGCGCGGCCCTCGGCGACGAGGCGCGTGAGGTGCTGCGACATGCTGCGCCGCTCGACCGGATCGGCGAACGAAACGGGGTCGCTCGGCCGGTAGACGAAG
Organism: Deltaproteobacteria bacterium; assembly: GCA_031387905.1. GTDB lineage: Bacteria > Myxococcota_A > UBA9160 > UBA9160 > UBA6930 > VGRF01. The sequence continues at coordinate 8,623 of JANNDT010000181.1, forward strand.
CGGTGTTTCACGATCTCGTCGAGCGTGCGCGGCGCTTCGCGGAGGTAAGCGAGCAGCCGCTCTTCGCGGCTCGCGATCACCGCCTCGAACTTGTCGAGGCGCGCGAGGAAGGCCGCACGGTCGACGACGCCGATGTGGTGGAAGGTGGCGTAGTGCTTCACGTCGATCTCGCGCACGAGGCGCAGCGAGCGCTCGAAATCGGGCAGATCGCTCCAGGCGTCACCGTAGTAAGGCCCGAAGCTCGAGAGATCGATGTCGCCGATGTAGAGCACGTCGTCCGGCTCGACCAGGAACGCACAGTGGCCGCGCGTGTGGCCGGGAGTGTGGATCACGCGCACGCGCACGCCGCCGCCGAGTTCGAGGACAAAGCCGTCGCGGAAGCCCGTGGCGTCCGGCTTCGCGGTGTAGAAGAACTTCTCCTTGAGCGCTTTCTCCCAGCCCCCGCCGAGCACCGTGTCGTCGTAGCCGTAGATCTGGAGGAAGCCCGCGAACGAGTGAATCCCCAACAAGTCGGCTTCGTGCATTTCCCAGGGCGCGCCCGGGAACAGGTGATTGCCCGCGATGTGGTCTTCGTGGCAGTGGCTGTTCCAAACGCGGTCGACGTGTGGAAGCTTGCCCTTGCGCGCCACCACGCCCAGCGAGGGGTCGATGATCAGCGCCTCGCGCGCGCCGCGCACGAGCAGCGAATTGCCCTGCGGATACTTCCCGCGTGCCGCGCCGAACAGCACCGTCACGTTCCCGATCGTCTGCTCTTCAAGCACTTCGTCGCTCAACGGGCTACTCCTGATTTCCTCGCGCGAACGCGAAGCGCGGAGCATACGGAGGGCGCGATGGCGAGCGCACGCGCGTTTTGGCTCGTGAAGTCCGAGCCGAGCACTTATTCCTGGGGTCAGTTCGTCGCCGAGAAGGGCGCTCTCTGGAGCGGCGTGCGGAACGCGCTCGCGCGCATTCACCTGGCGGCGATGAAGAAGGGCGATGCGGTGCTCTTCTATCACTCGGGCGAGGGCAGGGAAGTCGTCGGGCTCGCGAGAGTGACGAGAGCGTCGTATCCGGATCCGACTGCGGACGACGCGCAGTGGCTCGCCGTGGATCTCGCGCCAGTGAAGGCGCTCGCGGTCGCGGTGACACTGGCGGCGATCAAGGCCGAGAAGTCGCTCACGGAGATCGCGCTGGTGCGGATGTCGCGGCTCTCGGTGATGCCGCTGCCGCCGGCCGCGTTCGAGAGGATTCTCGCGATGGGGAAGACCAAGTCATGAGCGCCATCGACGTGGCCCGCATCGGTGAAGACGTGAAGCTGCTCGAGGGCATGCGCACCACGCGCGCGATTCGGCGCCTGCTGTCCGATCCGGTGCCGCCGGAACTCATTAGGAAAGTCTGCGAAGCCGCGACGTTTGCGCCGAGCGGAGGCAACCGACAGCCGTGGGCTTTCATCGCGGTGACGGACCCTCTGCGTCGGCGCTGGGTCGCCGAGCGCTACCGCGCCGCGTTCGCGCAGTACATCGCTCCGGCGCAGCGAGCCGCGCAGTCGGCCGCGTACCCGGACGCGAAGCGCCGCAATCAGGCCTCGGCGCTGCATCTCGCCGAGCATCTCGCGGAGGTGCCCGTGCTGCTGTTCGTCGCGGGCTGGACGCGCCGCAGCGAGCCGCAGCTGCAAGCCCTAATGCCTGCGGTGCAGAACCTGCTGCTCGCGTGCCGTGCGGTCGGCCTCGGCGCGAGCCTCACTACGATGCACCGCAGCTTCGGCGCAGAGTGCGACCGCTGGCTCGGGCTGCCGGAGGGCTGCCCGACCTGTGCGCTGATCCCGATCGGCTGGCCGCGCGGCAAGTACGGCACACCGCCGCGGCGCCCCATCGACGAGAGTCTGTTCTTCGAGCGCTACGACGCGGCGCGCGACCCATCAGCCGGAAAAGGAACCGGCGCGGAGGAATGACTCCCGCGCCGGCTGTCGGACTCGGAGGGGCGCGTTAGCTGTGGCGGCGCCGCAGTAGCGTGCGGCCGACGAGCAGCACGCCCGCGCCGAACACGATCATCGCGCTCGGCTCCGGAATCGGCGGCGTGAACAGCTGATCCTGGTTCGTGCGCGAGTAGTAGAGCGTCGTGTGCCCGTAACTGTTGTATCTCGAACCGAGCACGTACTCGTACACGCGGTATGCGCCCGCGCTCATCGAGCTGCTGGTCGCAGTGAAGGCGGTGCCGTAGACGGCCTCCCACACCGCCGCCTGTACTCCCGTAATGGATTGCGCCGCGGTTACGCCGAGATTCGTCTGGAGCCAGCCGAGGTCGTTGCCCCAGCGGTCCGCGATCTTCGCGGCGAACACGAACTTGCGCTGCGGCGGACCTGCGGCGAACGCGGCGCTCTCGGCCGCTGCCGGGTCGTTCGCTGCGAAGCCGCTGTAGGTGTTCTTCCCGATCACCTGCGATAAGTCGGCGCAGAAGCTCGTGCCGACGACGCCGTCGACCTGTTCATGGAACTGCACCGTCCAGAAGTTCCGGTTCTGACCGTTGAACTGGACTTTGACTACTTCACCCAGATCCCAGCCGGTGACGGTGAAGGTCGTCGCGAAGGACGGGGCTGCGAAGAGGAGCAGCGCGGCCATCGCAAGAAATCGAAGAAAGCGCATTCTGAGGTACCTCGCTCGAGGGTTTGCTTCGGTAGTCGGTGGGCGCGAGTCCGACTCGAATCGGGATTGCGAGCACTCACCGAACGCAACGCGAATGGAGCAAGCGACGTACCAACTCTCGGAGGCTCGAGCGGCTAGCGAGCGACGGCGCGCAGTTCGCGCAGCGAGTTGCGCAGCGCTGAAGTGTGCAGCCTGCTGCGCAGTGGGCAGCGCGCTTCTCAAACTGAGAGCAGCGGGTGCGGCCGCTTCGCGTCCGCTGGCTGCCGCGTTGATTGCGCTCGCCTAAGCGCGCGCCTCGGCAATTACGCGGCGCGCGGCTTCGCCGCAGCGGCGGCCGGCCTCGCTGGGCGGCAGCAGATCGAGTGCAGCGGAGAACACCTCGACGCCAATCGGCGCTTGGCTGCCGATCTCGTCGAGCAGCTTGATCCAGCGCACCAGTGGGATCGCGCCCTCGCCGGGCAGTAGGCGCGCGGTCGTGGTCTCCGTGAGTAAGTCGCCCACCGGCTCGCGCGGCGCGTCGTTGATCTGCACGCTGCCGATGAGCCTGCCCGGCAGCGCGCGGAGCTGCTCCTCCGTGGTCGGGCCGCGGAAGGTGTGCCAGCTGTCGATCATTAGGGTCGCGTTCGGCCGGCCTGCGCGCTCGACGATCGCGCGCGCGGTCGCCGCGTCGGGAATGCCGGCCCACGGCAGGTACTCGAGCGTAATCAGCAGGCCGTGCTCCCACGCGCGGTCGCACACGCCAGCGAGCGCCTCAGCCGCCTCGTCGACATCCACTCTCGGGCGGAACGCTTGGGCGACGTTCAGCGAGCGCGCACCGAGCGCATCTGCGATCTCGTAGTGCTCGGCCTCGGTCGCGTTCAGCTCGTTCGGAAAATCGTCGCCGGGCAGCCAGTTGAGCAGCGGGTCGAGATCGGCGAGCGCGAGCCCGCGCTCTTCGAGCGCGCTGCGCATCTCCCGGAAGTTCATGCCCGCGGCGCGCGCGCGGCGTACGTGGGTCGGGTAGAGCGTGATCGCCGCGAAGCCGCCGGCGACCGCCGCGTCGCACAATTCGAGGAAGCTCGCGTTGCGGAGCGTGCCCGCGTGAAGCACGAGATCGTTCGGTCCCATTGCAGCGCGTCTCCCCGAGCGATTAGGATCGCCGCAGCTCGGAGGCGGCATGTCCGGTCTCTACTTGATCCAGTCCGCCTTCACCATCTGGATGATGGTGGATTGCTACCAGCGCGGGGCGGCCAGCTATTGGTACATGATGCTCTGGGTCCCGTTCGGGCCGCTCGTCTACTTCTTCGCGGTCAAGATTCATGACTTCGATCTCTCCCCGCTGAAAAGACTCGCCGGCATCGGGCGGCCAGCTTCGCTGGAAAACATGCGTTGGCAGGCCCTGGAAACGCCCAGCCTCGCGAACAGGCTCGCGCTGGCGCACGCACTGCTCGAGGCGGGCGAAGCGCCGGCGGAAGCCGCGGCGCTGTTCGCCGAAGTGTTGCGCCACGACGGCGACAACAAGCGGGCGAGCTACGGGCTCGCCCGCGCGAGGCAGTTGAATCGCGAGCCCGCCCTGGCGCTTGCAGCGTTCGACGCTTTGCTCGCGCGCGAGCCCGGCTTCGCGGACGGCGAGGCGCTCCGCATGCGCGCAGATTTGTTATGGGACGAAGGGCACCGCGAGGAAGCGATCGCGGACCTCGAGCGCCTCGTCCAGCAATCCGGGCGCCTGGATTTTCGCGTTGCGCTCGCCTACCGCCTCGAGGACGTCGGGCGCGCCGCCCCGGCGGCGGCGTTGCTCCGGCAAGCGCTCGAGGAGTACCGCCACGCGCCGCACTTCATCCAGCGCCGCGACGCTCGCGCGCGGCAGGACGCGAACTACGTGCTGAAGGCGCTCGCGGCGCGCGAAACGGGCTGACGGAGGTCGCGTCGCGCGCTCAGGCTTTGGCTTCGAGCGACGCCAACGTGAAGCGTTGCTCGGTTTCCGCGGCGAAGCGGGCTAGAGCTTCCAGAGCATTAGGCGGTAACTCGCCGAAGGCGACGCCCATGCCGGCGTCGAGCCAGCCCGCGAAGCCGCCATCGAGCGCGGTGCGCCAGCGCACCTCGGCAGGCGTCTCGATCTGAACGTCACGCAGTGTGAAGCCGAGCCGAAGCGCCGTGCCCGGGCGCAGCGGCGAGCGCGCCGCGAGGTACGCGCCGCCCGGCGACAGGTCGCGCAGCGCTGCACGAAAAGTGCGCTCACCCGTGTCGACCGTAACAGGTAGGTCGACCGGCACGCGCTGCGCGGTCCGAACCTCCGCGCCGTCCGCGAAGGAGAGAGCGAGCGCGAGCACGAAGCGCAGCTCACGCGGCGCGACCGGGTCGAAGGCGGCCCAGCGCACGCCCGCCAGCGCGAGCCGTTCGAGCCCGTTCGCGCTCGCGCGGGGGCCGAGCGGGATCGCGCACGCCAGCGGCAGGCCGAGCGGCTCGAGCAAGCGTTTGCGAATCGGTTCGAGCCGCTCGAGCAGCAGCGCAGCTGGCAGCGCGAGCGCCCCCACGCGCTGATGATGCTCCTCCGCGAGCCAGATCATCTCGTCGAGATCGGTGGAGTAGTGCGGATGGATGCCCATCGCGATCAGCCCGAGGGCGGCATCGCCTAACATGCGGTCAGGGCCGTCGAGGATGAGAATGGAGCGCTCGTACAACGCGGGCCTCGTGCGCGAGGGAACGCGGGGTGTTTCGGCGCAGCGGGGGCGTAGCTGGAGGGCGGAGAGCGCCACGGACGCTCGGGCGCTCAGGCCTCGCCCTGCGCCCAATGAGTCGAGAGCGCGTCGGCGTACTCGTTCCAGCGCGAGCCGTCGTGGGCCTTGATCCAGCGCAGCGCGACGCGCGGGTGCGCTTTCGCGAGCGCATACAACTCCTGCACCAACTCGAGGTTCGCGATCGGCCCGGTCTTGCGACGCCAGCCGCGCGCCTCCCAGGCCCGCGCCCATTCATTGATGGTGTTCACGCACAGCATGCTGTCGGTGAAGACGGTGACTTCGGCGTCCGCTGGCAGCGCCTTGTACGCGGCAATTAGGCCCGACAGCTCCATGCGGTTGTTGGTGGTCGCTGGCGCGTGGCCGCAGGCTTCGGCGCGGATCACGTCGTTCTCCACCCACACGAAGCCCCAACCGCCGGGGCCGGGATTGCCTTCGCACGAGCCGTCCGTGAACACGCCCGTCTTCGGGCCGGCCGTGTAGCGCGCGAGCACGTCGCGCGGGTTCTGCCGCATCGCCCTAAGCGCCCACCCGGAAGTGCACGACATCGCCGTCGAGCATCTCGTATTCCTTGCCCTCGACGCGCAGCTTGCCCGCCGTGCGCGCGCCCGCTTCGCCGTCGCAGGCGACGTAGTCGGCGAACTTGATGATCTCGGCGCGAATGAAAGTGCGCTCGAAATCGGTATGGATCGTGCCCGCCGCCTGCGGCGCTTTCGTGCCGCGCGAAATCGTCCAGGCGCGCACTTCCTTCTCGCCAGCGGTGAGGAAGGTAATTAGGTCGAGCAGCGCGTAGGCGGCTCGGATCAAGCGATCGAGGCCCGGCTCAGCGAGCCCGAGCGCGGCGAGGAACTCCCTGCGCCCCTCGGCGTCGAGTTCCGCGATCTCGGCTTCGATCTTCGCGCACACGCGGATCACGCCCGCGCCGGTCTGCGCCGCGTACGCCTCGAGCGCGCTCACATGCGCGTTGCCCTCGGCGAGCCCGGTCTCGTCGACGTTCGCGACGAACAAGACCGGCTTGCCTGTTAGGAAGAAGCTGGCGCGGTAGACGTCTGCTTGTTCCTTCGGCACCGCGAACGAGCGCGCGGGCTTGCCAGACGACAAGTGCGCGATCAATCCTTCGAAGAAGGTCGCCTCGGCGAGCTCTTCCTTGCGCCCGGCCTTGGCGGCTTTCTTAACGCGGTCTAGGCGCTTGTCCGCCGTCTCGATGTCCGCGAGCCCGAGCTCGGTCTCGATCGTCTCGATGTCGCGCAGCGGGTTCACCGCGCCGTCGACGTGCGTGACATCGGCGTCCTCGAAGCAGCGCACCACGTGCACGATCGCCGCCGTCTCGCGAATGTGCGCGAGGAACTGGTTGCCGAGCCCTTCGCCCTTGCTCGCGCCGCGCACGAGCCCCGCGATGTCGGTGAACTCCACCGTCGCGGGGAGGATCTGCTTCGCGTGCACGACCGCGTCGAGCGCCGCGAGCCGCGAATCCGGCACGATCACCACGCCCGAGTTTGGCTCGATCGTGCAAAACGGGTAGTTCTCCGCCGCGATGCCAGCCTCGGTGAGCGCGTTGAACAGCGTGCTCTTGCCGACGTTCGGGAGACCAACAATTCCGCAGCGGAGGGCCATAGGGCCGCGGAGAGTGACGGATGCCCTCGCGCCTGCCAGCCGTTGTTGAGCGGGACGTTCCACGACGAACGCGTCGAAGTATCCCGGGACGTTCCACGACGAAATCCGGCAGGCGTCGTGCACAGTTTCGTCGTGGAACGTCCCGGGGTGGTTCGTAGCGTCAGCCGCGCTGGTAGTTCTCGAGGAACTCGGCGCGGAAGTCTTCGTAGCGGCGGGCTTGGATGGCGGCGCGCGCGTCTTTCACGAGGCGCTGATAGAAGTGCGTGTTGTGGATCGACGCGAGGATCGCGGACAGCACTTCGTTCGCGGCGAACAGGTGGTGCAGGTACGCGCGCGAGAAGCCGCCGACGCAGGCGGCGCACTCGCAGCTCGTGTCGATCGGGTAGGCGTCGCGGCGGTACTTGCGGTTCGTGAGGCGGATGCGGCCGCGCGAGGTGAAGACGGTCGCGGAGCGCGCGTAACGCGTGGGGATCACGCAGTCGAACAGGTCGATGCCGTAGCCGATCGCAGCGATCAGGTCTTCGGGCAGGCCGACACCCATTAGGTAACGCGGCTTGTTCTCGGGCAGCTGCTTTGCTGTGTGCGCGGTGATGCGGCAGAGCAGCTCGTGACCCTCGCCGACCGAGACGCCGCCGATCGCGTAGCCCGGTAGGTCGTGCTGCAAGACGCCGGCCGCGCAGCGCGTGCGCAGCGCATCGTGAGTGCTGCCCTGCACGATCCCGAACAGCGCCTGATCGTCGCGCGCATGCGCGCGCGCGCAGCGTTCGAGCCACGCCAGCGTGCGGTTCACTCCTTCAGCGGCCTGCGCCTCGGTCGCCGGATACGGCGTGCACTCGTCGAACGCCATGATCACATCGGCGCCCAATGCATTCTGGATTTGGATCGAGCGCTCGGGCGTAAGCTCCATCACGTCGCCGGTCACTTCGTTCTTGAAGCGCACGCCGTGATCGGTGATCTCCTTGCTCTCGAGGGAGAACACCTGGAAACCGCCGCTGTCCGTGAGAATCGGGCCGTCCCAGCGCATGAAGGCGTGCAGGCCGCCGAGTTTCTCGATCAGCTGTTCGCCGGGTCGCAGCGCCAGGTGATACGTGTTCGCCAGTAACACCTCGGCGCCGGCCGCGCGCACTTGATCCGGCGTCATTGCACGGACGGCGCCCTGCGTGCCCACGACCATGAAGGCGGGAGTGTGGACGGGGCCGTGCGGAGTCTCGAAAACGGCGGCTCGGGCAGCGCCGTCGGTCGATTGCATATGGAACGTGAAGGGCTTGGACATTGCGGGCGCACGTTAGCTGTGGGTGAGTTGTCGTCGTCGCCGTCGGAGGTCTTCGGCGCTGGCTTCCGCTCGGGGCGGGAGGGGTGTTGGCCGGCTGCGGGCCTTGGCCGCAGGGAGTGCGGGCAGTGGGTACGCCGGGGCGATCGGGCGAACTCTGCATGGCAGCGGGGCGATTTCGGAGATCCGCTGTGCGTTCGTGGCGTCGAGCCGTGCGATCGAGTTGCTGGTAGCGGCCCTCCGCGGCCACACCCCGCTCCCGCCCCTCGCTGCTTGCCGGTTCGGGTGCATCAGCGCTGATTCTCTTAGGGACGGTGCCGCCACTCGCGGCGTTGAGCCGCGGCGGCGGCACTTTGCAGCGAGGCGTGCGCGCATCCCGGCGGCCGCGATGCACCGGGTTTTCGCGCGGAGAAATCGCGCGCGTAGGGGCCGCACCCCTCGTTGCCTCGAGCACGCGGGAACGCGCGCACACCTCGCTGCAAAGTGGCGGCGCGGCGGTTCGACGCCGCAGCGCCGTCACGCTCCCTACCTGATGTGTTCGTCACCGGCAGCCTCGCTAGCAAGGAGCGCAGGGGCGGGAGCGGGGTGTGGCCGCGGAGGGCCGCTACCGGCACGCAGTTCGCACGGCTCATCGCCACGAGCGCACAGCGGATCTCCGCTATCGCCCCGCTGCCGTGCAGTGTTCGCCCAGCGGCCCCGGCGTACCCACTGCCCGCACTCCCTGCGGCCAAGGCCCGCAGCCGGCCAGCACCCCTCCCGCCCCGAGCGGAAGCCCGCGACGAAGCCCTCCCGACACCGCCTCGATCCATAACAACCCACACCTCGCTACCGTGCCCCCCGCCGTGACCGACGCATTCGCCGACCGTCTCATCCTCCGCACCCGCGCCCTCGGTCACCCGTTGTGCGTCGGCATCGATCCGCACCTCGAGCTGCTCCCGCGCGCCTTCCGCCGCGGCTCCATGGCCGCTGGCGATCTCTCGACCGCCCGCGCCGTCGAATCCTTTTGCCTCGCGCTGCTCGAACGCGTCGCCGGCAAAGTCGCCGCGGTGAAGCCGCAGAGCGCGTGTTTCGAACGCCTCGGGCCGGCGGGCATCGCGGTGCTCGCGCGCGTAATGGACGAAGCGCGCCGCGCCGGCTTGCTCGTAATTCTCGACGCCAAGCGCAGCGACATCGGCAGCACCGCGGCGAGCTACGCCTCCGCCTACCTCGCAGCCGACGCGCCCATGCGCGTCGACGCGCTCACCGTGAATCCGTACTTGGGCATGGACTCGCTCGAGCCCTTCTTCGCGGCCGCTCACGCCGGCGGCGCGGGCGTGTTCGTGCTGCTGCGCACCAGCAACCCCGGCGCCGTCGATTTGCAGGATCTCGTCGTGCGCGAGCGCCCTGTCTATCAACGCCTCGCCGACTTGTTACAGCCGCTCGCGCTGAAGCTGCGCGGGCCGTCTACCGAATGGTCCGGCCTCGGCGTCGTGGTCGGCGCGACCTGGCCCGAAGAGAGCCGCCGCGTGCGCGAGCTGCTGCCCGGCAGCCTGTTCCTGGTGCCCGGCTACGGCGCGCAAGGAGCGAGCGCGGCAGACGCGGTGGCGGGCTTCGTGCGCGGGCCGACGGGCATCCTCGAAGGCGGCGTCGTGAACGCCGCGCGCGCCATCAGCTTCCCAGACGGCGCTGACAACGGAGACGCGGCGGGCTGGGACCGCGCAGTGGGTGAGGCGTTGGCGCGGGCAGTTGGGGAGTTGCGGGAGGCAGTGGCCTGAGTGGCGCGGTCGCAGCCGCCTACTTGTAATACTTCCGCACGCCCTTGCTCTTCCGCTTGCGCACCTTCTCGTGCTTCTTCTTCAGCTTCGCGCGGTGGCGCGCGGACTTCTTGCGGTTGCGGTGCGGGAGCTTGGCGGACTTGCGCATGACGGGGGCTCCGAAAACGGCCCGCGAGCGCGGCCCGGGGCGAAAGGGGCGGCGCAAACTAGGGGAGGCGTACCGAAAAAGCGAGGCCGAATGCGGCCCGCGCTCGGCTTTCGAGCGCGGCGTTCTAACCTGCGCCCGATTCAACGAAAGGCGCGAGGCGATTCATGCAGACCCCCCTCGACCGGATGGCGGATTTCGATCTCACGGAGGAGCAGCGCGAAGTGCGCCGCGTCGTCCGCGCGTTCGCGGAGAAGGAGATCCTGCCGCACGTCGAGCGCTACGAGCGCGAGTCGCGTTACCCGCTCGAGTTGATCGCGAAGCTGCCCGAGTTGGGCCTGATGGGCCCGATGATTCCCGAGGAGTACGGCGGCTCGTTCTCGGACTACACGTCGTACGGGATCATTTGCGAGGAGCTGGCGCGCGTCGATTGGGTGATCGCGTCGGTGGTCTCGGTCTCGAACTCGCTGGCGGCGCGCTCGATCCTCGCGTTCGGCACGGACGCTCAGAAAGCTCGCTGGCTGCCGGGCATCGCGAAGGGCGAGGTGATCTGCTCGGCGTGCCTCACCGAGACTGGCGGCGGCACGGATCTCGGGAACATGAAGACGGTCGCCAAGAAAGCTGCCGGCGGCTGGAAGATCACCGGCACCAAGGTGTTCATCTCGCACGCCGCGCACGCAGGGCTGTTCCTGCTAGTCGCGAGCGTCGACCTCGCCAAGAAACACGGAGGTGTTACGGCGTTCCTGGTCGACCCGCGCAATACGCCGGGCCTGACGATCGGCGATTTCCCGATGCGCACGCTCAAGCGCGACAACCTCGCCGAGGTGCATTTCGAGGACGCGTTCGTGCCCGACGACGCGCTGCTCGGCGAGCCTGGCAAAGGCTTCCCGGTGCTCGGCGCCGCGCTCGACACGGGGCGCTTCTCAGTGGCGGCGCGCTGCGTCGGCCAGGCGCAGCGCTGCATCGATCTCGCGCTGCCGTATGCCCTCGAGCGTGAGGCTTTCGGCCAGCGCATCGGCGAGTTCCAGATGATCCAGCAGAAGATCACCGACATGACCTGCCGCACGCAGGCCGCGCGCAGCATCGTCTACCAGCTCGGGCGCATGAAAGACCGTGGCGTGCTGCGCGCGTCGATGGAGAGCTCGATGGCGAAGCTGATGGCGAGCCAAGCCGCCGTCGCGAACGCGCTCGACGCAATTCAGATTCACGGCGGCTACGGGCTCAGCGAGGAATACGAAGTGGGCCGCTTGTTACTGGAAGCCAAGTCGCTCGAGTTCGGCGAGGGCACGAGCGAGCTGCACACGAAGATGATCGCCGAGTTCATGCTCGGGATCCGCAAGCAATAGGAGCGAAGTATGAGCGACGCGCGCCGGGAACTGCTCGAGCTGATCGTTCGCCATTCGTTCGAGCGCCGCGCGGTGACGCTCTCGAGCGGCAAGCAGAGCAATTTCTACCTCGACCTGCGCACGACGATGATGCGCCCGCGCGGGATCGCGCTGGCGGGGCAGCTGTTACTGGAGAGACTGCGCAGCGGGCCGCGCGTCGAGGCCGTCGGCGGCATGGTCGTCGCGGCGGTCCCCGTAGTAGCCGCGGTGCTGCTCGCCGCCGCCAGCGCGAGCGATGGCTGGCAGGACGTGCTCGGCTTCTTCGTGCGCAAAGAGGCCAAGAAGCACGGGCTCGGGAAACGCATCGAGGGCGCGTTCGCGCCGGGCATGACGATCGCGCTGGTCGAGGACACCATGACCACCGGCGGCTCGACGCTCGAAGCGCTCGACGCCGTCACCGAAGCGGGCGGCAAAGTCGCGCGCGCTCTCTGCATCGTCGACCGCGGCGAGGGCGCCGCCGAGGCGTTCGCAGCGCGCGGCATCGCGCTCGAAGCGATCTTCACGCGGCGCGATTTGCCGGTGTGACGCCGGCGTCGCGTCGCGCCGGGGCTCCTCACCAGCCCTAACTGATCCGCCTGCTGAAGTGCCCATGCAGCGCGCCATCGAGCAGCTTCATGAAGTCGCCGGCGCGCATGTGCACCACGTCTTCGTGGTCGCCGGCTTCGAAGTACACATCGCGAAGGCCGGCGAGGGAGTCCTCGTAAACCGTGGGAATGCGGTAGGGCGCGCCTAGCGCGGGCATTGCCCCAGCGGCGCAATCGGGGAACAACTCCTCGATCTCTTCCTCGCTAGCGAGCTCAAAATCCCGGTGCATCTGCTCGCCGAGTCGCGCGAGATCGATGCGCGCGGACGCGGGCACCACTGCCATCACGTAACCGCTCTCGTCTTCGAGCAGCACCGGCTTCACGAACTTCTCGGGCCGCACGTGCGCCTCGCGGGCGGTCTCGAGGCTCGAACGCGAGTGCGGATGCGGCAGCACCTCGTAAGGCAGGCCGCTCTGGTTCAAGTACCACCGCAGGCGTTGCGCGATCATGGCCTTCTCCTTCCCCTCGGTGCTGGGAAGTGGAGAAGCGGGTCGCGTCGGTGCGCGAGGGGAATCGCTTGGCGAGGCGACGGGGCGATTCTGCGCCTCGCCCGGCTGGCTGGCAATCGCGAAATCGCTGCG